>KE354174.1 GCA_000415505.1 Streptomyces afghaniensis 772
ACCCGGCGACATGCGCGAGCCCCTCCTGCGCGGACCCCAGGTACCTGGCCGTACGCCCGATGACGGCGGCCAGCTCGACCTCCCAGTCGGTCTTGCGGGACGCGCGCGGCACGAGCACCGTGTCGTGCGGCCCGACCACGGTGTCCGGCGCCTCCATGAAGAAGACCGGCTCGGCGGGCGGCTCGGCACCCGTCTCGCGCGCATGGTCGTGGTAGTTCAGACCGATACAGACGATCTTGCCGATCCGCCCCAGCGGCGGCCCGATCCGCAACCCGGTGGCGTCCAGTGCGGGCAGCTCGCCGGCGTCGGCGGCAGCACGGACGCGGTCGAGCGCCGCGTCGTCCGCGAGCAGCGCCCCGTGATGTCCGGCACGACGCCCGACAGGTCCCGCACGGGTCCCGTCGGCGTCGAGCAGTGCGGGCCGC
>KE354175.1 GCA_000415505.1 Streptomyces afghaniensis 772
GGCGCGTGGGCAGCCAGGCGCTCATCAGCGGGGACGAGGGACAGGAAGTGCCGCAGGTAGCGCGGGTTGACCCGGCTCATCGGCAGCAGCACGTACAGGTCGGCGACACCGAAGTCCGGGTCGTGGGCCGGTTCGCCGCACACCCAGGCGCCCAGGCGCAGGTAGCCGCGCAGCAGGGCGGGCAGTTCGACGCGGGCGGCGGGCGCCGGGCCCGGTACCCACGGCAGCAGCGGCCGCACGCGGTACTCCTGCGGCGACAGGTGCTTGGCGTTCACCCGGTCCCAGGTGGCGGAGGCGAGGGCGCCGCCGTCGGCGAGCGGGACGGAGCAGCAGCCGGCGAGCCACTCGTGGCCCCGGTCGACCATGTAGCGGGCGATTCCCGCCCAGATGAGGCTGATGACCGCGCCGTCGCGGTGGTCGGGGTGCACGCAGGAGCGGCCGACCTCGACGAGCTCGGGCCGGATCGCGGCGAGGGAGCTCAAGTCGAACTCGCTCTCGGAGTACAGGCGTCCGGCGACCGCCGCGCGCTCCGGCGGCAGCAGCCGGTAGGTGCCGACGACCTGGCCGGTCGTCTCCTCACGGACGAGCAGGTGGTCGCAGTACGCGTCGAACGGGTCGACGTCCAGCCCGGGTTGCGAGCCGGCCAGCAGGGCGCCCAGCTCCCCGGCGAAGACGTCGTGCCGCAGCCGCTGCGCGGCACGCACGTCCTCCTCGTTCCGGGCGAGGGCGACGGTGTAGCGGGTGGGGGCCGTGGGCTGCGCGGGGCGGTCGACGGTCAGTACGCCGGTCATGGCTCTCTCCTGGTCACGGGCCGGGGGCGGCGAGCGGTGCCGCCGTCACTGTTGTGCCCATGCCGCCTGACCTTCGCGTGACCAGTGCCGGGAGCGCGGATGCCGGGATGTTGAATGCCTGGAGCCCGGAAAGGCGAGACGGGGCCGGTGAGCACCAACCGGCCCCGCCCGTCCGCACCGAACGGCGAACGTTCCTACCTGCCCTGCTCTACCGCTTGCTCACCTTCCGCGTGGCCCGCAGCCACTCCTTGTTCATGCCGGTGATGGACATGAGCGGAATGCCCTTGGGGCACGCCGTGGCGCACTCTCCCGTGAGGGTGCACCCGCCGAAGCCCTCCTCGTCCATCTGCGCCACCATGTCCAGCACCCGCGTCTCGCGCTCGGGCGCGCCCTGTGGCAGCACGTTCAGGTGGTTGACCTTGGCGGACGTGAACAGCATCGCCGCACCGTTCGGGCACGCCGCGACACACGCGCCGCACCCGATGCACTCGGCGTGTTCGAAGGCGAAGTCGGCGTCCGGCTTCGGCACCGGTGTGGCATGTGCCTCGGGAGCCGCACCGGTCGGCGCGGTGATGTACCCACCTGCCTGGATGATCCGGTCGAAGGCCGAGCGGTCGACGACCAGGTCCTTGATCACCGGGAAGGCGGAGGCCCTCCACGGTTCGATGTCGATCGTGTCGCCGTCCTTGAACGACCTCATGTGGAGCTGGCAGGTGGTCGTCCGCTCGGGCCCGTGCGCATCGCCGTTGATGACGAGCGAGCACGCACCGCAGATGCCCTCGCGGCAGTCGTGGTCGAAGGCGACCGGGTCCTCGCCCTTGAGGATGAGCTCCTCGTTGAGGGTGTCGAGCATCTCCAGGAAGGACATGTCGGAGGAGATCCCGTCCACCTCGTACGTGGACATGGCGCCTTCGGCGTCGGCGTTCTTCTGCCGCCAGACGCGCAGGGTGAGCTTCATGCGTAGCTCCGCTGGGTGGGGTGGACGTACTCGAAGACCAGGTCTTCCTTGTGCAGGGTCGGAGCCTCGCCGGTGCCGGTGAACTCCCAGGCGGCCGCGTACGCGAACTCGTCGTCCTTCCGTTCGGCCTCGCCGTCGGGCGTCTGGGACTCCTCGCGGAAGTGGCCGCCGCAGGACTCGCTGCGGTGCAGCGCGTCGAGGCACATCAGCTCGGCCAGCTCCAGGTAGTCGACGACGCGGTTGGCCTTCTCCAGCGACTGGTTGAACTCCTCGCCGGTGCCGGGCACCTTGATGCGCCGCCAGAACTCCTCACGGATCTGCGGGATGCGCTCCAGCGCCTTGCGCAGCCCGGAGTCGGTGCGGGCCATGCCGCAGAACTCCCACATGAGTTCGCCGACCTCGCGGTGGAAGGAGTCGGGCGTGCGGCCGCCGTCGACGGACAGCAGCAGGTTGAGCCGGTCCTCGGTCTCGGCCAGCACCTCCTGGACGACCGGGTGGCCGGCGTCGACCCGGTCCCCCAGCGGGTTGCGGGCGAGGTAGTCGTTGATGGTCGCCGGGAGCACGAAGTAGCCGTCGGCCAGTCCCTGCATCAGCGCGGAGGCACCGAGCCGGTTGGCCCCGTGGTCGGAGAAGTTGGCCTCGCCGATCGCGAACAGGCCGGGGATGGTGGTCTGCAGGTCGTAGTCGACCCACAGTCCGCCCATCGTGTAGTGCACGGCGGGGTAGATCCGCATGGGGACCCGGTACGGATCCTCGTCGGTGATCCGCTGGTACATGTCGAAGAGGTTGCCGTACTTGGCCTCTACGGCCTTACGGCCCATGCGCTCGATGGCGTCGGCGAAGTCGAGGTAGACGCCCTGCCCGCCGGGGCCGACGCCCCGTCCCTCGTCACAGACGTTCTTCGCGGCGCGGGAGGCGATGTCACGCGGCACCAGGTTGCCGAAGGAGGGGTAGATGCGCTCCAGGTAGTAGTCGCGCTCGTCCTCGGGGATCTCGTTCGGCGGGCGGTCGTCGCCCTTGGCCTTCGGCACCCAGATGCGGCCGTCGTTGCGCAGCGACTCGCTCATCAGCGTCAACTTGGACTGGTGCTCGCCGGTGCGCGGGATGCAGGTGGGGTGGATCTGGGTGAAGCAGGGGTTGGCGAAGTAGGCGCCGCGCCGGTGCGCCCGCCAGATCGCGGTGGCGTTGGAGTTCATGGCGTTCGTCGACAGGTAGAAGACGTTGCCGTAGCCGCCGCTGGCGAGTACGACGGCGTCCGCGAAGTACGTGTCGATCCTGCCGGTGATGAGGTCCCGGGCGACGATCCCGCGCGCCCGCCCGTCGACGACGATCAGGTCCAGCATCTCCGTACGCGGGTGCATCTCGATGTTGCCCGCGGCGATCTGGCGGCTGAGGGCCTGGTAGGCGCCGAGCAGCAGTTGCTGTCCCGTCTGGCCGCGGGCGTAGAAGGTCCGCGACACCTGGACGCCGCCGAAGGAACGGGTGTCGAGCAGGCCGCCGTACTCGCGGGCGAACGGCACGCCCTGGGCCACGCACTGGTCGATGATCTCGACGGAGATCTGGGCGAGGCGGTGGACGTTGGACTCGCGGGCCCGGAAGTCGCCGCCCTTGACGGTGTCGTAGAACAGCCGGTGGACGGAGTCGCCGTCGTTGCGGTAGTTCTTCGCGGCGTTGATGCCGCCCTGCGCGGCGATGGAGTGGGCGCGGCGCGGGGAGTCCTGGTAGCAGAACTGGACGACGTGGTAGCCCTGTTCGGCGAGGGTGGCCCCGGCGGAACCGCCGGCGAGGCCGGTGCCGACGACGATGACGGTGTGCTTGCGCCGGTTGGCGGGGTTGACCAGCTTGGCCTCGAAGCGGCGCTTGTCCCAGCGCTCGTGGACGGGGCCCTTCGGGGCCTTGGTGTCGACGACCGGTTCACCGGTCGCGTAGTCGGTGTAGGTCATGTCAGCTCACCACTCCGGTCATGACGCCCACGGGTACGGCGATGAACCCCGCCGTGAGCAGCAGCGCGAGGACGTTGGCGACGGTCTTCAGGGCGCGGTCGCGGGTGCGGCTGCCGGCGCCGAGGGTCTGGGCGGCGCTCCAGAAGCCGTGCCTCACGTGCAGGCCGAGCGCGAGCATCGCGACGATGTAGATGACGTTGCCGTACCAGGTGGAGAAGGTGTCCAGCACGTTCTGGTACGGGTGGCCGGGCCGGAAGCCGGGGTGCACGGTGCCGGTCGTGAGGTCCAGGATGTGCCAGACGATGAACAGCCCGAGGATGACCCCGCCCCACCGCATGGTGCGCGTCGCGTAACTCGCGCGCGGCCTCTTGTGCACGTACTTGCTGGGCCGTGCCCTGATGTCGCGGCGGCTGAGCTGGTACGCGGACACGGCGTGGGCCACGACGGCGGCCACCAGCACGATCCGGACCAGCCAGAGCGTCCACTCGTAGTGCATGAACGGCTCGCCGACGGTGCGCAGCCAGTGGGCGTAGTGGTCGAACTCGCCGGCCCCGAAGAAGATCTTCAGGTTTCCGATCATGTGGACGACCAGGTACAGCAGCATGATCAGCCCGCTGACCGCCATCACGGTCTTCTTGCCGAGGGTGGAGTCCCACACGGTGCGTGCCATGGACGGCCGTCGGTCCGTCCGCGTTGCCAGAGCCATGGCACAGCACGCTACGGACGCGGAGCCGATCGGTCCAAGACATGGTCCAGCTTGATTCCATAGCCTGGGGCTATCGTACGAGTATGCAGTTCCAGCAGCTCCAGTACTTCGTGGCCGTCGCCGAGACCCGGCACTTCACGCGGGCCGCCGATCTGGTCCATGTCGCGCAGCCGTCGCTGTCGCAGCAGATCAAGGCGCTGGAGCGGGAGCTGGGCGCGGACCTGTTCCTGCGGGCCCGGGGCAACATCACGCTCACGGACGCCGGGGAGGCCCTCCTCCCCCTGGCCCGGCGCATCCTGGCGGACGCGGACACGGCCCGGCACGAGGTGCTGGAGCTGGTGCAGCTGCGCCGGGGGCGGGTGCGGCTCGGCGCCACGCCCAGCCTGTGCACGGGCCTGCTGCCGGACGTGCTGCGCGCCTTCCACGACCGCTATCCAGGTATCCAGCTGCTGATCGAGGAGGGCGGTTCGCACGACCTGGTGCGGGAGCTGGCACGCGGCGCGCTGGATCTGGCCCTGGTGGTGCTGCCCCTGCCGACGCCCTCCCCGGCGCTGACCACGGTGGAGCTGCTGCGCGAGGACCTGGTCGTGGTCTCCTCCCCGGACGCGCCGAGACCCGGCCGGGGCCGGCGCACCGTACGCGTGGCCGACCTGGAGGGCGAGCGCCTGGTGATGTTCCGGCACGGCTACGACCTGCGCGAACTGACCGTGGCCGCGTGTCGCGCCGAGGGGTTCGAGCCGGACTTCGCGGTGGAGGGCGGGGAGATGGACGCGGTGCTGGGGTTCGTGCGGGCGGGGCTGGGGGTGGCCGTCGTGCCCCGGATGGTGGCCGCGCGGTCCGGCCGTGGACTGAGGGTGACGCCCCTGGACCGTCCCGGTCTGCACCGGACCATCGCCCTGGCACACCGCAGCGATGTGGCTCCGCCGCGGGCGGCCCGGGAACTGCAGCGGATGCTGCTGGAGCGGTGAGGCGCCCGCGGGTCCCGGCCTACGACTGCGGCTGCCGCGCCGGAGGGTGGCCGAGGGCCGGCCGGTGGGAGGACGCCAGGTGCAGGAGCTCGTCGACCGGCCACTGGTCGTAGACGTGCTCGCCGTACTTGGCGGCGAGGACCCGGCCCTCGGGACCGATGAGGAAGTCGGCGGGCAGGCCGAGCCTGCCGCCCGGCTGGCTGGTCGCGGGGAGCCGTTCGCGGCCACGGAGGACTTCCCACCCACCGCGCAGCACCGCCCTGACGACCGGCGACCAGGCGCGCGGGCTGAGCAGGGCACGGGGAGCCGACTCGACGCCGAACTCGGCGTACAGCCGCTTGCCGGGGTCGGCGACGACCGCGAAGGGCAGGTCGGCGGTGTACTGGCGCAGCTCCTCGGCAGGTGAGTGGAAGACCACGACCTCACGGATGCCGGCGGCCTCGATCTCCGCGTGCCTGCGGACCACCGACCGCAGGTGCAGATGGCACACCGGGCAGCCGGCGAACCGCCGGAACTGGAGGTGGACCAGGCGCTCGGGATCGGGGACGGCGACGGGGTCGCCGGAGACGGTGGCCAGGTGGCGTCGGGTGACGGTGGAGCCGGACTTCACCGGCCGCGTGGGTTTGCGCATGAGCATGAGTGCCCCTTCGTAGGTGTACGGCGTACTCCTACCGAGTGTAGGCGTATGCCGTACACCTAACAAGGTTGGCGTATGGCGTACGCTGAACGTCGTCATGCCACGCCCCCGCTCACTCAGCCATGCCCGGCTGGCCTCGGCCGCCCTCGCCGTGATCGACCGCGACGGGCTCACCGGGCTGTCCATGCGCTCGGTCGCGAAGGAACTCGGGATGAGCACGATGGCGCTCTACCGGTATGTGGACGACAGGCAGGAGCTGGAACGGCTCGTCGTCGACCTCGTGCTCGGCACCGTGGACACCGAGCCGCCAGGCCCCGAGGCGTCCTGGCAGGAGCGCATCGAGGTGCTGGTGGTTCGGCTGCGGGACGCCGTGGCCGCCCATCCTGAGATCGTGCCCCTGACCGTCGCCCACCGGCACCGGTCCCTTGCCGGGCTGCGCTGGTCGGAGTCCGTGCTCGGCGTGCTCACGGAGGCGGGATTCGACGGCGAGCAGCGGGTGATCGCGCTGCGGGGCCTGCTCGGGTACGTCATCGGCGCCATCCAGCTGGAGCACCTCGGGCCCCTGGCCGGCGAGGGCACGGTCGCCATCACCGAGCTGCCGCCCGACGCCTTTCCGCACATGACCGAGACCGCCCGCAACGCCCGGAAGGTCAGTGCCGACCGGGAGTTCCTGGGCGGTCTCGCGCTGCTGCTGCGCGGGCTGGGCACCTGACCCGGCACCTCGCAGCGGCCACCGGTGGCGTCAGCCCGCCGCGTCCACCAACGCCAGTTCGTGCAGCCGCTCCGGGGGGCCCGGGCGGGCGTAGTACCAGCCTTGTGCCGTATCGCACCCCAGAATCCGCAACTGCTCGGCCTGCGCACCCGTCTCGACGCCCTCGACCGTCACCGCGAGGTCCAGGCTGTGGGCCAGTGAGACGATCCCCTCGACGATCTTCAGGTCGACGGGGTCGGCCGGGAACTGCTGCATGCTCTGAGTGAAGGAGCGGTCCAATTTCAGGATGCTGACCGGCAGGCGGCGCAGGTTGGCGAGGTTGGAGTAGCCGGTGCCGAAGTCGTCCAGGGCGATGTCGACGCCCATCTCCGCCAGCCGGCGCAACGGCTTCAGCAGATCGTCGTCCGCGCCGATCAGCGCCGACTCCGTGACCTCCAGGCAGAGCGCGTCCGGTTCGACGCCCGCGCGTTCCAGGATGTCGACGGTGTCCTGGACCAGGCCGGGGTGGGTCAGCTGGCAGGGCGAGAGGTTGACGTTGATCCGCAGCGGGCCCACGGCCTCCACACCACCGTGCAGTTCCCGCCACTCACGGGCCTGCCGCACCGACTGCTCCAGGACCCAGCGGCCCAACGGCACGATCAGCCCGGTGTGTTCGGCGAGCGGGATGAACCGGTCCGGCCCGAGCACCCCGTGCTGCGGATGCAGCCAGCGCACCAGGGCCTCCGCACCGCGCACACTGCCGTCGCCGAGATGGACCAGCGGCTGGTACTCGATGAAGAACTCGCCCCGTTCCAGGGCCGTCGGCAGCGCCGTGGTCAGCCCGTGCCGGGTGATGGCGCGGGCGTCCGCCTCCGGGTCGGCGAGTTCGAAGCGGTTGCCGCCCGCCGACTTGGCCCGGTACATGGTGATGTCAGCGCTGCGCAGTACCTCCGCGGGGCTGCGCTCGCCGGCCGGGCCCTCGACGATGCCGATGCTGCCGCGCACGGTCAGCTCCCGGCCGTCGACGCTGATCGGGGCCAGCAGCGCGTTCATGATGCGGGCGGCGAGCTCGTCGACCTCGCGCTGGGTGTCGGGGCCCGTGGTCAGTGCCACGAACTCGTCGCCGCCGAGCCGGGCCACCATCTCGCCCGGCGCGGTGGCGCAGGACTGGAGCCGGTCGGCGACCTCCACCAGCAGCCGGTCGCCGGCCGCGTGGCCGAGGCTGTCGTTGATGGTCTTGAAGCCGTCGAGGTCGAGGTAGCACAGACCGAACCGCTGGCCCTTCCCGGCGCCCAGTGCCTTCTCCAGGCGCTCGAAGAAGAAGGTGCGGTTCGGCAGCCCGGTCAGCGCGTCGTGCGTGGCCTCGTAGCGCAGCCTCAGGTTGAGCAGCCGCCGCTCGGTGGTGTCCTCCATGAGCGCGAGCTGGTACTGCGGACTGCCGTCGGCGTCCCGCAGCAGGGAGACCGTCAGGTTGGTCCACAGGACCGTTCCGTCAGGGCGGTAGAACGCCTTCTCCACGTGGTAGTGCTCACGCTCGCCGCGCACGAGTTCGTCGTAGAGCCGCCAGGTCTGCGGCGCGTCGTCGGGGTGGGTCCACTCCCTGACGTTACGGGTGCGCATCGCCTGCTCGGAGACCCCGAACATGCGCAGCAGCGCGCCGTTGACCTGAAGGATGTTGCCGTCGAGATCGGCCATGCCGATGCCTATGGCGGCGCCCTCGAAGACCGCGCGGAAGCGGGCCTCGGTGGCGTGCAGGGCCTGCGCCACCACACCCTGCGCCCGCAGTGCGGCCTGGGCGATGGCCTCCTGCTCGGCCAGGGTCCGTTCGCGCAGCGCCTGCGCGAATCCGGCGGCCATCGCGTGCTGGAGGCGTGCGGAGCGCGCCCGCAGGTCCTCCTGGTCGCCGTCGCCGCCGCAGTACAGGACCAGGTAGGCGTCCACACAGTCCAGCGTGCGGCTGAGCGCCTCCGGGTCGGTGCAGTGCGCGTCCACGAGGGCGGCGCCCACCGCCCTGCCCGCGTCGGCGTCGAAGGCCCGGGCCAGCAGTGCCTCGCTCAACCGCCGGGCCAGCGGCAGCAGTTGCTCCTCGAACTCCAGCCGGGTCGACGACGTCGAGGTCACCGGGAAGACGGCCCGGCTCCAGATCGTCGCGAACCGGCGCAGTCTGTCCTCCGGCCCGTCCGGTTCCGCGATCACGCCGTACGCCCCACGCCCGCGAAACCGGAGAACGCGTAAGGATCCTCGTCCTCCGGTGCGGTGTCGGGCCGCCAGCGCGGCATCGCCACCAGTCCGGGTTCCACCATGTCGTACCCCTTGAAGAACCGCGCGATCTCCTCGCGCGAGCGCATGATCAGCGGGTTGCGGATGTCCTGGTACACGTTCACCGCGCCCCCGGCCCGCTCCGGCGGCAGCGGGACGCCCTCGTACGAGGCATGGGTGAGCACGAGCATGCTGCCGGGCGCGAGCGCCTCGCCCAGCTCGGCCACCGCCCCGTACGGGTCGTCCTCGTCTTCCACGAAGTGCAGTATGGCAACGAGGAGCAACGCCACTGGCCGATTCAGGTCGATCAGCCGCTCCACCTCGGGGCTGCGCAGGATCTCCTGGGGCTTGCGGAGGTCCGCGGCCACGACGTCCGCGTCGTCGTTGCCCTCGAGGACCGCCTGGCTGTGCGCCACGGCCACCGGGTCGTGGTCGACGTACACCACGCGTGCGCCGGGGCGGGCGGCCTGGGCCACCTCGTGCACGTTGCCGAACGTGGGTATGCCGGAGCCGATGTCCAGGAACTGGCCGATGCCCTGGTCGGCCGCGTAGCGCACGGCGCGTCGCATGAACGCCCGGTTCGCCTGCATGATCTTGGGGAGTCCCGGCATGAACTCCATGGCCCTGCGGGCCGCTTCCCGGTCGACCTCGAAGTTGTGCGATCCGCCCAGGTAGTAGTCGTACATCCGGGAGACGCTGGGCACCGAGATGTCGATGCTCCGTGGGGCCCAGGCGGGACGCTCCATCTATCTCTCCAAGGCGTAGGCGATCCGGTGTTCGAGCAGAGGCTACTGATCGCCCGCCAATGGAGCGACCCGAAACGGAAATTGACCATCCGTTCCCGGTCACTGCCTGCGGCACGTGCCGAATTGATACCCGTGAGCATGCCCTTCGAACATATGACGAACAGTGTTCGAGGCATTCCGGAGAGTTCCGGAGTGGAAGGGGAAGAGCGTCAGAATTCGATGAGTTCAGGTGAAGCACGGCAAAACGGTCCGCCCCTCCGTGGAGTACGGAGGGGCGGACCGGGTCGGCTCCGTCGGGTGGACGAGATGATCAACCCTGGGGAGGTTTCTCTACTTCTCCGAGGCGCCGACCAGCTTTCCGTCGGGCCGCACCGCGTACCAGGTGCCGCCGACGCCCTGGCCGTTGGTGTCGCCGGGAGCCTTGTCACCGGCGAAGGTGTAGATCGGCGAGCAGTTGATCGTCTGCTGCTTGCCCTTGCCGTCGGTCCGGTCGAAGACCATGTACCCCTTCTCCTGGATGCCCTTGGTGTCGGCGTAGTCGACGGGCTCCACGAGCGGCCACTTCTCCAGGCACTCGCCGGTGCAGTTGGAGACGGGCTTGGGCCAGGCCTCGTCCTTCTTGAACCGGTAGACGGTCATGCCGTTCTTGTCGACGACGATCTCGCCGAGTTTGGGGTCGTTGCGGGTGGACAGCCCGGGCTGCGCCCCGGCCTCCTCGCCGCCACCGGCGGCTTCGCCGCCGCCCTGCGCCTTCTTGCCGTCGGGGGCCAGTGCGTACCACTTGCCGCCCACGCCCTGGCCCTTGACGTCACCGGCGTTGACGTCCTTGGCGTAGCGATAGGCCGGCCAGCCGCCGACGGTCAGCTGCTTGGTGCCGTCGGCCCGGGTGACCGAGCCGAGCAGCGCCTTGTCGATGCCCTCGCCGGCCTCGGCGTCGTCCGCGGGCACCGGCGGCCAGGTCTTGGCGCAGTCGCCGTCGCAGTTCGACTTGGGCGGCTGCTCGGTGTCCTGGTCGAACCGGTACAGAGTGAGGCCCAGACTGTCGGTCACCACCTTGCCGACCTCCTCGGCGGTGGCGACGGACAGCTTGCCCGCGGGGTTTGACGGGCTGGAAGGGCTCGGCGTGGCCTGCTGGCCGCCCGCGGTGCCGCCCACTCCGTTCCCGGTGCCGATGCTTCCGTAGTCCCCGGGCGCTGCCGAGGCACCCACGTTCTGGCTGGCCGCCGGAGGGCTGTCCTGACCACACGCCGTCGTCAGCGCCAGGACCGCCGCGGCGCTCGCCACGAGTGAGGCGCTCCGCCAGGAGGTCTTCATCGTCAACTCCCCATAATCGCAAGGGTGTTGCAGCGCCCTGCTGCGCCGCCGCACGGTCATGAGTACGCACGGCGGGCGTGATTGTGTTCAACCACCGGCCAAATTTCTTTCCGGAACCTGTGACGGCGCCGCCCGCCACCGCAACACGGGTACGGGGTCGAAAGCTTCACGGGCGACCGCCCATCAAACCGACGGCACCCGTAAATCCCTCTTTCGGGGCAATCCCCTTGCACTCCGGCACGTCCCGGCGGCAGAAGGCTCATGATCTTCGTCGTGCATGGACCCCTATCGACCCAATCCGCCCTCGCCGCAAAGGCCTTGGCGGTGGCGGCGCTGACGTGGGCGCTCGTCGGTGCACCGTCCGGAGTGGCGGTGGCCGACGCCTGCGCGTACGCCTCGACGGGGCCGGACGGCACGGAGGCGGTGGCGGTCGCCGGAAGCAGGACCTGGCCGACGAAGCCGCCGTGCCGGCCACCCACACCGCCCCCCACGCCCACGCCCACGCCCACGCCGACCCCGACGCCCCCGCCGCCGAAGCCGACTCCGAAGCCGCCGCCGCCCGAGCCCACTCCGAAGCCGCCGGACCCGACACCACCGCCACCCTCACCGCCGCCCCGAAACCGACCCCCACGGCGAGACCGGAGCCGCCGCCCCCGTCTCCGCCGCCCCCGCCCCGCCCGGCGCCACCGCCCCGGCCGGCCCCCAGACCGGTACCTCCCCCGCCCCCCGCCCCGGCCCCGAAGCCGTCGGCGAAGCCCACCCCGCGTCCGTCCGCGACGCCCGTGCGCTACCCGCGGTACCGCGCCGCGCCGCGGCCCCGGCCGGCGAGCCACTCCATGTCGCCGCTCACCTTCGTCCTGCTCGTCACGGTGCCCGCGGTGGTCGCCGTCGCCGCGCTGCGCGCGCGCTGATCCCTGAAGCTCTGGAGGCATCTCTTGCCGGAATGGCTTGTTCTCACCCTCGCGATGCTGGCCGCCTGTGTCGTGGTGGTCGTCATCACCGTCGTACGCCACCGCACGGCGTCCGACGACGAGGATCCCAGCGAGACCCCGGACGTCATCGAGTACATGACGATGTGGATCGGCGTGGTGTACGCCATCGTCCTGGGCCTGGCGATCGCCGGTGTGTGGGAGGGGCGCAGTGCCGCCCAGGACCACGTCCAGGCGGAGGCCACCGCGCTGTACGAGATCTCGGAGCGGGTCCGGGTCTACCCGGACGACGTGCGCGACCGCATCCGGGACGACATCCGTACGTATGTGAGCCATGTCGTCACCACCGAGTGGGACACCATGGCCGACCGGGGCCAGGTCACCGAGCGCGGCGGTGAGCTCTTCGAGCGCGTCCGCCAGGACGTCACCGACTACCGGCCGGAGTCGGACTTCGAGGCCCAGGCCTACCAGCCGCTCCTCGACCAGGTGACCGCGGCAAGCGAGGCCCGGATCGCCCGGGCCGAGTCGACCGGGGAGACCATGCCGGGCGTGGTGTGGTTCGGCCTGATCGCCGGAGCCGTCGTCACCATCGGGATGATCTTCGCCCTGCAGATCCGCAGAACGACGCGGGAACTGGTCCTCGCCGGGCTGTTCTCGGCCTTGATCGCTTTCCTGCTGTTCCTGATCTGGGACTTCGACTCGCCCTACAGCAGGGGCGTGACCGCGTCGGCGGACCCGTTCCTGAACCTCTTCCCGGGGGCCGGGGACTGACGGCACCCGCACCACGGAACCAGGCCGGGGGGCGAGCGACACACCGTCGCCGCCCCCGGTCGCGTCAACGGGGTTCCCCCTGGCGGCCCACACCTGTGACCCATTCGCGCTACTGCGATCGCGCCGCCGTGCACACGTTCTTAGCGTTTCGGGCATCGAGGTGCATTTCCGGCGTGAGCGGAACAGGTCCGCGGCTGCTCCTCGGGGACCCGGAGGTTTCACCATGCGCGCGATACGCGTCGCCTCGGCCTCGGCCGTACTGCTGGGCGCCGGCGCCCTCACCTCCTGTGTGCCGGCCGCCGACGCGGCCACCCGGACCGATTTCGCCTTCGACGTCCAGCCCTCGACCATCGCGGCGGACGGCCAGGTCACGCTGGTGGTGGAGCGCAACCAAGCGTGCGAGGGGGAGGCGGCGGTCTCCTCACCGGTCTTCGACGTCGTCGCCATCCCGCCGAAGAAGTCGTCGGCGACGGCCAGGGTCGACAGCAAGGCCAGGCCCGGCGCCGTGTACGACGTGGAGTTCTTCTGTGACGGGTCGAGCGGCACCGCGCACCTGACCATCGCCGGCGGCGATCCGGCGCATCACCCGACGCATCACCCGGCACATCACCCGGCGCACCACCACCGCCACCCGTGGAAGGGCGTGCACGCCGGAGAGGGCGGCACCCTCGGCGGTTTCGACCTCAAGGAGATCGGCGTCGGCGCCGCGCTGATCACCGGCGCGCTGGGCACGGCGTACCACTTCGCCCGCCGCCGCACCGAGGAGGACGCCGGCTGACCGGCCCCACGCACCGCGCAGGTCTTCGCCCCGGATCCGTCGAGGGATCCGGGGCGAAGACCGTTCACGTGCGAGGCGGCTCGTATCGAAGGGGTCCAAAGGAGCGTGCAGCGAGGCGTCAGACGCGGCGCTCGGCGCGACGGCGCATCCAGAACACCCCGCCGCCGACGACCGCGGCGGTCACGAGCCCACCGCCGATGGCGATGTCGGTCGGGGTCGCACCGGTGGTGCTGCTGCCGCCGATGCCGCCGCGGACACCGCCGATGACGGTGAACGCGTGGGGCTTGGTCAGACTCTTGCCGTCGCACGTGACCGTGATGTCGTACGGCCCCGGGCGGGCGTTGTTCCTGATGGTGGCGGTGCCCCTCGCCGTCTCCCTGGCGCCGGGGATGGGCGAGAGTTTCGCCGGCATCGTGAACGCGTTGGAGGTGGCCGTGCCACCGTGGCGGCATCCGTCGACCGTGATGGTCAGCTGGCCGCCGCGGGCGATCACGCTGGGCAGGGCGACGATGTTCCTGGGTGTGTCCCACGCGACGGCCGCGGGCGCGGAGAGGCCGAGGGCCGCTACCGCGGCGCCGGCGACCGCCAGGGCACGAGTGTTACGCATGTGAACCTCCGCGGAAGACGCCCCGGGACCCGTCCCCGGTCGATCGGCGAGAAAGCGCCTCCCAGAAAGACAGTCAGTTGCCTTGCCCGGACCCGCATTTCGGGAATGGTCCGTCCTGGTGAGAGAAGGCACCGCGGGACGACCTCGCAATCGGATATCGCCGCAGGTCACGGACCGTCAGAAATTTCCTCGCGGCGGCAACTCGGATGGCGCACCTCACGGCAGTGGGTCACCCCGGACGGTCCGTGACCACCCCGGACAGCCCTGCGCCACCCGTTCGCCCCTGCCCCGTCGCCGGTTTCGCGCCCGGCACTTAGCGTTCTGATATGCGCGAACGACACGGCGACGGCCGCGTCGAGAGGGGATGGCCCATGTCTGCGTCCGAGCTGGCCGAGGCGGAAGAGGAGGCGCGGCACAAGAAGCGCGCCCCGTGGGGCGTGATCGCGCTGGTTCTGCTGACCGGCCTCGCGCTCATCCGGAATGGTTCGGGGGAATTCGACGAGGGCCCGCCGCAGCCGGCGACCGCGGCCGCGGCGGACAGCCGCGTGCCCGGGGCCACCTTCGCCGGGGCCGTCAAGCCCCTCCCCTACTCCCTCCCGGACCGGGTCCGGATCCCGGCGATCCAGGTCGACGCGCCGATGATTCCCGTGGGCCTGGACGCGGACGGCTGGGTCGGCGCGCCGCCCCCCGAGGACCCGAACCTGGCCGGCTGGTTCACCGGTGCCGTCGCACCCGGCGAGAAGGGCACCGCGGTCGTCGTCGGCCATGTCGACAACCAGCAGGGCCCCGCCGTGTTCTACGCACTCGGGGCCCTGAAGAAGGGAAACCGCGTCGAGATCGCCCGGCAGGACGGGAAGACCGCCGTGTTCGAGATCTACGGCATCGAGGTGTTCGAGAAGGACAACTTCCCCGGCGACCGTGTCTACGCCTCCAAGGGCGCGGCGGAACTGCGGGTCATCACCTGCGGCGGCGGCTTCTCCCAGCAGAACGGCTACGAGGGCAACGTCGTCACCTTCGCCCGCCTGGTCGAGGTGCGCTGAGCGTTCCCCGGCCGGGCGGGCGAGGGCCCGGCGGCATGTCTCAGGCGTAGTGCCGCCGGGGCACGGTGACGTGGTAGCCG
>KE354176.1 GCA_000415505.1 Streptomyces afghaniensis 772
TCGGCACCGAGTTGAGGGCAGAGCTCGCTACGGCAGACCGCATCGACCTGCTCTGCGCGTTCGTGAAGTGGTACGGCATTCGCGTCCTGGAAGACTCGTTGCGTGCCGCGAAGGAGCGAGGCGTGCCGATCCGTGTCATTACGACCACCTACATCGGCGCCACTGACCGCCACGCACTCGACCGCCTCGTCCGTGACTTCGGCGCTACCGTCAAGGTCAACTACGAGATTCGATCCACTCGACTGCACGCCAAAGCTTGGCTTTTCCGACGAGACACAGGCTTTGACACCGCATACGTCGGCAGCTCGAACCTCTCAAAAGCTGCGCTCCTCGACGGCTTGGAGTGGAACGTCCGTCTCTCCTCCATCGCCACACCGGCAGTACTCAACAAGTTCGAGGCGACCTTCGACGCGTACTGGAACGACTCCGCGTTCGAGACGTACGACCCCGATCACCACGCCGACCGCCTCGATCAAGCCCTGACCCAAGCGAGCGGCACCACCTCTACCACTGACTTGAAAATCAACCTGTCCGGGCTGGAGGTACGCCCCTTCCCCTACCAGCAGGACATGCTGGAACGCCTACGAGTAGAGCGCGAGCTCCGCGGACGCAACCGCAACCTGCTGGTCGCCGCCACCGGTACAGGCAAGACCGTCATGGCCGCCCTGGACTACCGAAGCCTCTCCAAGAGCTTCAATAACCACCGCCCAAAGCTGCTGTTCGTCGCCCACCGCAAGGAGATCCTCAAGCAGTCTCTGCGTACCTACCGAGAGGTGCTGGACGACGCCTCATTCGGCGAGTTGCTCTACAGCGGTGAGGACCCGCAAGCCTGGGACCACGTCTTTGCGAGCGTCCAGTCACTGAACATCCAGCGGCTTGAAGAGCTGGCTCCCGACCACTTCGACATCATCGTCATCGACGAGTTCCATCACGCCACGGCCGGCACCTATCGCCGCGTCATCGACCACTTCAAGCCCAAGGAACTGCTCGGCCTGACCGCGACGCCCGAACGGATGGACGGGCTCAACGTGCAGGATGAGTTCTTCGAGGGCCGCATCGCCGCCGAGATGCGACTCTGGGAGGCCCTTGAAAATGACCTGCTATGCCCCTTCCACTACTTCGGTATCCCTGATGGCACAGACCTGACGAACCTCACCTGGCAGAGGGGTACCTACGCGGACCAGGAGCTCGGGAACCTCTACACGGGCAACGAGGCACGTGCCCGCATCGTCGTTAAGCAGATCCGAGACAAGGTCTCCCAGCCGGGAGCCATGCGTGCGCTGGGCTTCTGCGTGGACAAGAAGCACGCACGCTTCATGGCCGACTTCTTCCAAAAGGCCGGCTTTCAAGCAACCGCACTCACCAGCGACTCGCCTGCCGCAGTACGAGCACAAGCACTCGCCGACCTGCGAGCGGGGAAGTTGCAAGTCATCTTCTCTGTGGACCTGTTCAACGAGGGCCTCGACATTCCCGATGTCGACACACTCCTGCTCCTGCGCCCCACCAACAGCGCTACGGTCTTCCTCCAGCAACTGGGACGTGGACTACGGCGTACTGAGACGAAACCCGTGCTCACGGTCCTCGACTTCATCGGACAGCATCGGGCGGAGTTCCGCTTCGAAGAGCAGTTCCGAGCTCTGACGAACCTCTCCAGGAACCGGCTCGTCGACCACATCGAGCACGACTTTCCGCTCCTGCCCTCCGGGTGCCAGATCATCCTGGAGGGCAAGGCCAAGGACCTGGTGCTGGGCAACATCCGGACCCAGTTGAGCGCTACCGTCAAGACGCTGGTCAACGAAGTCAAGGCCTATGACACGCCGCAGCTAGCGGACTACCTGCGGGAGAGCCGCAGGGAGATCAAAGAGCTGTACAAGAGCGACAACTCCTGGACGTCTGTCCTTCGCCGAGCCGGTCTGATAAAAGCGGCTGCTCCGGCTGGCGAGTCGGCGCTCCTCAAGCGCGTCCATGCCTTCCTGCACGTCGATGACCCTGATCGCGCGAACGCGTACATCCGCCTCCTCGCCGACGACGTACCCGCCTACGAGGAACTGGACCCCACGGACCAGGCGTACGCCCGGATGCTCTTCTTCAATCTGTGGGACAACGCGGGCGGTTTCACCAGCTTCCAGCAAGGCCTCGACGCACTCCGCGATCAACCAAACGTCCGCGATGAGCTCCGCCAGGTCCTTTCCTACGTCATGGAGCAGGCGGACCACTTCCCGATCCCCCTATCGGGCACCCACGACCAGGTCCCGCTACAGGTCCACTGCTCCTATAACCGTTCTGAGATCCTGGCGGCTCTCGGGGTAGCACGCTTCGGCGGCCAGATGCCCAGGTCCTTCGCACAGGGCGTCCAGTGGGTCGAGGACCTCCAGACAGACGCCCTCCTGATCACCTTGGAGAAGAACGAGAAGGACTTCTCCCCCACTGTCCGATACAAGGACTACGCCCTGAGCCCGACCCTCTTCCATTGGGAGTCGCAGAACTCCACGGCCGAAAGCTCCCCAACAGGACTGCGCTACCAGCACCACGCCCAGCGGGGCAGCCATGTCCTGCTCTTCATGCGCCGGTACAAGAACACCGACATCGGTAAGTCTCAGCCCTGGATGCTTCTCGGGCCCGCCATCTACGAAGGCCACACGGGCAGCAAGCCGATGGCGATCACATGGCGCCTGGAGCATGAGCTGCCAGCCGATGTCTGGTCGTACGCAGCCATCAACGCAAGCTAGTGCCCACGTTCGATGTCAGAGTGGTCAGCTAACGTCAGAGCATGGACTTAGCTTCGATCAAGCCCGGGCTGATGACCACGCGTGCTGTGATGCAGGAACTGTTCGGCGGAGGAACGCAGGGAGGGATCATCCCCTCCAATACCACCCCAAACATCCTCATCTACGTAGATCACGACAGCGGCAGGAAGTACGGCTATGAGGACGGCTGGCTAGAGGAAGAGGACGAGCGCGGGCCGGTGTTCGAGTACACCGGCCAGGGCACTCGTGGAGAGCAAACGTTTCTGGGGCTGAACGGTTCCCGCAACGCTGCCGTCCTGTGCCACGCGGACACGGGAAGGTCCCTGCGTGTCTTCATGGCAGCTGGCAAGGTGCCTGGCTCAAAATCTGCCGCCAAGCGCCAGCGATACGTGGGCGAGTTCGAATTGGACTCGCAGCAGCCGTATACCGTGCGCGAGGCGAACGACGAGGAGGGGAAGCGGCGTCGCATCATCGTCTTCCGCCTCCGCCCTAGGGGAGACTTTGAGCGCCTCACCCAGGATGTCATCTCTCGCGCGCAAGAAACCGACACCCAAATGGTTTCCGCCACGGTAGTCACATGCAAAATGGTGGAACCGAAGAGGAAACGAGTCTCAGAGAGCAGGCGGGCTGCTCAGCCGAGCCTCATCGCCGACCTGCGCCAATCTGCGTTGCGGGATCAGTACCTCGAGGATCTCACCAAGCGTGAGCATAAGGTCTTCGCGTACCAAATCAAGATTTCAGGTACGACCAAGACGCTCAAGACCGATTTATACGACGCCACCACGCATGAACTGCATGCAATAAGGGGCGCCAGTAGTCGCGATGAACTGCACATAGCCATAGGTCAACTGAAGGACTTCGTACGGCACATTAAGCCGCGCGACCCCAAGCTGACCGTACTGCTTCCGGAGAAGCCACAGGGTGACTTGCTGAATCTTCTCCATACAGAGGGAATCGACCTCGTCTACCAAGATACGCATGGCTACACGAGATGTTCAGCCAAGTAGGAGCACCCGGCACGCATCCTTGGAGCACCCATGGCAGAGTCAGATGAGCATGTCTTCCTGTCAAAAACAGCCCTCCATGTCATGGAGAGCGCCTCGAAATCCACACTATTTGGCTACACAGAGGGCCAACGGAAGCGCTTTGACTTCTCCTGCGACCTAAAGAAGGACTGGTCAAAGGTGATTTCAGGGCAAACCCTCTGGGGGCATGGTGGAGACGGAATCGACAAGGATCTCAGAACTCTCCTCCATGAGGAGGACATCGCGGCGGCTGTATACATTGCTCGCCACGAAAGTCGCAATCGTTCTCGCCTCGCCGAGGTTACCCAGGACTACCTCCGGACCATGCCCGAAAGCTTGTCCCGCCTGCGGGTATTCTGGGTGCCGGCGGACTTCGATGCGGACGACGAAAAGTCCCGCAAAACCGTCCACAACCTCTTAAAAGAGGAGATCACCAAGGACCTTCTCCTCCAAGTAGCCTTAGGAGGCCTTACCTCCGCTGATGTGACCCGCTTCGCGTCCTCAAGGCGCCCCGGCCTTCCGCTCGAGATCTTGTCGCACGTCAAGAAGCAAGGCTATCGAAACCATCGACACACAGCCAAGGCACTGGACGTCAATCTAAACGCTCTCCAATTCGAAACGGAACGGCTCTTCATCATAGGATTCTTAAAGAGCGATAGTCCGCAAGGGGGCCTATACAGCGTGACGGACAGTGGAAATGCAATGCTCGATATCTGTTCACGCCTACGCGACTACCTCCACGGCAGCCTCGGCAACGGAAACAAGAATGAGGATTTCGAGCACATATGCAAACTGCTAGGCATCGACTACCCGTCGATATCCAGCACGGACCCCCTATTGGTCGGTGATGACCACCGCAACATAGAGGACCACACAGCGCTGCTCCTACAGCACGTGGCTCAAGCGGAGGCAGACGGCTCCGTCGAGTGGCCCGAGCCCTACTTCAACCTTCCCTCGGCCTCCGAAATCTCGACCGCGTAGCGAGCCTGAGCCCAGCCGAGCCGTTGTTGGCCCTTGGATAGTCTCCTCACATGATTCGCGCAGTGGTCTTCGACGTCGGTGAGTGCCTCGTGGACGAGAGCCGGGAGTACGGCACTTGGGCCGACTGGCTGGGTGTGCCGCGGCATACCTTCCACGCAATGTTCGGGGCCGTGATCGCCCAAGGCCGCGACTACCGGGAGACGTTCCAGGAGTTCCGGCCCGGCTTCGAACTCTACGAAGAGCGGGAGAAGCGGGCCGCTGCCGGACAGCCGGAGAGCTTTGGGGAAGAGGATCTGTACGAGGACGTCCGACCTGCTCTCCGGCAGCTCCGGGCCGAGGGGCTGTAGCTCGGTATCGCCGGCAACCAGACCGTACGCGCCGGAGGGATCTTGCGGGCGCTATTCTCCGACGACGTCGACTTGATCGGTACATCCGACGACTGGGGCGCCAGCAAGCCCGACCCCGAGTTCTTCAAGCGGGTGGCCGACGCCGTGCCCTTTGAGGTCGGCGAGATCCCGTACGTCGGTGACCGGTGCGACAACGACATCAGGCCTGCAGGGCAAGCGGGTATGCACACAGCGCTTGTGCATCGCGGGCCCTGGGCCACCATTCAGTGGAACAGCGCCGAGGCCTTGGAACTGCCGACCTTCCGTGTCGAAGGGCTGCTTGAACTGAGCGGCCTAGTGGGCGAGTTCAACGCCTCAGCGCGCTGAGTGTCGTAGACCAGTTGCGCCACAATTTTATGTGCACGCCTTGCCGGCCGGCGTCTGTACGTACGCTGCGATCTCAGCCTGGTGACGCCTCATGCCCCTTCACATAGGGCAGCGCCTCGGCCTCGAATCGCATCTGCGCGCGGTCGAGCATGTCGTCCGCGTCGCAGCCGTGGGCCTGGAGCCAGTGAAGGAAGTCGGTGATCGCCGCGATCACCGTCTCCTCCGCCACGGCCGAGGTCAACCTGCCCACACCTGTTCTGCACGACAACGGCGTAGCAGCGGCGTAGAGGCTGAGCAGGGCTTCGGCCCGCATCACGCTGGGAGCTTCCACGTGGCCGTTGGGTGCCGTGAGTTTTGTGGCCAGCTCGCACCACGTGACCCTCCGGTCCGGGCGTAGCAGAACACCCCAGCGATCGGCTACAGCGTCCACGAGCGCCATGCCCCTCCCCTCCAGGGATTCCGTGCTCGGGTCCCGGAGGACGGGCAGGGCCCGTGTGTCGGGATCATGCACCTCGATGCGCAGGTGCGTGCCCCGCACGGAGACAGCCAGCGTCGCGGGCGTGCCATGTCCAACATGCGTGATGACGTTGGACACCAGCTCGCTGACGCAGAGTTGGGCCTCGTCGGTGATGTCCTGCAACCCCACACGCCTAGGTGCAGTCGCATGATCCGGCGCAGGGCAGCCACCTCCACGGGTTCGGCCGTGAAGGCAAGCTCCCACGGCTTGCGCGACATGCACGCTTCCTGGCTCACGCGGACCCCTCTCGTCGCAGTCGACACCACACCGCAGCGCAGCGTCACGAACGATCACTTTGAGTTGTGCTGTCGACCACTGTGCTGGCAGCGCATCCCTTTGTGCAATGTGCACGGCGGGATTCCCACTTCCGTGTGATTGGCAAGCACACCCCTTGGCGCGAGACTGAACGCCCGCTACTGGAAAGAGGATTGAGATGGCCGGTTCACCCACGGCACGCCGTCGGCGCCTCTCGATCGAGCTGAAGAAGCTCCGAGAGAAGAGCACACTCACCTGCGCCCAGGTCGGTTCGGCCCTGGACTGGAGCGGCTCCAAGGTCAACCGGATGGAGACGGGCAGTGGGCGTATCCAGCCGTCGGACATCGATGCCCTGTGCCGCTTCTACGGCACGAGCGACGAACTGCGCGAATTCCTCAAGTCGCTGGCGAGGCAGGCAAAAGTGCGCGGTTGGTGGCAGGTCCACGGCGCCGGCGTGCCCGAGTGGTTCAACATCTACATCGGCCTCAAGCAGGATGCTTCGACCTTCCGCCAGTACCAGTGCGAGGTCGTACCCGGCCTCATGCAGACCGAGGTGTACGCGTCCGAGCTCCACAAGTCCGGCGCACATATGTCGGCCGAGGACATCACCAAGGCGGTGCAGGTGCACATGGAACGCCAGGCCATGCTGAGGCGACCGGATGCTCCCGACGCCTGGTTCATCGTGAACGAGGGTGCCTTGCGCCACGTCATCGGGGACCACGCCCTTATGCGAGAGCAGATGGAACGCGGTCCGGGAGACGGCCGATCTGCCGACCGTGACCGTGCAGGTCCTCCCCTTCGACGCAGGGACATATCCGGCCACCGGTTCGTTCACCATGCTGGGATTCCCGGCCCCCGAGGATCCGGATCTCGTGTATCGCGACGGCATCACCGATGCCATGTACTTGGAAGGCGAGCATCATGTCCGTGAGTACACGAGGGCGTTCGACGGTCTTCGAGCCGCGGCCTTGAGTCCTCAACGCTCGGCCCTGTTGATCGAGTCGATCCTGAAGGATTACGCAAGGTGACAATAGAAGCGTCCGGCGGAAGCGGCCGTCCGGTGTGGTTCACGTCGTCGTACAGCAACGGCGCCGGGGGCGAGTGCGTCGAGTGCGCGTTCACCGGCGGAGGTGCCCTCGTCCGCGACTCAAAGGTCGCGGACGCGCGGGTGATCGTGGTGGGAAGCGATGCTTGGCGCACCTTCGTCCAGAACGTGAAGCGCGGCGGGGCGGCACTCTGAGGGGTGCCGCCCCGCTACCTCGCGTCGGTCGGCCAAGGAGCCGGCTGGTCCTCGGACCAAGCCGCGAACGTCACGTTGGCTGTGAGGTACTCACGGCCGCCCGGTTTTCCCGAGGTTGGCGGTTCCGGGGCGGCCCAGGGCTGGGGCGGCGGGAGCGGTTGGGGTTGGGTGCAGGGCCGTTGCCGGGTAGACGGTGAGTGGTGGTAGTTGTTGGGCTTCTCCGAGTGACCGTGGCTGGCGTCAGGTCAGGGAGAACTTGGCGACGTATTCATCGAACGGCTCGATGCCGACCTCCGCGCGGAGGTCGTCCATGCGCTCGGGTTCCTCGCAGGGCCACGGAACCGGTGCCCCGTCCTTCACGCCGGCGATCTGTGTGCCGTAGACCTGTTTGCGGCCCTCGTTGACCAGGGTGCGATCGCGGAGGAAGGCCAGTTCGCGGGGGCTGGCCGAGCCCGCCGATACCGCCTGCTGCATGAGGTGGAGGGCGCGGCGCTGGACATCGAGCTGTCGGTCGGCGTGCTGGGCGATCAGCCGGGCCGCGCGGGCGGCCTCCTCGCCGACCAGTTCTGCCGTCGGCCAGCCGTACTCGTCCATGATCTCGCTGAGCCGGTCACCGTGCCGTGCGGTCAGCCGGCGCCATGCCAGCTGTTCGGCAGGGTCATCGCTGTTCGCGTGGACCGAGGACAGGTGATCGGCCGCCGCCATGGCTGTGAGTTCCTCCGCCAGCGCGCCAACGTCGTGCGCCACTCTCAACTCCCGGTTCGGTGAGGGATGTTGTGTCTGTCCCCGCAAGCCTAGGGCGCATATCGGGCGTAAAGATCATTCTGGGGAACGTGACAGGTGGCTCCGCGTGCCGCGATAATGGATCTACCCCCGGAGCCAGAGCGTCCTGACGTCAGTCCTCCACCGGATCCAGTTCTCCCCGTTCGAGGCAGAACTCGTTGCCCTCGGGGTCGGCCATGACGACCCAGCCTCTGCCGTTCGGGAGGGTGCGGTCCGTCAGGATGCGGGCGCCGAGGGTCACGGCGCGTTCGACCTCAGCGGAGCGGGCGCGCCCCGTGGGCTGGAGGTCGAAGTGGATGCGGTTCTTGGTCGCCTTGCCTTCCTCGACGCTGACGAAGAGCAGGCCGGGGGCGCCGTTCGGGAGCTCGATCAGTACCTCGGGATCGCCGGGCTTGTCCTCGTCGGAGATCGGGTGGCCGAGCAACTCGGACCAGAAACGAGCCAGTTCGTAGGGCTCTCCCGTGCAGTCGAAGGTGATGTGACGGATGGCGGGGTTCAACGGTCGTCTCCCTGGGGTGGGTTGATGTGCGGCGGTGCGCTCCGCAGGATGGGCGGGGAGACGGGGCCCTGTCGAACTATTTGCCGTCGTCGGGAAGGTTTCCGTTGCCGCCCAGGTTGGCGACGATCCGGCGCAGGACGTTGATCGTCACCACGAAGTCGGCGGGATCGATGCCCTCGTGGGTCTGCTCGTGGACCTGGAGGTTGCGTCCTCGGGCGCGGAGGCGGCCGGCCTCGCCCTCCTCGGTCAGGGCCATGCCGCCCGTCGCGTCCTCCGTGAGCCAGCCTCGGGCGATCAGGTCGTCGTAGACCTCGTCGAAGTCGGTGTTCAGGTCGTCGTAGGGGGTCAGGCGGTCGGTCAGGGTCGCGCGGGTCCATGAGCCGGGGGCGCCGGACGCATGGTTGAGGGTCCACCAGTGGGGCTGGGTGAGGTCCTCCACCGCCAGTTGGGCCCGGAGGGCTCCTACCACCAGGCGGTAGGCCTGGCCCGTCCATGCTCCGATCGGCTGGGCTGCCAGCTCGTCGTGGGTGTACTCCTCGAGGTCCTTCGTGTGCGTGCTCACGCGTTCCCCTCCCATGGTTGCCTGGACGCGATCAACGTAGGACCTCGACTTTGGTTGAGGTCAAGGGTCAGCTGTTGAAGGTCCTGATCGCCTCGTACAGGCGGTCCGGCTGGTCCAGGTGGACGTCGTGCCGCGTCGGGGATGCGGGTGTGGCGGGTGTGCGGGCGGCGGGTGAGCATCTCCGCCGGTTCGTCGTGGCGCATCGTGCCGTGTTCGCCCTGGATGAGGAGGGTGGGGCAGGTGATGCGGGACCACTCGGGCCAGTAGGCCGTGGTCGCCAGTTCGGCGATCGTGTCGATGATCGTGGTGCGGTCCCACTTCGGGTACCAGCCGTCTTCTCGTTTCTCCAGGCTCCTTGCCCACGCCTCGTGGCCAAGGAAGGCCTCCGCCTCGTCGAGGGACTTGAAGGGGGTCGGCCAGCTGTCCAGCCAGGTCGCGATCTGTGTGGGGAGGTCCGGGGACGGGCCGGCCGGGCCCGCTTCGACCAGGATCAGGGACTTCACCAGGTGGGGGTGGGCCGCGGCCAGGAGCAGGGCCGTGTGGCCGCCCAGGGACTGGCCCAGCAGGGTGACGGGGGCCAGGTCCAGTTCCTCGATCAGGGCTACGGCGTCCTGGACGTGGGCCGCGCGGGTCGTGGTCGCCGGGTTTCGGGTACTGGCGCCGTGGCCTCGGGCGTCGTACGTCACCACGCGGTGGCCGTCGGCCGACAGTTGCGCGGCGAGGGTGTCCCACTCGCCCTGGTGGCCTGCCAGGCCGTGCAGGAGGAGGAACGTGGCCGCGGGGTCCCCGGCGGCGGGGTGGTGGTCTGTGTGGGCGAGGTGCGTGCCGTCGGGGGTGGTGAGAATTGCGGTTGTGGACCTCATGCGGGTCAAGGGGCGGCTCCTGGCGGTGACTCCGGTGGGGGGCCGACGGCCACCGCCCGGCTCGGCGGTGGCCGTCGTACGCGGTTCAGGAGCCTACGACGCCGGGCCCTACGACGCCGGGCTCAGGTCCGCTCGGCCGAACAGGAGGGCGTAGCCGGCGGGGAGTTGGGCCAGGATGCGGGTGATCAGGTCGTCGCCGACCAGGGGCGCAGCACGCTCAGGACCGAGCTGACGTCCCAGCGGGCCGTGGCGGGGTCGCTCCCTCGATACGGGCCGCGACGGAGTCGACGAACTCGGCGGCCGTCAGCCGGCGCGTGGCCGGGATCTGGGACGCTACGACCCTGGCGGCCTCCTCGGGCAGGGCGCGGGCGAGGTCGACCCGTTCGTCGCCGATCACGTGACCGCCGAGGGCGGACAGGACGATACGGGTGACCCGCTCCGCCTCCGGCCTGGTGGGGTACTGGCCCGATTCCCGCACCGCCTCGATCAGTCGGGTCCAGGCGTTGTCGTCGCCTCGGGCGTCGTGGTTGCGCGGCGGGGCGGGGATCAGGGTCTTCGGGGCCGTGAGAGCAGTCGTCACACTGGGCACCGTCGTCACGCTCATGTGTGGGTCTTCCTCCGGATCCGGTGCTGCGTCGCGCCGCCGGGGTGGGAGTCCGGCGGCGCGCAGTGGGTGTGTGTGTGGGGGGGCGGGGGCTGTCCCGTGGGTGGGACTTCCTCGGGACAGCCCTCGTGGGTTTGCGTGGGTACGTGAGTGCCGTGCCGTCAGCCGCTCAGCTGCTTGGGCTTGTCGCCGCCCGTGATCTGGATGCGGCGCGGCTTGGCCTGCTCGGCCACCGGGATGCGCAGGGTCAGGACGCCGGCCTCGTACGAGGCGTCGATGCGCTCCGTGTCCAGCGTGTCGCCGAGGAAGAGCTGGCGGGTGAAGGTGCCCGTGGGCCGTTCGGCGACGAGCAGCTCCGCGTCCGTCGGGGGCGGGGACCTGCGTTCGGCTCGGACGTTCAGGACGTTGCGTTCGACGTCCAGCTCGATCGTCTCGGGGTCGATGCCGGGGAGGTCGAAGTGGACGAAGAACTCGTCCCCGGAGCGGTAGGCATCCATCGCCATCGCGGTCGGGCGCGTGGCGGGGCCGAAGACCTGCTGGGTGAGCCGGTCGAGTTCACGGGAGGGGTCCGTGCGCATGAGCATCACTGGTCACTCCTCTCTTCAGGCGCTGTCGGTGCGATGCCCTACGTTTCTTCGCCTTCTTATATAACTCGGAGCGGGAAACTTGACAAGCCTCGACTCATGTTGGTGGGCCTCGAGGGAGCGCGCCTTCGTGCGCCCCGGCGCGTGCGCCCCCGACCTGGGGCGTTAGCCTCGATGATCGCGAGCGGGGCAGGAGCAGCAGGCGCAGAGCAGAGCAGAAGCAGGAGGGCAGGGGATGGCGAAGGTTCCCAGTGCGGTGATCGCCGCGAGCGGTCTCGTGGGCGGGTACGGCGTGGCCCGCTGGACCAGGCAGCGGCCGCTCGGCGGGGCCGTGCTCGCCGTCGCCGGGGCCGCGGCCGCGCGGCAGTGGCGGCAGCAGGCCGGCGGGGTGGCCGCGGGGGCGCTGTCGGCCGCGTATGTCGCCGCCTTCGCCGGGTCTCATCCGCTGGCCAAGAAGGTGGGTGCCTGGCCTGCCGTGTTCGGGGTGGCGGGGGCCGTGGCCGTGGCGTCCTGGGTGGTCGCCGACCGGCGCGGCTGAGTTGAGCAGAGCGCACAGCGAAGAACCCCGGCCCTGAATCCCAGGGCCGGGGTTCTTGTCTGGAGCGCCGGGCAGGCCTTGCACCTGCATTTCCCCGCAGGAAGCGGGGCGTCTTTCCTTGGACCACCAACGCATCGTCCGTGTGACCGGAGTTCGGAGTTCCGGCGACTGGACGCAGATCAACTATAGCGCAGTTTTTGTTATCGCCTTCGCCGTCCGGCCGTCTCCTCACCGTCCCCCGCAGGAACGCGATTTACGACGTCGAGGTACGACAACGTGACACGACAGATCAGCCGCCGGAGCATGTTGAAGACCGTGGGCGCGGCAGCCGGAGCCGCCGGCATCGGTGTCGGGGCCGGTGTCGGTACGACCGCGCTCGCGAGCCCGGCCTCCGCCGCCGGCTCCGCCTTCGCCCACCCCGGGCTGTTGCACACCCGTACCGACCTGGACCGTATGGCGGCCAAGGTGAAGGCGGGCGCCAGACCCTATACGGCCGGGTTCGCCAAGCTCACGGCCAACCGGCACGCGCAGAGCGGCTGGCGGGCCGATCCGCAGGCCACCGTGTACCGGGGGGCGGGTTCGCCCCAGAACTACGCGGTCCTCTACAACGACATCCACGCCGCCTACCAGAACGCCCTGCGGTACCACGTCAGCGGTGAGACCGCGCATGCCGACACCGCGGTGGCGATCCTCAACGCCTGGTCGGGGAAGCTGACGTCGATCCAGGGCTCGGCGGACCGGTTCCTGGCCGCCGGGTTGTACGGCTATCAGTTCGCCAACGCCGCCGAACTCGTACGCGATCACGGTGACTTCGCGCTCGGGCGGGCGCAGGAGGTGATGCGGAACGTCTTTTATCCGCTCAGCGACAGTTTCCTGAGCGATCACAACGGTGCCGTCGTCACCAACTACTGGCCCAACTGGGACCTCACGGCCATCGCCTGTGTGCTCGCCACCGGCATCTTCTGCGACGACCGTGCCGTGGTCGACCGGGCCGTGGAGTACTTCAAGCACGGGGACGGCATGGGGTCCGTCAAGCACGCGATTCCCGTCGTGCACGAGGACGGGCTCGCCGAGTGGGTCGAGTCCGGGCGGGATCAGGGGCATTCACTGCTCGGGGTCGGGTTGATGGGCACGGTCTGCGAGATGGCCTGGAACCAGGGCATCGATCTCTACGGCTATGACGACAACCGCTTCCTCAAGGGGGCGCAGTACGTGGCGAAGTGGAGCCTGGGCGGGGATGTGCCGTACACGGCCAATACGCGGAAGAAGGGGGCGATCGGGGGGTGGTCGGGGAGTGAGACCGCGACGGAGGCGGCGGGTGTGGATCCGGCCATGACGCGTCCCGTCTGGGCGATGATCGCCAACCACTACACCAAGCGGCGGGGGTTGTCGGCGTCGTATGTGACGCGTGCGGCGGCCAAGGCCGCGCCTGAGGGTGGGGGTGGGATTACGGGCCGAACAGTGGGGGTTACGACCAGCTGGGCTTCGGCACGTTGGCCTTCACGCGGGATAAGGCAACGGATCCAGCGGCGCCGGCGCCGGCCCCTGCTTCGTCTCCTGCGACGTCCGGTGCCCGGCCTCAGGCCGGTGCCACTCCGTCGGTCGTTGCCTCGCCCGCCTCGGAGAGGGACCTCGCCGCCACCGGTTCTGAGGAGGTCGTCGGGTGGGCCGCCGCTGCGGGAGTCACCGCCGTCGCGGGTGGGTTGCTTCTGCTGCGACGGCGAGATCATGTGCGGCGGGGTGGGGCCGAGTAGCGTCCGGCACCGTTGCGAGGGCGCTGGGCATGCGGGCCGGGCACGGGTCGGGTCGCTCGCCCGCGCTGGCGGGGTGCCGCTGCGCCCACCCTCCCCCAAGCTCTCGACTTCGCTCGAGCGGGGGGACCCCCATCGCCCCAGCGGCACGACTGCCCGCAGCTAGGCCGGTGCCCGCGAATCGCCGGCTGCCTTGTCCGACGCCGTCAGCGGCTTGGCGATGTCCTCCAGGGAGCGGCGTTCCGCCCGTACCGCGAGGATCGCCGCTGCCAGGCCGGCCAGGCACATCAGGGTCGCGCCGATCTGGAAGGCGAGGACCGTGTCGCCGACCTTGCCCGTGCCGGTGAGGTCGGCGAAGAGGAGCGGGCCGCTGATGCCGCCGGCCGCGGTGCCGATGGCGTAGAAGAAGGCGATGGACATGGCGCGGGTCTCCATCGGGAAGACCTCGGAGACCGTCAGGTAGGCGCTGGACGCGCCCGCCGAGGCGAAGAACAGCACCGCGCACCAGCATGCGGTCAGCGTGCTCGCGCTGAGCGCGCCCTGGTCGAAGAGCCAGGCCGTGCCGAAGAGGAGCAGGCCGGACAGCAGGTACGTGCCGGAGATCATCACGCGGCGGCCGGCCGTGTCGAAGAGCTTGCCCAACAGCAGCGGGCCGCAGAAGTTGCCGAGTGCGATGACCGCGAAGTAGTAGCCGGTGCTGCCGCTCGGGACGTCGAAGAACGTCGTGAGGATCGCTCCGAAGCCGAAGGTGATGGCGTTGTAGAGGAAGGCCTGGCCGATGAAGAGGGAGAAGCCGAGGATCGCGCGGCGGCGGTAGTCGGAGAAGACCGTGCGGCCGATTTCGAGGAAGGAGACGCTGCGGCGCTGGTGGATGGTGATCTCGCCCTCCGCGCGCGGCAGCGGCTCGCCGTGCTCCTGCTCGATCTTCCGTTCGATCGAGGAGACGATGCGTTCCGCTTCGTCGTCGCGGCCGTGGATCAGCAGCCAGCGGGGGCTCTCCGGGACGTGCCGGCGGACCAGGAGGATCACCAGGGCGAGGACCGCGCCGAGTGCGAAGGTGAGGCGCCAGCCGACGTTCGCCGCGAAGATGTCCGTGTCCAGGGCGACGATCGAGAGGAGGGAGCCGAAGACCGCGCCCAGCCAGAAGCTGCCGTTGATCATCAGGTCGACGCGGCCGCGGTACTCCTTGGGGATCAGCTCGTCGATCGCGGAGTTGATGGCCGCGTACTCGCCGCCGATGCCGAAGCCGGTGAGGAAGCGGAAGAGGAAGAACCACCAGGTGTCGAAGGCGATCGCGGTCAGGGCGGTGGCGCCGAGGTAGACCGCCAGCGTGATCATGAAGAGTTTTTTACGGCCCCACTTGTCGGTCAGCCGGCCCCAGAAGAGCGCGCCGGAGCAGGCTCCCGCCACGTACAGGGCGGCCGCCATGCCGGTGACCTCGCCGGAGGTGATGGGCAGGCCGCTGCCGGGTTCCGACAGACGGCTGGCGATGTTGCCCACGACGGTGACTTCGAGGCCGTCGAGGATCCACACGGTGCCGAGGCCGATGACGATCGTCCAGTGCCAGCGCGACCACGGGAGGCGGTCGAGGCGGGCGGGGATGTCGGTGGTCACGGTTCGGCCGGTTGCGGCCTGCGCGGTGGTCATGGGCTCCCTCCTCATCGAGAAGAACCCGGTTCGAGTGCCCTGAGCGGATTCGCTTACGCCCTGACACCTTTGGCCACCGGTACGTCACGTCCCCTCGTTCACGCCCCCAGCGCGTGCGACACCGTGTAGATCAGCAGGCCGGCGAGGGAACCGACCACCGTGCCGTTGATCCGGATGAACTGCAGGTCGCGGCCGATGTTCGCCTCGATCTTCTTGGTGGTGTGCTCGGCGTCCCAGCTCGCCACCGTGTCCGTGATCAGGGAGGTGATCTCCTTGCGGTAGGTGGTGACGACGTAGACGGCCGCGTCCTCCACCCACTTGTCGACCTTGTCCTGCACCTTGCGCTCGGCCGCCATCCGGGAGCCCAGCGACAGCAGGGACGCCCGTACGCGCAGCCGCAGTTCGCTGCGCTCGTCCTCCGCCGCCGCGACGATCATGGACCGTACGGCCGTCCAGGCGCTGGCGATGAGGTCCTGGACCTCGCCGCGGCCCAGCACTTCGCCCTTGAGGCGCTCGATGCGGGCGCGAGTGTCGGTGTCGGACTGGAGGTCGGAGGCGAAGTCGGTGAGGAAGCGGTCGAGGGCGCCGCGCGCGGGGTGGGCGGGCATGTCGCGCATCTCGGTGGCGAAGCGCAGGAGTTCCTTGTAGACGCGCTCGCCGACCTTGCGGTCGACGAACCTCGGCGTCCAGCCGGGGGCGCCGCCCTCCACGGCGTCCATCACCTCGTCGCGGTGCAGCACCAGCCAGTCGTGCGCGCGGGTGACGACGAGGTCGACGACCCGCTTGTGGCCTCCGTCGGCGACGATCTTCTCCAGCATCTTGCCGATGCCGGGCCCGATCTCCTGGGCGTTGGCCCGGCGGGTGATCGCCTCGCCGACGACGGCCTGGACGTCGGAGTCGCGCAGCACGGTCAGGGCGCCGCGCAGGGCGGTGGAGAGCTCTGCCGTGACCCGGTCGGCGTGCTCGGGGACGGCGAGCCAGGCGCCGAGGCGGCTGCCGATGCCGACGGCGCGCAGCCGTTGCCGTACGACGTCCTCGGAGAGGAAGTTCTCACCGACGAACTCGCCGAGGGTGACGCCTAGCTGGTCCTTCTTGGTGGGGATGATCGCGGTGTGCGGGATGGGGATGCCGAGGGGGTGGCGGAAGAGGGCGGTGACGGCGAACCAGTCGGCGAGCGCGCCGACCATGCCGGCCTCGGAGGCCGCGGCGACATAGGCCGCCCAGGGGCCCGCGCCGGAGTTCTGGGCCCACTTGGCGAGGACGTAGACCACGGCCACGAACAGCAGGAGCCCGGTGGCGGTGAGTTTCATGCGGCGTACGCCGCGCTGCTTCTCCTCGTCCGCGGGGCTGAAGGTGGCCATCGCACGGTTCGTGGGGACGCCGGGACGGGCATGCTGCCCTCCGACGCTGCCCATTTCTTCTGCTTTCGTCCGTTCCATCCGCTCCACCCGCTCGGTGATCCCGCACACATTGTCCCTTCCTGACCGACTCCTGGAACGGATCAGGAGTTCCCGGCGTCTGTCGGGAGGGGGTAGTGACACGGGGTCCGTGTGAGCTTCCCCCGGCCCATGACGCATCATGGGCATATCAGATCGGAGCCTTGGGCTCCCATCGCCCGAGGAGAACTACACAGCATGACCCGGGGTCGTGGTTACGCCCTATTGGCCGTCGTTGTCGCAGCGATCGTGGCCCTTTCCACCGCCATATACGTCGGGGTGGCGTCCGACAGAGGTACGCCGGCGCGGAACGCTCTCGCCGACGACCGCCTCCCGAACAACTCCGCCGCACCCGCCTCCACCGGCACCTGGGTCGGCACCTGGTCCACCTCCCCGGCCGCGGCCGAGCCGGGCACGGAGACGACCGGCATGGCGGACCGTTCCGTGCGCAACGTCGTCCACACCACCGTCGGCGGTACGAGTGCCCGCGTGACGCTGTCCAATCTCTACGGCCAGTCGCCGCTGAGCATCACGCGTGCCTCGATCGCCGTCGCCGCCGGCAGCGGCACGGCCGCCGCGCTCCCGGACACGCTGCGGCAGCTGACCTTCAACGGCGGGCCGACGGTCGTCATCCCGCCCGGCCGGCAGGTGATGAGCGACGCCGTGCGCGTCGTCATCCCGCACGACGCGGACGTCCTGATCACCACGTACACGCCGACCAGCTCCGGCCCGGTGACGTACCACCCGCACGCCCGGCAGATCTCCTACGTCGCCCGGGGCGACCACGCGGCCGACACGACGGGCGCGCCGTACACCGAGCAGAGCATGTACTGGCGTTACCTGACGGCGCTGGACGTGCTGAGCAACGAGTCCGACGGGACGGTCGTCGTCCTCGGCGACTCGCTCACCGACGGGATCACCTCCACGGCGGGCGCCAACAACAGGTGGACCGACGTCCTGTCCGACAGGCTACGCGCGGAGATCGCCGCCGGGCGGGACCTCCCCCGCTACAGCGTCGTCAACCAGGGCATCAGCGGGAACCGGGTCCTCACGGACGGACTGGGCCGGCCGGCGGACAACCCCAGCGGGCTGAACCGCTTCCAGCGGGACGTGCTGGAGCGGACGAACGTCAAGGTCGTCGTCATCGACCTCGGGGTCAACGACATCCTGCGCAACCCGCGGCTCGCGGATCCGAACGCGATTCTCGGCGGGCTGCGCACGATGGTCGGGCAGGCGCATGCGCGAGGGCTGAAGGTCGTGGGGGCGACGCTGATGCCGTTCGGTGGGCACCGGGGGTACTCGGAGGCGCGGGAAGCCGTGCGGCAGCAGATCAATGCGGAGATCCGTGCGGGGCGGGTGTTCGACGCGGTGGTCGACTTCGACGAGGCGCTGCGTGATCCTTATGACCCGCGGCGGCTGCGGGCCGACTACGACTCCGGTGATCATCTGCATCCCAGTGACAAGGGGTATGCGCGGATGGCGGAGGCGTTCGATCTGGAGAGTCTGAAGGGGTCGGCGCCGGCGGAGCTGTAGAACGGCCTGTTTTTCGGCACTGGCGTCGGTGCCGGGGCGGGGGTGGGTCCGCAGCCCGGCGGCGCGGGTGCCGCCTGCGCCCACCCGTGCCGCCCCAGCGGCACGACTGCCCGCAGGCGGCAGGCACCTCAGTCCAGCTGGCGGCGGCCCGACCGGCCGTCCAGTCGCTCCTGGCGGCGTTGCTCGCGGAGACGTTGTTTCTCTGCCCGGGTCAGCTTTCGCTGGACCCCGACGCCGCCCCAGAAGGCGAAGCCGGTGATGATGACGCGCGGGGCGCCGGGCGTGCCGGGGACGCCCTCCTCCTGGTGGTCGAAGCCGCCCATGATGCCGATGCCGCGGACGACGACCTCGACGCCGGGCGGGACGATGACGTCCACCCCGCCCATGATCGCGATCGCGTTGATCTCGACCTCGCGGTCCGCGAAGTTCGCCTCGCGCAGGTCGATCTCCCCGCCGCCGCACAGGGCGAGACAGGTGAACCGCCGGGGCATCGTCCAGCGCCCCTTGCGCTGGAAGCCGGACATCACGGCCACGGCCCACGACGAGGAACCCTCACCGCCGACGATCCGCCCGGACCAGTCCGAGCCGTCCGGGCCGGGGGCGGGCTCCTTGGTCAGTGACACGGAGGGCGCCGTGACGCCCGCGGCCGGCAGGTCCCGGGTGATCGGCGCCAGTTCGCCGTACGTCCGCGCCTGATACGTCGCGTCCAGCCGCTCCTCGAACTCCGCCATGTCGAGACGGCCCTCCGCGAGGGCGTCCCGCAGGATCTCGGCGACCCGTTCACGGTCGGCGTCGGAGGCGCGGAGGTCCGGGACTGAGTCGTCGGTCATATACAGCAGATTACGAGTTCACCCCGCCGGGGGCTACGAGATCGCCCGCTCGGCCTGTTCCGCGTACATCTTCGCGATCACCGCCTCGATGTCCGGCTCCCGCACCGACAGGTCCACCAGCGGGTACTCCGCCGCGATCCGCGCGACGAGCGGTGCCGCCGACTCCGACGCCGGGAACGCCAGCCACTGCCGCGGACCGTCCACCCGGACGACCCGGGCGGGTGCCGGGGCGTCGATCGGCGGCAGTTCCCGCTCCAGGTCCACCACCAGGGTCCGCTCGCTCTCCCCCGCCTCGTGCAGCCCGGCAAGCGGGCCGTCGTACATCAGGCGCCCGTGGTCGATGACCATCACCCGCTTGCACAACTGCTCGATGTCCTGCAGGTCGTGCGTGGTCAGCAGCACCGTCGTGCCGCGCTCGGCGTTCAACTCCCGCAGGAACTCCCGCACCTTGGACTTGGACACGACGTCGAGGCCGATGGTCGGTTCGTCGAGGTAGAGCACCTCGGGGTCGTGCAGCAGGGCCGCCGCGATGTCGCCGCGCATCCGCTGCCCGAGCGAGAGCTGCCGTACCGGCACGTCCAGCAGGTCGCCCAGGTCGAGGAGTTCGACCAGACGGCCGAGGTTCTCGCGGTAGCGGGCGTCGGGGATCCGGTACATGCGGTGCATCAGCCGGTAGGAGTCGACCAGCGGCAGGTCCCACCACAGCGTCGTACGCTGCCCGAACACCACGCCGATGCGGTGCGCGAGCCGGGTGCGTTCGCGGGAGGGGTCGATGCCGGCGACCCGGAGCCGGCCGGCGCTCGGTGTGAGGATGCCGGTCAGCATCTTGATCGTGGTCGACTTGCCGGCGCCGTTCGGGCCGATGTAGCCGACCATCTCGCCGCGTTCCACGCGGAAGGAGATCGAGTCGACGGCCCGGACCTGCCGCCGCTCCCGTTTCATGAAGCCGGTCTTCTTGCGTACGTCGAAGACCTTCTCGACGCCGTCGAGTTCGATGAACCCGCTGTCCACACCGTCCGCGCTGTCCAACGCCGTCAACTCCCTGTACTCCGGTACGAACGAAGCCCCACCCGCCACGCCATCCCCGCCAGCACACAGCAGGCCACCGCCACCAGCGGCGACACGAAGGCCGCCCACCCGGGCAGCTCGATCGGGTACGGCCGGTCCAGCACGTAGGCGGCGGGCACCCAGTTGACGAAGGCGAGCGGCAGCATGAAGGTCACGCCGCGCACCAGGTCCTTCCCGAACACGCTCGGCGGGTACTGCAGCAGCGTGGTCCCGCCGTACGTGAACGCGTTCTGCACCTCGGCGGCGTCCTGGGCGAAGATCTGGAAGGCCGCGCCCGCCACGAACACCGCCGAGAAGATCGCCGCGCCGCTGACCACCATCACCGGCACCAGCAGCGCCTTCGGCACGCTCCAGTCGACGTCGACCGAGACCAGCGCCCAGCCCAGAACCACCGCGCCCTGGGTGATCCGCCCCAGACGGCGCAGCGCGAAGCGGTCGGCGCCCACCTGGGCGAGCACCGGCGCGGGACGCACGAGCAGGATGTCGAACGAGCCGTCGCGCATCCGGGCGCCGAGGACGTCCATCGAGCCGAGCACCAGGTCGGCGATCCCGAACGCCGTCACCGACAGCCCGTACAGGAAGGCGATCTCGGGCAGTGACCAGCCGCCCAGCGAGTCGACCTGCGAGAACATCAGCAGGATTCCCACGAAGTCCAGGCCGGTCACCAACAGGTTGCCGAACACCGTGACGATGAAGGAGGTGCGGTAGGTCATGCTGGAGCGCACCCACATCCCGGCGATCAGCCGGTAGGCGCGCAGGCCCTCCAGCAGGGCGCTCCGCTCACCCACCCTGCACCACCACCCGGCGCGTCGCGGCCGACTGCAGCAGCCGCCCCGCCGCGAGCAGTGCCACCGCCCACGCCGCCTGGAAGGCGAACGCCCCGAGCGGGTCGGTCTCCCCCATCAGCACATCCGCCGGCATCTGGATCTGCGCCGCCCACGGCAGCACCCGCACGATGTCACCGAACACGCCCGGGAAGGCGTTCAGCGGCAGCACCATGCCGGAGAAGAAGATCCCCGTGATCATCAGCACCTGGTTGACGCCCATGCCGTCCATGAGCCAGAACACGCTCAGGGCCACCAGGTAGCGGAGCGCGAAGCTGACGACCGTCGCCAGCAGGAGCGTGACCACGAAGGCCGCCCAGGGGGTGACCGACGTCGGCAGCGCCATGGGGAAGAAGACCGCGCCGAACGCGAACGGGACGACGCCCCGCCCCAGCATCTGGAACAGCGCCCGCCCCACGTCGCCCGCCAGCCACCACAGCTGGAGATCGGCCGGCCGGTACAGGTCGACGGCGATCTCACCGGTGCGGATGCGCTCCATCAGGTCCTTCTCGGCGCCGCCGCCCTGGATGGCGAGGGTCGCGTAGAGGCACTGCCCGAGCCACACGTAGGTCACGGCCTGCGCCTGGTCGTACCCCCCGAGATGCGGCTTCTCGTCCCACAGCGCCAGGTACGTGTAGACGAGGATGACGCCGAAGACCGTGTTGGTGAACACCCCGGCCACGGTGGCCGCCCGATACGTCGCATACCGCCTGAAGGCCCCCGCAGCGACGGCCAGGTACAACCGTCCCGAGCCCACATCCACAGCCCTCCTCGCCGCCGGGCACCGAAGCGCAGGAGCCTAGTGGAGCGGCGATCACGCGTGCCACGGGTTTTCGAGGAGGGGCTCGGGCGCCGCGGGGCGAGTGCGCACCGGCCCAGACGGTACGATCCGTTGCGTCCGCGTGGGCCGAGGCGCCCGTGGCCAGGGCGAGCAGTCGCATCGTCGTCGTGTCCCCCTTCAGGCGAATGTCGCGCACGCGAGATCGCGATCCGAGCAGGCGCGCAGGACGGCTCACTGCACCCTGCGTTCGGCCGGGCGTTCGCCCGCGCGCCACCCGCCTCACGACACGGCCCTCGGTCAGGGAACTGATCGCCGGGTGGGACAGTCTTCATCACAGGGGCGCAAGAGCGAGCAGAGACGTACGGGAACGACGTACGACGCGAAACAGGAGTCCGTGCACGACATGAGTGACGAGCCGCAGCCGCAGCAGCCGACACCGGGCTGGGCACCGAGAGAGCCGCAGGCGGACGGCGACCCGGCCGCGCCGGAGGCCCGGCCGGCCGGGAAACCGAAGCGCACCGGCTGGCGCCGGATGATCCCGACCTGGCGCATGACGCTGGGCGGCTTCATCATCGTCGCCCTGCTGCTGGTCGGCGGCTTCTTCCTCGGCTACTCGCTGGTGCAGATCCCCCCGGCCAACGCGCTCGCCACCAAGCAGGCCAACGTCTACCTCTACGCGGACGGTTCGGTGATCGCCCGCGACGGCGAGGTCAACCGGGAGAACGTCACCCTCCCGCAGATCTCCAAGGACGCCCAGCACGCGATCCTGGCGGCCGAGGACCGCGACTTCTACACCGAGTCCGCCATCGACCCCAAGGCCATGCTCCGCGCGGCCTGGAACACGGCCCTCGGCAAGGGCAAGCAGTCCGGCTCCACGATCACGCAGCAGTACGTGAAGAACTACTACCTGCGCCAGGAGCAGACCGTCACGCGCAAGGCCAAGGAGTTCTTCATCGCGATCAAGCTGGACCGCGAGGTGAGCAAGGACCACATCCTCGAGGGCTACCTCAACACCAGCTACTTCGGCCGCAACGCCTACGGCATCCAGGCCGCCGCCCAGGCCTACTACGGCATGGACGCCACGGACCTCGACCCGGCCCGCGCCGCCTACCTCGCCGCGCTCGTCAACGCGCCCAGCCAGTACGACGTCGTCGCCCACCCCGAGAACCGCAAGGCCGCCGAGTCCCGCTGGAACTACGTCCTGGACGGCATGGTCAAGAAGGGCTGGCTCAGCGAGTCCAAGCGGGCGGGCATGAAGTTCCCGGTGCCGAAGGAGTCCACGCTGTCCACCGGCATGTCCGGGCAGCGCGGCTACATCGTGCGGACCGTCAAGGACTACCTCACCCAGAACAAGATCATCGACGAGAGCAAGCTCGACGCCGGCGGCTACCGCATCACCACGACGCTCCAGAAGCCCAGGCAGGACGCGTTCGTGAAGGCCGTCAACGACAAGCTGATGGACAAGCTGGACAAGAAGAACAACAAGGTCGACCGCTACGTCCGCGCGGGCGGCGCCTCGGTCGATCCCAAGACCGGCGAGGTCGTGGCGATGTACAACGGCATCGACTACGTCAAGCAGTACACCCCGAACGCCACCCGCAGGGACTTCCAGGTCGGCTCCACCTTCAAGCCGTTCGTGTTCACCGCGGCCGTCGAGAACCACTCGGAGACCCAGGACGGCCGGATGATCACCCCGAACACGATCTACGACGGCACCAACAAGCGCCCCGTCCAGGGCTGGACCGGCGACCCGTACGCCCCGGAGAACGAGGACCAGCGCTCCTACGGCGACATCACGGTCACCGAGGCCACCGACAGCTCCGTGAACTCGGTGTACGCGCAGATGGCGGCCGACGTGGGCCCCTCGAAGGTCAAGCAGACCGCGATCGACCTCGGCATCCCCGAGGCCACCCCCGACCTCGCCGACGGCCCCGCCATCGCGCTCGGCACGGCCACCGCCAGCGTCCTCGACATGGCGGAGGCGTACGCCACGCTCGCCAACCACGGCCGGCACGGCACGTACACGATGGTCAAGAAGGTCACCAAGGAGGGCTCGCCGATCGAGCTGCCGGAGCGGCGCACCCGGCAGGCGGTGAGCCGCGAGGCCGCCGACACCACCACCTCGATGCTGCAGAGCGTCGTCCAGAACGGCACGGCCTCCGCCGCGCAGGGCTTGGGCCGCCCCGTCGCCGGCAAGACCGGCACCGCCGAGGAGGACACGGCGGCCTGGTTCGCGGGCTACACCCCCGATCTCGCGACGGTCGTCTCCGTCATGGGCCAGGACCCGGTCACCGCCGCCCACAAGTCGCTGTACAACGCGATGGGCCTGCCCCGCATCAACGGCGGCGGGGCGCCCACGGAGATCTGGACCCAGTTCACCCAGGACGCCCTCAAGGGCAAGCCCGTCAAGGAATTCGACCTCAGGCTCCAGCCCGGTGCCGACGTCTCGCAGGCCCCCGGCACCGAGCCCCCGGCCGATCCGACCACGGGCGGCACCACCGACGGCGGCAGCACGTCCACCGGCGGCCAGGAGACCGGCACCGAGACGCCCGGCCAGTCCCCGAGCGCGCCCGAGGGGCAGACCGAGGGCCAGACCGACGGCGGCACCACCGACGGCGGCACGGGCGGCGAGTCCCCGACCGGCGGCGGCACCGCGGACGGCGGGACCGGCGACGGCGGCACCGCCACCGACGGCGGCACGACCGACGGCGGTACGACGGAGGGCGGCGGCGACGAGACCGACGGCGGCGCGACGGGCGGGCCGACGGGCCCCGGCTGGGGCGTGGTCCCGCAGGGCGCCCGCCGCGAATAGATCAGTGGCCGCTGGTCGCCTTCAGCCCCACGACGGCGACCAGCAGCAGGCACACGAAGAAGATCCGGGCGGCGGTCGTCGGCTCCCCCAGCACGGCCATGCCGAACACCGCCGCCCCGGCCGCCCCGATGCCCACCCACACGCCGTAGGCGGTACCGATGGGCAGTGTCTTGGCCGCGTGGGACAGCAGCAGCATGCTGGCGACGATGCCGGCGCCGGTGAGAAGGCTGGGGAGCGGGCGCGTGAACCCGTCGGTGTACTTCATACCGACGGACCAGCCGACTTCGAGCAGACCGGCGACGACGAGCAGGACCCAGGCCATGACGGGCACCTCCGGGGAACGGGCTGACGGTGTGGGTGCGTCGTCTTTGCCTTCGTCCCGGTACGGCGCGTCTCGTCGGGGGTCCCTCCAACGTAGCAAAGCAGCGCGAAGGGGCCGGTGACTCCCGTCACCGGCCCCTTCGGCTGCTGTCCGAACTACAGGTAGAGGCCCGTCGAGTCCTCCGAGCCCTCGAACCGGTCCGCGGCCACGGCGTGCAGATCACGCTCGCGCATGAGCACGTACGCGATACCGCGCACCTCGACCTCGGCGCGGTCCTCCGGGTCGAACAGAACCCGGTCGCCCGGCTCCACGGTCCGTACGTTCTGCCCCACCGCGACGACCTCGGCCCAGGCCAGCCGCCGGCCGACCGCCGCCGTGGCGGGGATCAGGATGCCGCCGCCCGAACGCCGCTCGCCCTCGCTGGTGTCCTGCCGCACGAGTACGCGGTCGTGCAGCATCCGGATGGGCAGCTTGTCGGGATGGGTGCTGTGCTCGTTTCTCTTGGCGCTCACGCCCTGAAACCTACCTGTCTTCCCCGTGGACGTACGTGGTCGGGTCAGCCCTTGCGCCGCCGCGTGCTGAAGGCGAGCAGCCCGACCACTCCGACGACGACGAGCGCGACCGGCACGACCCGCTCCAGGCGCGGCGCCCCGTCCTCGTCCACGAACCGGGCCCGCACGTCGGTGACGGCCCGGTTGACCTCCACGTACGCCCGTCCGAGGGTGTGATCGATGTTGGACGCGACCTTGGCCTTGGCGTCCCCGACGATGGTCTTCGGGTGCACCCGCACGCCGATCTCGTCGAGGGTCTCGGCCAGGGTCGCGCGGCGGCGCCTGATGTCCGCCTCGATCTGCGCCGGGGTTCTGGTGTCCGCCGTGTCCGCCACCGTGTCGCCTCCGAAGTCGGTATGAAGCCTGTGCCGGAGGACAGTCTGTCAGCTCCACGGCTCATCGCACTGTCAGGACCCCCGGTTACGCTGGCCCGATGAGCGAGCGACTCCAGCCGGGGGACGTGGCCCCCGCCTTCACCCTGCCCGACGCCGACGGCACCGAGGTGTCCCTGTCGGATCACAAAGGCCGCAAGGTCATCGTGTACTTCTACCCGGCCGCCCTCACCCCGGGCTGCACCAAGCAGGCCTGCGACTTCACGGACAACCTGGAGCTGCTGGCCGGCGCGGGCTACGAGGTGATCGGCATCTCCCCCGACAAGCCCGAGAAGCTGGCCAAGTTCCGCGACAAGGAGTCCCTGAAGGTCACGTTGCTGGCCGACCCGGACAAGCAGGTCCTGGACGCCTACGGCGCCTTCGGCGAGAAGAAGAACTACGGCAAGACCTACATGGGCGTCATCCGCTCCACGATCGTCGTGGACGAGGAGGGCAAGGTCGAGCGCGCGCTGTACAACGTCCGGGCGACGGGCCACGTGGCCAAGATCATCAAGGATCTGGGGATCTGATCCGGTCCGGCGGGGCTCGGAACCGATGCGGGCCGAGACGATCTCGGCCCGCATCACAGACCCGAGCGGGTCAGGCCGACTCGAGCAGGGTCGTATAAGCCCCCTCGGCAGCCCGGCCCTGCGCCGTGCCGGGCGGAGTGTGGGCGAGGAACTCCCTGGTGGAACCGCTCTGCACGAGACGTCCGCCCACCAGAACGGACACGTGATCGGCCTCTTCGGCGAGGTCGGTCACGTCGTGCGTGGACAGCAGGATGCGGACCTCGCCCTTGACCGAGGCGAGGAGATCGCGGAAGACCCGTCGCTGGCGTGGGTCCATGCCGGCCGTGGGTTCGTCCAGGAGGAGCACCCGTGCGTCGTGGACCAGGGCACAGGCCACCCCCACCCGCCTCAGCTGACCGCCCGAGAGCCGGCCGGTGCGGGTGGCGGCCTGCTTCGACATCTCGACGCGGGCCAGCGCCCGAGGAGCGTTGGCCCAGGCAGCGCCCCTGCTCATTCCCTTGAGCCAGCCCACATAGGCGACGTACTCGCGTGCCGTGAGTGAGGGCAGGGGGGTGATGTTCTGCGGCATCCAGGCCACCGTCCGCCGGTAGTCCTTGCTCTTGGCGTCAAGTCCGTCCCACGTCACGGTTCCCCGCTGCGGCGTGGTGACGGCGGCGGCCAGCTGCAACATGGTGGACTTTCCGGCCCCGTTCGGTCCGAGAAGAATGGTCAGTCCGTCCGGAAGGCGGTAGTTGAAGTCCTTCAGCACGGCAGCCCGCCGTCGGCCGTAGGCGAAAGTGCAGGAATCGAGAACAAGCGTCATGCGGCTCTCCGTGCGAAGCGGGTCGGTGAAAGGAGGTGGGCACCCACGCCGACGGTGAGCATCAAGACGGCTCCCGTCGTGGCGTACCAGGTGCCGGGCGGTTCGAGGAGGACGGTCCACGGATAGGCGTCACCGGGCGCTCTCATGCCGAACAGCACGCCGAGCAGCGGCCACAGTGCGGGAACGAGGACTGCGGATCTCCCGAAGAGAGCCCCGCACAACAGGGTGAGGCCGGCGAGGAAGGCCGTGTTGCGGCCCAGTGTCTCGGCCGATGCGGCCCCGGTGACCATGGCGATCACCTCACCCACAGCACATGCGAGAGCCACCACGCCGAGCGAGAGCAGGACGTCGAAGAACCTGACGGGTCGGATTCCGGTGTTCTCGGCGGCGTCCAGCCGGGTGTGCAGACAGTCGAAGAGGACCGAGGTCAGCACGAGCGGGACCAGGGTGGCGGCCTGCACGATCTCGGAGCCGCCGGACCAGATGGACGGCAGGAAGAGGGGGGTGTCCTGAACGATCGCCGCCAGCAGCGCGAACATCAGGAAGCCCAGGGGCAGTCGAGTGTGGGCGCGGCGGGCACGCAGCCACCACATCACGTTGTTTTCCCGTCTTCCTCGCAGGCCTCCGCCACGGTCGTCTCGTACCAGTCGAGTTGCTGGGCCTTGCTCAACCGCAGGACCTTCCCCACTCCGTCCTGGATACGGCTGCGTTCCTGAGGGGTGAAATCAGGCTCGGAGCTGAGCCGTCTCAAGTAGGTGTCCGCCTGCCCGACCTTGGAGGACACCCAGAAGTACACCAGGCGGGCGGGTCCGGTGGCGGGAGGGGCGCATTCGAAACGCACCACTTCGCGGGCGATCTGGTAGCGGACGGTGCCGGTCGCCTCGCCGACCCCGAGTGGGACGGTCCAGTCCTCCTCGGTGGACGGTTCGGGATACCGGAGGCTGAGGGAAGTGTCCGCGATGGAAGTCGGTTCGGCGGGCAGGCCGGCTCGCCGCAGGGTTTCCAGCGTGGCGTCCGCTTCCTCGGTGAGAGAGGAGATGTGCTCGGCGCGCGCCTCGGGCAGACAGATGCGGGGGGACTGCCCGGCGCAGGCGACCGTGCCGTGACCGGTGCTCCGTGGGCCTATGTAGCTCCAGTTGCTGACCAAGGAGAACGAGCCGAACACGCAGGCGACGACGAGTGCTGCCGCGACGGCTCCTCGGAGCCAGCGGGAAACAGGCGTCCAGAGCAGGGCCATGGCGCAGGCGGAGCCGACGGCGAGCAGGAGGGGAGCCGCGAGGGCGGCGGGGGTGGGCAGTTCGCCGAACATCATTTTTCCGGCGAAGAGGCCGGTGAGGTGCCGGGGCCACGGTGTCTCCAGTCCCGTGGACCAGCCGACGGCCAGGAAGTCGGTGACCGCGATGATCGGGACCACTGCGATGTGGCGGATGGTGGCTCCGACGGCGAACCCGACGATGCCGTGGGCGACGCAGAGCACCAGCCCGAAGGCCAGCAGCGTGAGGCCGGGCAGGTCGGGTGCGACCTGCTCTTGGACCAGGGCGCACAGCGTGGGAAGGATGAGGAGCAGCCAGGCCAGCGCGACCACGGGCAGCAGATGCTGTGCGGCGATGGTGTAGCGGGATCGCACCGCCCCCAGCCCCCAGATTCCGGAGGCTCCCAGCTTCCGCGCCTCCCACGCGGCGAGACCCGAGGCAACCGCGAAGGCCACGGGCAGCAGGTTGCGCAGCACCGCGTCGACCACGGTCGCGGAGTAGCCCAGCGGATCGATGCGGAGGTCGTCACCGAGATCGGTGGCGTAGTAGGCGAACACGAGGAGCAGGGCGACAGGCGCGACCCGCAGCGCGCTGCTGGACCTGATGAGTGTGAGGGGTTTCACTTCTTGGCTTCCTGGAGCGGTCCGAAAAGGGGGCGTGGTGCCTCGCCGACGGCGAGGCACCACGCTGCAGATCACTGATCAGGAATCGGCGAGAGAGGTGTCGACTCCCGCGTAGGTCGCCCACAGCAGGCAGCACGCGTTGCTTCCGCCGCCGACGTTGTCGAGCTGGAAGTAGTAGTCCGACTCCTGGGGCAGGCCGTTGTACTCGCCCCGGCTCGCGTAGGTGCTGCCGTTGAAGCAGTTGGTGAACGTCTTCTCACCGTAGAAGTCGTTGGACGACAGCGCGTCGTAGTCCCACAGCTCGACCCCGGTGGTCTTACTGCCGCCCTGCACGGAACAGCCCTTGAAGATGATCTCCGAGTAGCTCTCGTCCGCCCAGTAGCGGGACTGCCCGTTGCTGCCGCCGCCGTCCGTCCACGAGTTGATGCTGCTCGACCAGTTGGCCCAGGCACCAGAGGACAACGCGAGGGTGAAGGCTGACGCCATGGCGATCACGGCGGACGCGCGCTTGGAGGATCTGCCCGACATGCGGGAACTCCGAATCTCCCACCCGATGCGGCCCCCCATGAGGCCTGTCCACATCAGGCGAGGCGAGGAAGCTATCGAACAGATGATCTTTAAGTCAATGTGACGTAAAAATCTTGTGCCGCTCGCCGCCGGTCCGAGAGGGCCAGGTGAAGGGTATGGACGGCTCGCACGAAGGGGGTGATCCAGGTGGTCGAGGACCGCGCTTCGTGAAGGAACCGCCAGGTCCTGCGGGTGGCAACGGCGGTTGGGCACCGCAGTCGCATCGGCCGGCGGCACGATGATCCGGCTCGGACAGTGACGGAGTGGCAGGTCGCTCAGACCCCCCGAAGCGCCGGCTCCGGCGAGACCGACCGCAGCATTTCGGCCTCTCCTCGTTTGCGAGAACCTTCAGCTGCTGGTAGGCGGACGATCACCGAAGCGTGGTGGCGAGGAGGCCGTCGAGTGATCCGTGACGCCCAGTAGAGTAGGCAGCGCTGTGGGCCCGTACCCCAGCTGGCTAGAGGGCGCCGGTTTAGGTCCGGTGTGTCGTGGGTTCGAGTCCCACCGGGCTCATTCACGAAGGGCGCACCACTTGGTGGGGCGCCCTTCTCCCTGCCGTCAGCCGAGCAGTTCCCGCACCACCGGCACCAACGCCCGAAAGGCCTTGCCCCGGTGGCTGATCGCGTTCTTCTCCTGCGGGGTCAGTTCCGCGCAGGTCCGCGTCTCCCCGTCCGGCTGGAGGATCGGGTCGTAACCGAAACCCCCCGAGCCCGTGGGCTCGTGGCGCAGGACGCCCCGCAGCCGCCCTTCCACGACCCGCTCCGTGCCGTCCGGCAGGGCCAGCGCCGCCGCGCAGGCGAAGTGGGCGCCGCGGTGTTCGTCGGCGATGTCCGAGAGCTGGGCGAGGAGCAGGTCGAGGTTGGCCTTGTCGTCGCCGTGGCGGCCGGACCAGCGGGCGGAGAAGATGCCGGGGGCGCCGTTCAGAACGTCGACACAGAGGCCGGAGTCGTCGGCGACGGCCGGGAGCCCCGTCGCCCGGGCCAGGGCGTGGGCCTTCAGCAACGCGTTCTCCGCGAAGGTGACGCCGGTTTCCTTGACGTCGGGGATGTCCGGGTAGGCGTCGGCACCGACGAGTTCGTGCGGCAGCCCGGCTTCGGCGAGGATCGCCCGGAGCTCGGTGATCTTTCCGGCGTTACGGGTGGCGAGGATCAAGCGCGTCATGGCCCCCAGTATTGCCGGGGAGCGCCCCGTAAGGGGCGCGGGGAACTGCGCGATCAACCACGACGCACCCGCAGCCGGCCACCACCGAAACCCGGCAAACGAGTAGCCCCGGCCCAGCCGGCGCAGCGTTACGGCGTGCAGACCTTGGTCAGTTCACCCGCCGCGTCCGTGACCGGGCTGATGTCGGGCGTCTCGTCGCCGTTCTTGACCGCCGTGCGGACGTTGCCGACAGCCTGGTTGAGGTCGTCGACCGCCTTGTTGACGTCCGCGTTGTCGGTCTTGTCGCCGATCTTGGTCAGGTTCTTGTCGATGGAGTCGAGGGACTCGTCGAGCTGCGTCGGGTCGTTCGCGGCGTTGTCCACGGCCTGCTGGAGTTCCGTGACGCTGTCGGCGATGGCGTCGGCGGTCTGGACGCAGTCCAGCGCCTTGTCGACGGCGGCACAGCCGGTGGTGAGTCCGGCGGTCAGCGCGACGGCCGCCAGAGTGGCGGCGACGGCTGCGGTGCGGCGTCGGCGGCTCGCGGCCATGGAACGGTCCCTCTCGTCGGTCGGGCCGGGCGGCCCGTGTGGCTGGCCGGACGCACAGGGATGAGCCGTGCGCCCGTACTCCTTCAGACGCGAGTGTGCTCGGCACGGTTGCCCGTGCCGAGCACCTGTCTTGGCGCGCCCTTTACTTTTCGAGGACGGTATCAAGCGCCGTGCGCTGGTGGGCGGCGAGTTCCGTGCAGCCGGCGACGGCGAGGTCGAGGAGGGCGTTGAGTTCGTCGCGGGCGAAGGGTTCGGCCTCGGCGGTGCCCTGGACCTCGACGAAGCGGCCGTCGCCGGTGCAGACGACGTTCATGTCGGTGTCGGCCTTGACGTCCTCCTCGTAGCAGAGGTCGAGGAGGGGGACGCCGCCGACGATGCCGACGGAGACGGCGCTGACGGTGCCGGTCAGGGGCTGGCGGCCGGCCTTGATCAGCTTCTTGCGCTGGGCCCAGGCGACGGCGTCCGCCAGTGCCACGTAGGCGCCGGTGATGGCCGCCGTGCGGGTGCCGCCGTCGGCCTGGAGGACGTCGCAGTCGAGGACGATGGTGTTCTCGCCGAGGGCCTTGTAGTCGATGACGGCGCGCAGCGAACGGCCGATGAGGCGGCTGATCTCGTGGGTGCGGCCGCCGATGCGGCCCTTGACGGACTCGCGGTCGCCGCGGGTGTTGGTGGAGCGGGGCAGCATGGAGTACTCGGCGGTGACCCAGCCTTCACCGCTGCCCTTGCGCCAGCGCGGGACGCCTTCGGTGACGGAGGCGGTGCAGAAGACCTTGGTGTCGCCGAAGGAGACGAGGACGGAGCCTTCGGCGTGCTTGCTCCAGCCGCGTTCGATGGTGATCGGGCGGAGTTGCTGGGGGGTGCGGCCGTCGATTCGAGACATGCCGCTGAGCCTATCCGTACATACGGAAGGGGCCCCTCCCACGGTGGAAAGGGGCCCTCACGACCGACCTCGGCGGTCTGTCAGGGGGTGAAGCCCGGGACGATCCCCGCACTTCACATCAGGTCTTCGATCTCCGCGGCGATGGGGTCGGCGTCGGTGCCGATGACGACCTGGATCGCGGTGCCCATCTTGACGACGCCGTGGGCGCCGGCGGCCTTCAGGGCGGCCTCGTCGACCTTGGCGGGGTCCACGAC
>KE354177.1 GCA_000415505.1 Streptomyces afghaniensis 772
ATGATGTGGTCTGGGTGGTAGTCGGGCCCCAGCACGGGGCGGACACGGTGCGGACACTGTGCGGACCGAGGCTGCGACGAAGGTCATGCCGACCGGTTCCATCGCTGTGCCGGCCGAGGGACACAGCCAGCCGTGAGGATGTCGGCGACGCAGAACGGTCCTCGCCACGCGGAAGGGCCGGTGGGGGCGCGGCTCAGGGAAGCGGAGAGGGCGCGGGAGTGCCCGGTGAGCGGTCGGCGGCGGCGCCGTGCCAGCGCCCACCGAGGGGGAGATGGCTCAGAGGAACTCGATCAGCTTGTCGGTGAACTCGACGGTGGTCGCGGTTCCGCCCAGGTCACGGGTGCGGACATCGGACTTGGCCAGGACCGAGGCGATCGCGTCGGTGATGTCCCTGGCCGCGGCGGGATGGCCGAGGTGGTCGAGCATCATGGCCGCGGACCAGATCGCGCCCAGCGGGTTGGCGATGCCCTGGCCCGCGATGTCGGGCGCGGAGCCGTGCACCGGCTCGAACATCGAGGGGAAGTCCCGCTCGGGGTTGAGGTTGGCCGCCGGGGCGATGCCGATGGATCCGGCGACCGCTGCCGCGAGGTCGCTGAGGATGTCGCCGAAGAGGTTGGAGGCGACGACGACGTCGAAGCGGGCCGGCTGGAGAACGAACTTGGCCGCGAGCGCGTCGATGTGCTCCTGGTCCCAGGCTACCTGCGGGAACGAGGCGGCCCGCTCGGCGACGAGCTGGTCCCAGAACGGCATGGTGTGCACGATGCCGTTCGACTTGGTCGCGGAGGTCAGGCGGCCGCCGCGCCGGGAGGCGAGCGTGAAGGCGTAGTCCAGCAGGCGTGTGACGCCGGCCCGGGTGAACACGGCCTCCTGCACGGCGATCTCATCCGGGAAGCCCCTGTTGAGCCGGCCGCCGACCTCGCTGTACTCGCCTTCCATGTTCTCGCGCACGACGACGAAATCGACCTCGCCCGGCTGTGCGCCGCGCACCGGACTGTCGATGCCTTCGAAGACACGGATGGGCCGGAGATTGACGTACTGGCGGAAGCTGCGCCGGATCGGGATCAGCAGCCCCCACAGCGAGACATGGTCGGGCACCCCCGGGTACCCCACCGCGCCCAGCAGGATCGCGTCCTTGTCGCGCAGCTGGTCGATCCCGTCGGCGGGCATCATGGCGCCCTCCCGCAGGTACCGCTCGCACGACCAGTCGTCGTACGACGTGTAGGACAGGCTGAAGCCGTGGCGGCGGCCGAGAACATCGAGCACCTGCTGTGCTGGAGGCAGTACCTCGGCGCCGATGCCGTCGCCGGGGATCAGGGCAATGCGGTGGTTCGTCGTCATGCCGTCATTGCAGCAAGGCGGTCCGTGGGGCGTCCAAGACGCAAAGCGGATCTCCCTTATAAGCGGTGCCTATCAGCTGTCGGTGGCCGAGGTGGCGCTCCTGACGAACGCGGCGGCTGCGGGCGACAGGCTGCCGCGGCGGCTGACGAGGGCGATGTCCAAGCTGGTCTCCGGCTCGATGTCCAGGACGCGGGCGCCCAGTCGCCGGGCGACGTCCCGCCAGGAATCCGTGACCACCGCGAGCCCGACCCCGGCCAGGACCAGGGGCATGAGCGACACGCGGTGCTCGGTCTCGGCGGCGACGGTGAACTCGATGCCCTGCTCCCGCAGCGTGTCGACGTAGGCGCGCATCCCGGTACCCGCCTGCCCGACGATCAGCCGCTGTCCCGCAAGCTCCCGGCAATCCACCGCCGTCCGGTCAACGAACGGGCCGTCGGCCGGCACCACCAGCACGAAACGCTGCCGCCCCAGCTCATGTGAGACGACCTCCTTGTCGGAGACCGGACCGGCGGACGCCAGGAGCCCCAACTCCACGGCGCCCGTGCGGACCATGTCGATCACGTCGCGCGACGTGAACGCCGCATGGATGGCCACCGAGACGCCGGGATACCGGTGGCTGAAGGCACTCACCAAGGTCGTCAGCGGCTCCACCGCCTGCGACGGCATCGACGCCACGTCGAGGCGCCCCTCACGAAGCTCATGCACCGCCGCGACACTCGCCCGCGCCGTCTCCAGACTCCGCACGGCCTCCCGGGCAGGCTCGATCAGGGCCCTTCCGGCCTCCGTCAGGACTGCCCTGCGCCCGATGCGATGGAACAGCTCGGAGCCGAGATCACGCTCCAGTGCCCGCACGGCCTGCGACAGCGACGGCTGCGACACGTACAGAGCCGAGGCCGCACGGTTGAAGCCCCCACGATCAACGATCGCAAGGAAGTACTCCAGCTGCCGAATGTCCATACGCGCCCTCTGCCCTCACGAAAGCAACCGACGACTCAATTGGTCCCGACCATGGTCGCGTGAAGCATCGCCTCGCCGAAGTACGGACCGCCGATGTACTGGCCGCAATCGTCACAGCTGCCTTCCGGCCCGAGGTTCGAAGAGTGGTCGAATCGGGATGCGCTGGTCTGCGGGGCATCTGCACACTCAGCGCATGGCCTTGCTCTCCGGTCGGTTCCGGGGATCCGCTCAGCACCGATTACGACCTCATCAGCTCGATCATGGTGCGATGCCCCGGTTGCGCGAAGGCCGCTCGAGTCGTTCCAGCGCCCGACGACTCCGACCCCGGAGGTCGGATGCTGTTCAGGCCGCGACGTCTGGTCCGCCGTGGCTGCGGACTGTCACGGGTGTGGAGCGGCCGCGTTGTCACGCTGTCGCGTGGTACAGCTCAACCCGCGGCGGATCCATACTTCGGTATGCCGCTGTGGCTCCAGGTTGAGACCCGGCATGGGTGGCTGTGGGCGTACAACCTCGAGCATCTCGACCTGATCCGCCGTTTCGTCCAAGCGTCGCTGCGGGAACGGGCGCCCTGGTACGAAACCGGACCGACCATGACCTTGGTGGCCCGTCTTCCGGCATGGATCAAGCGGGCGAAGAACCGAGACGAGGTCCTGCGTGCCGTCCGTCGGATCCACACGTCACTGGTTGCCGCCTGAGTCGCCTACCAGCGCGCGAACCTCACTCGAACTGGATTTGGCTGCGGCAGGTGCTGGCCGGGGGCGTAGCCCGCGTGCGGCCTCAGGTGTTCATTCGCCAGCCTGTCCGGGACAGCGCTCCCGGACAAGCGTCCGACCAGCGCGGACGCTGGAAGTCTTGTCCGGGACAGTCCGCGTCCGTTGCCGCACCGGATGAACGGGTCACAGCATTTACCTCGCCCGACGCCATGCCGCCGGGCGTTTCCGTACCTTCTTCGACAGAGGTGACTCCGTGATCAAGAAAACGGTTTCCGTGGCGTCCGTCGTGGGCGCGCTCCTCGTCGGGGGCGTTCTCGCCGCTGCCCCCGCACAGGCTGTCCCGCACGACTGCCCGTCCGGCAACTACTGCGTGTGGACCGGTCCCAACCACACAGGGTTCTGGGAGAAGTTCAGCTGGAACTCCAACCTTGTGCCGGGAACCGTGTTCCAGGCCGACAACTCCTCCTTCAACCGCATGTCGTCGTACGCCATGAAGCTCCACTACCAGCCCAACCGGACCAGTAGCTCCGTCTACGCCTGCTCCCGCCCCGGCACCCTGTGGTACCAGCACCGCCCGGCGGAGCAGTTGGCGTCCCTCAGCAAGGTGTCCACCTGCTGACGGACGCGATGTCCACACGCGGGCGGTACTGGTCGTGTCCGGCCGGTACCGCCCGCGTGCCCGCAACGGGTACTGGAAGGACCCCCCATGACGCGCAGCGATACCGCCCGAGCCCTGATCCTCCTCCTCCTCGCCGCCGCCCCACTCGTCGTCACGGCGTCCGCGTGCTCCTCCCCGTCGGCCCCCGCTCCCGCACCCGTTCCGGCAGCCGCGCGGCCCGGAGCCCTCGACCTGCCGGCTGAGACCAGGGCGCTGCTCGCGGACGCGGAACGAGCCCTGGTACGGGATTGCATGGCCCGCCAGGGCTTCTCCTTCTTCTACGACTCCACCGACCTCGCCGAGCTGCGGGCTGAGGCCGCCGCGACGAACCGGGAGCTGACGCTGGATGACGTGCCCCGCGCCCGGCGTGAGGGCTTCGGCCCAGCCCCCGGTGCACCCGCGCGGTCGTCCTCCCCCGCGGAGCGTCAGGAGCAGGCGTACCTCGCGGGGCTGTCCCCCCAGCGGCGCAACGCCTGGGAGAAGGCCTTGATGGGGCAGCCAGGACAACGCAGGATCAAGGTCAGCGTCCCTGGAGTCGGCACCATGGAGCACCCTACGGCCGGGTGCTTCGCGGAGGCCCGCATCAGACTGTTCGGTGACTACGAGAGGTGGGCCCGCGCCGACACATTCGTGAACGCCCGCTTCCGCCCCGTGGACGAGGAGGTCAAGAAGAGCCCCGATTACAAGGAGGCCACCGCCCGTTGGAGCACCTGCGTAGGCGCCCGCGGCCACCACTTCACCACCCCGGACAACGCCCGCGCCCGGGCGAGCACCCTGCAACGAGACCAGGCCATCTCTCTCGCCGTCGCCACAGCCGAGTGCGACCGCCAGGTGGGCCGCTCGAAGACCCACCGCAGCCTGTACGAGCAAGCCACCCGCCACTGGGCCGAACGTCATCCCACGGAGGCCGCAGACTTCCGACGACTCAACGCCGAAGCGGCCGCACGGCTGACGGCCGCCACTACCGCACCCGGCCACGTACCGGATCCCGCGATGACCCCGGCGCCGGGTTCCTGATGTATGTGGGGTTTGTCCGGCGGGCGCTGGCTGCTGTCGGCGCTGCCGGCCTCGGGCTGGAGTGGGCGGCGGAAGAAGGGGCAGGCCGATGACCACACGCTCAGAGGGTGCGGGGATGCGGGAGGTCAGCGCTGGCCCGCGGCTACGGGTGAGCGACTACCAGATGACGGCGGTACGACCGGATGCGGATACTCGCAGTCCTCGCTGCCACGGGGAGTGAGGCCCGGTGACGCGGACGAACTGGTCTGTGGTGTCGAGGCCGGCGCCGTGGCTGGAGCCCACTGCTCGGTCGAAGAACTGCCCGGCGGCGCACCCGGTGCCCGCGGTACCTCCTGCGGTGAAGGCTGGAACGGCGGCGTCGACCGGGCCATCGACGTGCTGGTCTCCACCGTCGGCGGTGTCTACCCGCAGGCGCTGACCACCAGCTGCCTGCTGGCCGGTGGGGAAATCCTCCATGAGCGCGCCGCTGTCGCGAGTGCCCGGGCAGCCAATGCGACGGCAGTAGGCCACGTTCCCTCTCCCAGGCCGGCGCACGCACGCGCTGCGGCCCAGCCCAGCAGCAGGTACTGGGCGGAGAACGGGATGAGCCCGAGACGAAGGCCTGCAGCATGTAGCCCAGCGGGCGGGCCGAGGCGACGTCGGCTGCTCCGTGGGCGAACAGCAGTGAGGAGATCTGCCGGCCCAGGGCGAGGAAGAGGAAGGCCGCGGGCACGATGACCACCCCGCTGACCCGTAGCGCCCAAAGTTGCTTCAGTTCCTCGTGTTCGGCGGTCGACAGCCTGTCGTCGCGGTCGACCTCGGCCTGGCGGACCGAGCCGCGCGGAACTCGTGTCCGTGCGGCTTAGGACGGCTCAGATCTCCTGGGGCTTGTAGGAGCTGGGGTCGCGCAGGATGACGCGGCGCAGCAGGTCGACGGTTTTGGTGACGCCCTCGACGGGGGCCACAAGAACGTCCTCGTGCTCGATGCTCAGGACGTCGTCGTAGCCGGCTCGGCGCAGGGCGAGGCAGAAAGCGCGCCAGAACGCGTCGTCGTGGCCGTAGCCGAGGGTGACGTAGTTCCAGGAGCGTTCCTTGGCGGCCATGACCGGCAGCGTCTCCAGCCTGCTGGTCAGGGCCTGGCGGGAGGGTTCCAGCCGGGTGTCCTTGGCGTGTACGTGGTAGATCGCCTCGCCCAGGGTCTCGATGGCGGCGAGCGGGTCGGCGCCCATCCACATCAGGTGGCTGGGGTCGAAGTTGGCTCCGACCACGGGCCCGACCTCCTCGCGCAGGCGCAGGAGGGTGGGGACGTTGTAGACCGCCTGGTGGGCGTGCATCTCCAGAGCGAGCTTGGGTACGCCCCGGTCACGGGAGTGGGCGACGAGGTCTCGCCAGTACGGGAGTACGACCTCGGTCCATTGCCAGTCGAGGATCTGTGTGGTCTCCGGCGGCCAGGAGACCGTGATCCAGTTGGGGTTGGCGTCGCCCGGCCCGCCCGGCAGCCCGGACATCATCACCACGCGGTCGACGCCGAGGAGCGGGGCGAGAGCGATCGTCCTGCGCGCGACCTGGTCGTGCTCGCGGCCGCTGGGCCCGGGGTGCAGGGGGTTGCCCGAGCAGGTGAGGGCGCTGATCGTGAGTCCTCGGTCGGCGAGCTTGGCCAGCAGTTCGCGGCGCGCGCCGTCGCTGTCGAGAAGCCGGTCGATGTCGATGTGCGGGGCGGTGGACCAGGCGCCGGTGGCGAACTCCACGTGGTCCAGGCCGAGTTCGGCGGCCAGGTCCAGGGTCTCGTCGAGCGTGAGCTGCCCGACGCTGTCGGTGTTCAGACCGATTTTCATGATGCGTCCCGTCTGCGGTGTGGTCGGGCGGGGAGCGGTCGTTCCCCCGCTGGTTCGGTGTGCCGGCGGTGGGGGTCAGATGTAGAGGGCCGGTCGGTCGGCGAGTTCCACCTCGACGCGGCGGCCCTCGGTCTGGGCGCGGATGCCCGCCTCGCAGACCGCGGCCACGGCGTAGCCGTCCCAGGCGCTGGGGCCGGTGACCTCGCCGCGCCGGGTGGCGTCGACCCATGCCTGTACCTCGCGGTCGTACGCTTCCTCGAACCGCTCGACGAAGCCGGGGGTGACCGTGCCGCCCCAGCGTCCGCCGGTGCTGACGAGCATGTCGTGCCGGTCGCCGATGCGGGCGGTGCCGTGCTCGCACACCGCCTCGGCCTGGACCTGGTAGCCGTAGCGGGCGTTGACGTAGATCTCGACGTCGACCAGGGCGCCGCCGTCGGTTTCGAAGACGACGAACTGCGGATCGGCCAGCCCTTCGGGCGCGTTGCCGGAGGGCCGCGGCCGCAGCACCGTGACGGACGTGATCTCCTGGCCGAGCAGCCAGCGGGTGATGTCCATCTCGTGGGTCACGGAGTCGTTGACGAGCATGGCGCTGGTGAAGTCCGGCGGACAGGACGGGTTGCGGTGCCGATTGTGCAACATCAGCGGCCGGCCCAGTTCCCCGCTGTCCAGCAGCGCTTTGAGCTTGATGTACTCGTGGTCGTAACGGCGCATGAAGCCCACCTGCACCCGGCGGTGCCCGAGCCGCTGCTCGGCCTCCAGCACGCGCAGGGCGGAGGCGGCGTCGGGGGTGAGGGGCTTCTCGCACAGGACGGGCAGGTCGTGCTCGAACGCGGTGAGCAGTGCCGCCTCGTGGGCGACGCCCGGGGAGGCGAGCAGCACCGCGTCGACGTCGGGTGAGGCCATCGCTTCGGCGACGTCGCCATAGGCCGCGCATCCGTCGACGTCGGCGGCGACCGTCTTGGCGCGATCGATGTCGACGTCGACGACGGCGGCCACATGGGCGCCGCTGGTCACCTCGCTGATCCTGCGTACGTGGTCGGCTCCCATGCGGCCGGCGCCGATCACGGCGACTCCAAGGGAGGTGCGGTAGGTCATGTGGTTCCTTGACTTGAGGGTGGGCGATGGCGGTGACGGTCAGGAGAGGGCCGACCGAACCCACACGGGTCCGGCCGTGACCCGGGTCGTACGGGTCGTCACCGTGTTCCCTTGGCGGCGAACGTGGCGACGGCCTCGACGTTGGACTTGTCGACGAAGGCCGGGCCGGTCAGCACGGGCGCCACGCCACCGCCGCTGTAGTTGCCGTTGGTCTTGTAGAGCCAGAGAGAGTCGACCGCCAGGTAGCCCTGCAGATAAGGCTGCTGGTCGACGGCGAACTCGATGCTGCCGCCCTGGATCGCCTTCACGAGTTCCTTGTTGAGGTCGAAGGTGGCGACCTTGGCCTTGCTGCCGCCGTCGGACACCGCCTGCGTGGCGGTCAGCGCGACCGGGGCGGCGAGGGTGACGACGTAGTCGATGGAAGGGTCCTGCTTGAGCTTGGCGGTGATGGTCGACTTCACGGACGGCATGTCGGCGCCGTTGACGAACAGGTTTTCCGTCGTGCCCGAGAAGCCCTTCTTCACGCCCGCGCAGCGTGCCTCGAGGGCGACCTGGCCCTGTTCCTGAATGACACAGGCGACCTTCTTGGCGCCGAGGGAACTCAGCTTCTTCCCGACCGCCTCGCCCGCGACGGTCTCGTCCTGGCCGAAGTACTCGAGCAGGCCCTGCTTCTTCCAGTCGTCCACACCGGAGTTGAAGCCGACCACGGGTATACCGGCCTGCACCGCCTTGGCCACGGTGCCCTTCATGGCATCGGGCTTGGCGAGGGTGACGGCGATGCCGTCGACCTTCTGGTCGATCGCGTTCTGCACCAGGTTGGCCTGGTTGCCCCCGTTCGGGTCGGAGGAGTAGACCAGCTTGACGTTGTCCTTGGCGGCCGCGGCCTGGGCGCCCTTGCGGATGGTGTCCCAGAACGTGTCACCGGGGACGGCGTGGGTGATCATCGCGATGGTCATGCGGGGCGTGGTGGCCTTGCCGGCCGAGACGCCACCGGCGCTCTCATCCGACTTCTTGCCGCCCGAGCTGCTGGAGCAGCCGACGAGTGCCAGGACTGTACTGGCGGCCATGGCCACGAGCATGGTGAATCTGCGGGAGCGGGAGGGAAGCGAGCGGTTCATTTCGGCACCTCACTGTGCTGACTTGCGGGAAGGGGTGATCCACCGGCGGGACGCAACACATCCCGTTGTGGGTCGGGCGGGGAGCTGTTGGGTGGCCTGCTGTGCGACTGGAGGTGGGATCAGAGGGTGAACGCGGCGCGGAACCGCTCCATGGCGGTGTGACTGTCGCCGGAGGGCCATGCCTCCAGGGCGACCGTGCCGTCGTAGCCGAGGTCGGTGAGGGCGCGGGCGACGGCCGGATAGTTGATCTCTCCGGTGCCGGGTTCGCAGCGGCCGGGCACGTCGGCGACCTGTATCTCTCCGATCAGGCCGGCGCCGTGCGCGCGGCGGATCAGTTCGATGAGGTTTCCCTCGCCGATCTGGGCGTGGTACAGGTCCAGATTCATCCGCAGACCGGGCCGATCGACTGCCGCGACCAGGGCGTAGGTGTCGGCGGCCCGCGCGAACGGGACGCCGGGGTGGTCGACGGCGGTGTTGAGGTTCTCCAAGGTGAAGGTGACGCCCGCGCTTTCGCCCAGTTCGGCCAGGCGGGTGAGCGTGCGGTGGGCGGTGATCCACATCTCGCCGGTGGCCTCGCCGGTCACCGGCACCACGGGCAGGCCCTCGCTGTCCAGGCCAGTGCCGTGCAGGTTGAGCCGGGGGCAGCCGAGATGCTCGGCGGCCTTGATCGACTCCTCGGCCGTGCGCAGGAGTTCGGCTGCGCCGTCCGGGTCGGTCAGGGTGCCGCGGATGTAGCCGGTCATCGAGGAGAACTCGGCGGGGGTCTGGGCCAGTGCGTCCAGGTCGTGCCGGGTCCAGTCCCAGATCTCCACCTGGAAACCGGCCTCGTGGATGCGCCGGGCCCGCTCCTCGATCGGCAGGTCGCGGTAGACCATCTCGACACAGACCGCCAACGTGTACATCGCAGCTCCAGACTTATAACGTTCTAAGAGAACAGGAGCAGTACGCCAGGCGCCGGGCAGCCTGTCAAGGGTTTGTGCGGACATTTGATTTATAACGTTGTAACAACGTTGACCACTGCGTGTCCTGCTTGGCTCGGTCTACGATCACCTCGGAGAAGACCCTCGATCAGGAAGGCCGACGGTGCCATCGCGCTCTGCCGTTCCGGACGGAAAGCGGCCGACGCTCAGCGACCTCGCGGCGCGGGCGGGTGTCTCCGTGCCGCTCGCCTCCATGGTCATGCGCGGTGCCAAGGGGCCCAGCGCGGCAAGTCGCGAGCGGGTGCTGCGGGCCGCGCAGGAGATCGGCTACCGGCCGGACAGCAGGGCCCGCCTCCTGCGCAGCAGCCGCTCGCACCTGGTGGGAGTGCAGTTCGACCTGCGACAGCCCTTCCACGCCGACATGGTCGAGGCGCTCTACGCCGCGGCGGGGGCGGCCGGCTATCAGATCGCGCTCAGCGCCGTCGCCGCGAGCCGCAGCGAACAGGAGGCGGTGGAGGCGCTGCTCGCCGACCGCTGCGAGGCGTTGATCCTGCTCAGCCCCCATGCCCCGGCGGCCCGGCTGGCAGAACTCGCGGCGCAGCTTCCCGTCGTCTCCGTGGCCCGCCGGCTGCGTCCGCTCACCGACGGCGTCGACGTCGTCCGCGCTGCCGACGACGAGGGCGCCCGCCAGGCGGTCGACCACCTCGTGGCACTGGGCCACCGCGACATCGTCCACATCGACGGGGGCAGGGCGCCGGGCGCTGCCGATCGGCGCCGCGGCTACAAGTCGGCCATGAAGCACCACGGCCTCACCGACCGCGTCCGCCTCGTGCCGGGCGGGCTGACCGAGGACCACGGCGCGGCAGCCGCACGAACACTCCTCGCCGAGGCTGCCCGCCCCACCGCCGTCCTCGCCTTCAACGACCACTGCGCCATCGGCGTCCTCGACACCTTCCTGCGCGCCCGTATCCCTGTGCCCGACGAGATCTCGGTCGTCGGCTTCGACGACAGCCACCTCGCCCGCCTCGCCCACGTCCAACTCACCACGGTCGGGCAAGAAGCCCGCCAGCTGGCGCGCCGGGCCGTGAGCCGGGCCGTCGCCCGGCTGGAGGGTGGGGCGGTGGACGAGGAACGAGAAGTCGTCGTCACACCACACCTCGTCATACGAAGCACCACCAGGGCACCTTGCCGCTCCTGACCCGCGCTGCTCCAGTCCCGGCTCGTTCTGGTCGAAGTTCCACGGCGACCCCATGAGGAAGTTTCATCGTGATTCGTACAGGTCGCGGATGCATGCGCACAAGGCCGCGATGCACGGCTACCGCGTCCGCTACGTGCTGGCCACCAAACTCGTCAACGAACTGGTCGAAGCCGCCGACGACAAGCAACTGTCCAAGACGATCGCCCGCTACGGCCGTGTCGATCTTTTGTGCATTGACGAACTCGGGGCTACATGGAACTTGACCGCAGGGGCGCTGAGCTGCTGTTTCAGGTTCTGACCGAGCGCGAGGAGAAGAACAGCGTCGCGATCGCTTCGAACGAGAGTTTCAGCGGTTGGACGAAGACGTTCACCGACCCGCGACTCTGCGCGGCCATCGTCGACCGGCTGACCTTCAACGGCGCCATCATCCAGAGCGGCACCGAGTCCTACCGCCTCGCCCACACCAAGGCCCAAGCCGAACAAGCCCAGGCCAGCTGACCGGGCCAAACTGCGCCGGTGCAGCACGGGGCCCAGTCGCAGTAAGCGCCGCGTGGCGCCCCGTGTCCGCGCCTGGGCCACCGCAGAGGTCTCTCCCACCTGGTAGACGGTTCCCGACGACGGGTGAGAAACTGACGTCCCGTGCTACCAGTGATCTTCCTTCACGGTCTTATCGGCCCGTTCTCTGACCCTCGTGCCCTTGCACGTCTACATCCAGCGCAGATTCTCAGCCCCGACCTGCTGGGCTACGGAGCGGACGCAGGGGCCGACCACGCGGGCATCACCATTGAGTCGCAGGTGGACTACCTGCTCGCCGCCGTTGACCGGACGGCGCCCAGCAAACCGATGCACCTGGTCGGCCATTCTGTCGGCGGTGTAATCGCCGCCGCGTTCGCCCACCGGTTCCCAGAACGAACGGCATCGTTCGTCGACGTTGAAGGTAACTTCACCCTCCAAGATGCCTTCTGGTCAGCCCAGATGGCGGCGAAAACGACCGCCGAAGTGGAGCAGATCATGCGGGCCAACCGAGCCGACCCCGAGCGTTGGCTGCGCAACGGAGATATCGAGCCGACCGACGAGCGCATCCGCGCCGCCACGCAGGCCCTGGCTTACCAGCCCGCCACCACCATTCAGGCGATGGCCCGTGCCGTCGTCGGCTACACCGCAAATACCAGCTATGAGCAGTTGCTGCGCGAGGTGTTCGAGCGCACTCCGGTGCATCTGGTCGCCGGAGCGCGCTCACGCGGCGGATGGGACGTTCCCGCATGGGCGCTGACCGCTGCAGCCAGCTACACGGAGCTGCCCGGGACGGGCCACATGGTGATGCTCGAAGCCCCTGAAGCCTTCGGGAAGCTGCTCGCGGAGCTGTTCACGACGTCGCCTGCAGATCCAGCCGCTTCATAACGAAGTCCGCCGCCCGCCCGCAACGCGTTGAGCGGCACCGTGATGACATGTGGCCCCTTCCTCACGTATCTCCTCCACAGGCCGACAGGCGGCACACGGGAGGGGCCGCCCTATAGCCATTCCGGCTCTCATCATGACCAAGCGGGCGGCCCCGCAGCACCCGGGTGACATCAAAAGTCACCGACATTGATCATGACGCCCGTCGCAAAACGACTCCCGAAGTCACGCCAAAACGACTCCCATGGTCGGCGTCGTGGTCGGTCTGGCCAGTGAGGGCGGTCGCCCAAGGTGGGGCGCTGAGCGAGCTCCGACCCGGTGACATTACTGACGAGGTGCGCCAGGCCATGGACTTGGTCCTATGGGAGAGATTCCAGAGGGAGCTGCGCACCATCGCGGCCAGCATCCGCAGCGACGCCGAAGGCCGGTATGCCGGCGCGGAGCCCGGATGGCAGGCCAGAGTCGAGTGGACGCTGCTGTGCATCGAGAACATCGCCAGCCAGCTGACCGAGGGCAGGCCGAAGCAAGCCGGTGGCGGGTGAGCAGCGCGCTGACCTGCCGTGGTCGGGCTGCGCGATACGGCACGTCAGATGCGGCGGACTCAGCGGCGGCGAAGTTCCTCGGACCAGTCTCGGAGCGGGCCTTCGAGGGTGAGGTTGTCCCCGCGGCTCACGGTCTGGAGCAGCTGGGCGCACATGGTCGCTTCGGCGGCGAGGCCGGCCGGGCTGCCCAGGACGGGGAAGGCGTCGAGAACGCGGGCAGCGGTGTCCGGCTGGAGCAGTGAGTAGGCGTAGAGGGTGGCGGCGTCGAGCCCCTCCGGAGCGCGCCCCCAGCCCTCCCAGCCCAGAAGCCGCAGGGGCGAGGTGACGTTCGCCCAGTGCAGGTCAGCGTGGGCGGTGGTCCAGCAGGTCACGGCCGGGGCTGGGATGCCGACGAACTCGGGGATCGCCCGGTCCATGTACTGCTGTCGTACGGCGACACGGTCGGTAACAGTTGCCGACACCTTCTCGCCTTGGTCAGGTCGTCCCACCAGGAGCCCGGCAGCCTGAGGTCGTGCTGGAGGATTGGGTCGTCGGACAGGACGGGGTGGTCGACGCGGGCTGACAGCTCCGCCCGGTAGGCGGTGCCGTCGTCGAAGGCGTCATGCACGCCCAGGAGCTCGGGCCGGTGCCCGTCGAGGTCGCCGAAGACGTGCTGTGCGTTCAGGGCTCCGTCCCACAGCCTCCCCGACGCCTTGTCCGCCGGTGCGGACACCAGCCGCAGCCACGCCGGGGCGCCAGCGGCGGTGCGGACCGGGGCGCCCCCAGAACTCCCCGCCGGGCTCGGTCTGGACGTCCAGGGCCTTCGCGGCGCGGGCGTGGTGCGTGCGCATGCGCTGTTCGGTGTCCGGGTCAGCGGGAGGCGAGTACACCAGTGATCTCCCGCAACTTAGCGGCGGTCAGGGAGGGTTGAGCGACGGCGTCAGCCAGCCTCCCTCAAGTGTGGCGTATCGAGGCCGCGATGAGGATGTCCGTCACTCCTGGGCATGACGCGACGGTGAGGAGGCACGCCTGTGCGGGGGTCAGGCCCGGCCGGATGAGGTCAGCAAGCTCCTGGTCGACCACGCCGGGGAGCTCGCCGCCGTGCAGAGGAGCTGAGGCCATCACCCGCAGGCCCGCGCCCACGGCGGCCGGGATCGGCCCGCGCCGTCCAGGGCCCGGACAATCGGCGTCATCATCACCAGGCGGACCGGCAGCTGGACAGCGACCAGGTGGTGGTGCTGCCCGCCCGCGACTTCGGCGGCCAGGGCGAGCAGCTGCGCCACGTGAACTCTTCTTCTTCCAGCCCCGCCCAGGTGGCGATCCCGTACCCGGCCACCTGCCCGGCCGCCACGGCTTCCTCAAGGTCGACAAACGCGTCCCGCATCGCGCGGCGCAGGGCGGGACGTTCGCCGGCGTGGGCGTGCTCGGGGTTGTGCAGCAGGACCAGGTCCAGCCGCTCACGCCCGAGCTGCTCGCGGTTACGGCGGATCTGCCAGTGCACGTAGTCCGGGGCGAGGCTGTGCCCAGCTGAGGCCTGGTCTGCGGTGAGGCACCGGCGTTCAGGCGCCGCTGCCGGTGGCCGTCGTGAAGTACCCGCCTTCGTCGAGACCCGCAAGGACGGGTGGGCGGCCAGGGCCGGAGCCAGCAAGTCCTGGGCACGGCCGGTGGCGTATTTCAAGGCGGTGTCGACCCACTGCGCGCCGGAGGCGGCCGCACGGGCAGCCGCCTCCGGGATCGCCCGGCAGCCAGCTCCCGCGTGCCATCGCGTCGAACGCCTCGGGCGCACCGCGCGGTCGCCGTCCACACGGGCCTTGACGTACAGGGCGGGCCAGCGAGTGTCGGCTCCCGGCGGGCAGGCCGCCATCAGGGCCTCGCCAAGCCGCTTGAAGCGCCGTCTCTCGCCCCGGCGGCCAAGCGGATGCTGCGGCAGCACGCTGGTTGGAGTATCAGCGGTCGCGGCCCTCAGCCCCGATACCTAGCGTCGTGAGCAAAGCCCGACCAGCACGAAAGGAGGGCTGGCGGATGCCCATCCTTGCGTATCACCACAGCCCTGACTGGACCCAGGAGCTCTACCAG
>KE354178.1 GCA_000415505.1 Streptomyces afghaniensis 772
TGACGGTGGGACCGCCCCCGGTGCCGACCCCCGCCGAGCTCGCCCGTCTGAGCCTCCACCCCGACGACGACCTGGCCCCCAACCCGCCCCGGCGAGGCCCTCCTCGTCGCCCTCGACCGCGACCCCGGCCCCGCTCGCCGGCTGCGCCCGGACCCGCGCCGCCGGGCCCTGGAGGCGGAGCAGACGGTCGGGGACGCCCTGGACCGCCTGGACGGCGCCGGCTGGCACGCCGTGCACTCCGTCCCGCTCCCCGGCGGCAGCCGCATCCACCACCTGCTGATCGGCCCCGGCGGGCTGTACGCCCTGCACACCCTGTACGCGCGCAAGCAGCGGGTGACGGTCGCCGACCCCATGGTCACCCTGGGCCGCCGCGAACCGGCCGCCCTGCTCCGCCGCGTCCGCGCCGACGCCGACCGCGCCTCCTACGCCCTGACGGCGGAGGTCCGCCCCGTCCTCGCCCTGGTCGGCCCGACGGCCGTGTCGGTCCCGGCCGCACCGCGCGAGGTCCGCGTCGTCACGGACCTGGAGGTGTCGACCCTGGCCCGTCAGGGCGGCGTCCTGAAGCCGGCGGACGTGGAGGCCCTGCACGCGATGGCACGGGACCGGAACACATGGACGCGGGTGTGAGGGCGTGCCGCCCGACTGAGAGCGTGCGAGGCCCGTAGAGCTAAGGCAGCCGGCCCGCGCTGTCCGGGTCGAGGAGCGGGGCGAGCAGATCGCCGTAGTCCTGCACCCGCGCCGCGATGTCGGTGGCGTGGAAGTCCAGCCGTCCGGGCGAGCCGCACTCCTCGACCTCCTCCCAGGTCACGGGCGCGGAGACGGTCGGCTCGGGGCGGGCCCGGAGGGTGTAGGGGGTCGCCGTGGTCTTGCGCGCGGCGTTCTGGCTCCAGTCGACGAAGACCTTCCCCGGGCGCAGGTTCCTGGTCATCCGGTGCAGCGCGAGCCGGGGCATGGTCTTCTCCGCCTCGACGGCCAGCGCCTTGGCGTACTCGGACACCCGCTCGGAGGACGCCCCGCGCACGGCGGCGAGCAGGTGCAGCCCCTTGGACCCGGAGGTCTTGGCGTAGGCCTCGATGCCGTCCGCCGCGAGCCGTTCCCGCAGCCACAGCGCGACCTCGCAGCACTGCACGATGCTCGCGGGCGCCCCCGGATCCAGGTCGAAGACGATCCGGTCCGCCTCCTCCGGCGTGCCGACGAGCCACTGGTGGGTGTGGAACTCCGTGACGAGGTTGGCCGCCCACATCAGGCTCGGCAGGTCCTGCACCAGGACCATCCGCGAGGGCCCCTCGACCCGTGGCACCTCGGCGGTGGTGACCCAGTCGGGCGTACCCGGCGGGACGTTCTTCGTGAAGAACACCTGCCCGTCCGGCCCGTCCGGATACCGCAGGAAGGACACCGCCCGGTCACGCAGGTGGGGCAGCAGGACCCCGGCGACGGTCGCGTAGTAGTGCAGGACCTCGCCCTTGGTGAAGCCGGTGGCGGGATACAGCACCTTCTCCAGATTACTGAGCGGGAGCCGTCGCCCCTCCACCACTGTGATAGGCGCCATACGATAAGAATCCCACGCAAAACAGGACAAACACTCCCGAGAGTGACCGGAAGGGTGCTGCACGTGAGGTCCATTTGGAACGGCGCCATCTCCTTCGGCCTGGTCAGCATTCCGATCAAGCTGGTGAACGCCACCGAGAGCCACTCGATCTCCTTCCGCCAGATCCACACCGAGGACGGCGGCCGCATCCGCTATCGCAAGTTCTGTGAGCTGGAGGACCGCGAGGTCACCCAGGGGGAGATCGGCAAGGGCTACGAGGACGCGGACGGTTCGATCATCCCGATCACCGACGAGGACCTGTCCAGCCTGCCGATCCCGACGGCCAAGACGATCGAGATCGTCGCCTTCGTCCCGGCCGACCGGATCGATCCGCTCCAGATGGACGCCGCGTACTACCTCCAGGCGAGCGGCGCCCCGGCGGCGAAGCCGTACACCCTGCTGCGGGAGGCGCTCAAGCGCAGCAACAAGGTGGCGATCGCGAAGTTCGCCCTGCGCGGCCGGGAGCGCCTCGGCATGCTCCGGGTGGTCGGCGAGGCCATCGCGATGCACGGCCTGCTGTGGCCGGACGAGGTCCGCGCCCCCGAGGGCGTGGCCCCCGACACGAACGTCACGGTCCGGGATCAGGAACTGGACCTGGCCGACGCCCTGATGGACACCCTGGGCGAGGTCGACCTGGAGGACCTGCACGACGAGTACCGCGAGGCGGTGGAGGAGGTCATCGCCGCGAAGGCCGCCGGCGAGGCCCTGCCGCAGGCCCCCGAGCCGGCCACGGGCGGCAAGGTCCTCGACCTCATGGCCGCCCTGGAGAACAGTGTCCGCGCGGCCCGCGAGTCCCGGGGCGAGGAGGCCGGCGAGCACGCCGAGGTCAAGTCGCTCCCGCAGCGCAAGACGGCCCGCGCGGCGCCCAAGGAGACCGGCGGCAAGAAGTCGGCGTCCACCGCGAAGAAGACGGCGGCCAAGAAGACCACGGCCTCCGCGAAGAAGTCGACCGCCAAGTCCGGCCAGGGCGCGAAGAAGACGGCGTCGAAGAGCACCGCGAAGAAGACGGCCACGAAGAAGTCGACCCCGCGCAAACGCCCGGCCTGACCCGCACGGCCCCTCGAACCCGGCCCTGCGGGGTCGGACGGTCTTGAGCCGGCCGCCGTCGACGACCAGGTCCGCTCCGTTCGGGGCGCGGGTGCGGCCGCTCACCAGTATGCGGACGACCTGGGCGACCTCCTCCGGCTCGGTGAGCCGGCCCGTGGGGCGCCGACGCCGTCCGGGTCGGTCCAGGCCGGGGTGCGCGCCGGGCCGGGGAGACGGTGTTCATCCGGACACCCTTCGGGTCGACTTCCATACTGGCCCAACGCCACGATGTCCGACCGGAAACGCTTACCGGACCTGGACGCTCAGTGATGCTCGGAGACGAGCACCGCACGAGTGCCGGGCTCCAGCGCCTGGAAGACATGGGGGACATCGGCCGGATAGCAGATGTAGTCGCCCGGGCGGAGCTCCACCGGCTCGTCGGCCGTGCCCACCAGGGCCCGGCCCGAGCTGATCACGACGTGCTCGACGACTCCGGGCGGGTGCGGCGCCGAGGAGCGCTGCGGCCCGGGCTCGGCGGCGACGCTGTAGACGTCCCGCCGGGCCCCGGGCGGGGAGGCGGCGAGGAGCGTGGCCCGGTAGTCGCTCTGCTCGGACCCGACGGCCGGCCCTTCCCCCGCCCGGATCACCTGCACCTGCGGCCGCGACACGGCGACCAGTCGCGAGAAGGGGATCTCCAGGGCCACGCAGAGCGCCCACAGCGTCTCCAGGCTCGGATTCCCCGTGCCCGACTCCAGCTGGGAGAGCGTGGACTTGGCGAGCCCGGCCCTGCGGGCGACCTCGGTGAGGGACAGCCCCGCCCGGACGCGCTCCGCCCGCAGCGACGCGGCGATGACTTCGATCGGGGGCTTGGGGGCGGGGCCGGCCTCGGACATGGCGCGTTCGCTCCAATGGTCGTTCGTTCGTCTTGACGAACATCGTAAGCCATGTCCACTATAAAAAACATGCGTTCGCTATGGAGAACACCGGGAGACCGAATACCGGGAGGCCGAACACGGGGAGGCCGAACACCGGACTGCCGAACACTGGATGGCGCGCTGCTCCGCGACATCGCGCTGGTCTGCCTGGCGGTAGGGGTGATCGGCATGTCCTACGGCGCCGTCGCGGTCACGTCCGGGTTCGCCTGGTGGTTCCCGGTCCTGATGGGGGTGCTCGTCCTCGCCGCCTCGTCCGAGTTCCTGTTCGTCGGGATCATCGCCGCCGGCGGCAGCCCGATCGCCGCGCTGCTGGCCGGGCTGCTGGTCAACGCGCGCCACCTGCCCTTCGGTCTGGCGGTGCCCGACGTCCTCGGGCGGGGCCGGCGCAAAATGCTCGGCACGCATCTCATGAACGACGAGACGGTCGTCTTCGCCCTCGCCCAGGACGAGCCGGAGCGCAAACGGGCCGCGTACTGGCTGTGCGGCCTGGGCATCCTGATCTGCTGGCCCGCCGGCGCAGCGCTCGGCGCACTGCTCGGCAGCGTCGTGCGGGACACCGACGCACTCGGCCTGGACGCCATGTTCCCCGCGGTGATCCTGGCGCTGATCCTGCCCGCGCTGAAGGACAAACCCCTGCGGCGCACGGCACTGACCGCCGCGGCCCTGGCCCTGACCGCCACCCCGTTCCTCCCGGCGGGCCTGCCGGTCCTGCTGGCCCTGGCCGCCCTGCCCCTGTTCACCGTCAGGACGAGGAAGAAGGCCACACGGTGAGCGACACCGCCATACCCATCCCGCCGACGCTGGCGGCGATGCTCGCCCTGGCGGCCGGCACTTTCCTGCTGCGCCTCTCCGGACCGGCCCTACGCGCGAGATGCACGCTCCCGGAGCGCGCCGAAAAACTGCTGGAGGTCTCGGCGGTCCTCCTGCTCGCCGCCCTGGCCGCCACGTCCGCCCTCACCGAGGACCACGCCTTCACCGGCCCCGCCCGACCGCTCGGGGTACTGGCCGGCGGAGTGCTCGCCTGGCGCAGGGCCCCGTTCCTCGTGGTCGTACTGGTGGCGGCGGCCACGACGGCACTGCTGCGACTGGCGGGAGTTCCCTGACGCTCCCTTAGGCGGACCTGACTCCTCAGGCCACGCGCCGCCCCTCCTGCCCGGACTCGCCCTCGTCCTCCTGCTCGTCCGGCAGATGGACGTCGTCGACGGCGATGTTGACCTCGACGACCTCCAGCCCGGTCATCCGCTCCACCGCGTTGATGACGTTGGTGCGGACATCCGCGGCGGTGTCGGCGATCGCCGCGCCGTACTCCACGACGACATCGAGATCGACGGCGGCCTGGCGCTCGCCGACCTCCACCTTCACTCCCTGGGTGACCCCACTGCCCCCACCCGGCACCCGCTGGCGCACGGCCCCGAAGGCCCTGGTCATCCCTCCGCCGAGGTTGTGCACCTCGGGGATCTCCCGGGCCGCCATGCCCGCGATCTTCGCCACGACCACGTCCGCGACAGCGGTGCTTCCCCGGGTCTCCGGGGGAGCCGTGCTGTCTCCTCGGCGGACCTGCGGTGTCGTGCCCCCGTCCTGCTTTCCCGTGCCCGTTGCGGTGTTTCTGCGCTGTGTGGTCTCCGTCATGACCGTCACCTCGTTGATCGGTGCGGGGTATGAGCAGCGTCGCTCCTATCCACCGTAGAACAATGGTGCGTACGGTGCGAAAGTGCTGAAACTGCCCGAACTGGCCACTCACCGCGCGAGGCGGTCGACGTGGCGCTGAAGGACGGCCGACGCCGTCTCCGGCGAGTGATGCCCCGCGAGAACGTGCACGGTGAGGCCGTCGGCGACGGCGAGGAGCGTATGCGCCTCCTGGACGGCGTCGAGGTGCGGCGGAAACTCCTGGGTGTCCTGTCCATAGCCGATGAGCCACACGACGAGATCATGAAGCTTGGCGTACGTCTCATGCAGGACGGCGGCGAGCCTCTCACTGGTGGGAGCATGACCGACGAAGGCCAGCCACACATGCGCCTGAGCCCTCGACTCCTCGTCCAGCAGGGCGAGTTCCGCCAGGGTGTGCGACAGCAGGGTGGTCGCGGCCTGTGGGGTGGAGGTCGCGGCGATGCGCTGGTCGGCCCGCTCGCTGACGCGTTGTGAGATGTGCTCCAGGGCGAAGAGCAGCATGTCCTCCTTGGTGCGGAAGCATCGCTGCACGGCCCCCATGGACACGTCCGCCTCGGCGGCGACATCCCGGAGGCTGACGGCCTCCATCCCGGAACGCGCGACCAGGGCGCACACCGCCTCCGCGATCCGCAGCCGCCGCTCCTCGTAGTCGACCTGCTTGGGCACGCGCCGCTCCTCCCGACCCCTCTTTTCCGATGCACTTGCATCATAACCGCGGACCCTGCACGATGTGATGCGACCGCATCGAAAAAACTCCCGAAGGGCCCCGTCATGCCAAAACAGCAGCTCAATGCCTCGAAAACCCACTCGGGTCAGGGCCTGCTCTGGCTGTTCGGCGCCATCCTGTCCGTCCAGGGCTTCGGCTCCGCCATGACAGAGGCAGGCTGGAACACGAGCTTCGGCGTCGCCGGCCTCCTACGCGCAGCACACGTCCCCGAATGGGGCACCCTCCTGGTCGGCTGCGGGGGTGCGGCCCTACTGGCTACGGCGGCACGCCGCCACTACACGAAGGGCCGGGCCAGTCGGCGTCCTTGAGCGGCTCGGGCCTCACCGATTACCCAGTAGAGCGTGATGGGCCGTTCGAGGGTGGGTCTGAGCTGGGACTTTGGCAGAACTCAAATAGGCCTCCGGCCCTCCGAAGCAGTGCCGCTCCGCCGACCTGATCGGCTGCAGCGTCATGGGTTTTCTCGTTACTCGACGGGGCGGCCGATGAGTTTGTGGCTCCCGGCCGGTCCAAGCTCGTGACACCTCAGGAAAGGACACCGCCATGTCGGAGCTTCTCGTCGACTTCATCACCTCCCTCGACGGCCACGCATCGGGAGAGGGATGGCCCGGGTTCTGGGGCCTCGAGGGCCCGGAGTACCTCGCATGGCTCGGTGAGCAGCCCGAGGCCACCTACCTGATGGGAGCGAACACCTACCGCTTGATGTCGGGCTTCGCCGCAGGCGAGGTCCCGAGTGGCCAAGACGAGTTCAGGCCCGAAGAAGAGGCGTCCGTCGACGAGCTCACGCAAGCGTCCAAGGTGGTGTTCTCCTCCTCACTCGAGGAGCCACTGACGTGGGCCAACTCCACGCTCGTCCGCGACGACGCCGTCGAGGCGGTCCGCGCCATGAAGTCGAGTGGCTCGGGGCTCCTCAGCACGATCGGCAGCATCAGCCTGTGCCGGTCGCTGCTACGAGCCGGACTCGTCGACCGCTTCCGGGTCGTGATGTTCCCGGTGATCACCGGGGCCACGGGCGAAGAACGCATCTACGACGGCTATCCGGACGTTGCCCTCGAGATGATCGAGCACCGCACCTTCGACGGCCGCATCCAGTTGGTCGAGTACAAGCCCCGCGTGCTCGAGCACCCGCCGCTCGGCGTCCCTGCGTGACGTCGTCCCGTCCGCCGGTCTGGACGGCCGTCAGGCCGGCGCCGGCGGGCGCGGAGCAAGACCTGATCAATAAAACCGCGAAGGGCTTGCTGACAGCCTCGCCACCGTGGCTCTCGCGATGATGGGGGAGGACCCCAATGCACCAGCGCTGGAGGACGTTCGGCGCGCCGTGCGAGGGGCCGTCGTACCGGGCTCACAGGGACGATGAGCCGCCGGCGGACCTGGAGGCGGCGTGCACGTGGCTCGCGGCCCACTCTCTTGAGCGGATGGGCCCGTACTAGGCGCGCCGGTCGGGCGCCACTCACGCTGATCGTGTCGAGTGTCGATCGCAGGTCTATCGCGACCAGCGCGAAACAACGACAAAGAGCGGGAGTCAGTGAGACTGACTCCCGCTCTTTCATGTCGGCATCCGCCCTGGTCAGCGTGTGATTTCTGCTGATCTTCGGCGAGTGCCCCCGGCAGGATTCGAACCTGCGCACACGGCTCCGGAGGCCGTTGCTCTATCCCCTGAGCTACGGGGGCGTGTCGGTCGCGTTGCTCGCGGCGACGGGTAGAACACTACCAGCTCCCTCGGCGTGGTCATGAACGGGTTTCCGCTGTCGGGGGCGGGGTTGTGGGTCGCCCGGTCGGGGTGGAAGTGGGGAAAACCCGGACGCGGTGGCCGGGGCCGACCTACTCTCGAGTTGTGCCAGGCGCGTCGGGCCGGGTGCTTGTTGTGGACGACAACAAGGTCATCCGGCAGTTGATCAGGGTCAACCTCGAGCTGGAGGGGCTTGAGGTCGTGACCGCGGCCGATGGTGCCGAGTGTCTCGATGTCGTTCATCAGGTGCGGCCCGATGCCGTGACCCTCGACGTCGTCATGCCCCGGCTGGACGGGATCCGGACCGCCGCTCGCCTGCGAGCCGATCCGCGTACCCGTGACATGCCCCTCGCGATCATCAGTGCCTGTACCCAGTACGAGGTCGAGGCCGGGCTCGAAGTGGGCGTCGACGCCTTCCTCGCCAAGCCCTTCGAGCCCGCTGAACTCGTCGGGATGGTGCGGCAGTTGATCGAGCGGGAGCGGAGTGGGGGCAGGCCGGGGGCGGTAGTCGTGCCGCCGGCGGTGGTGCGCCGGCTTACGGGTCCGTCCTCGGTGCGGGGGAGGCCGAACGGGCCGGGAGCGCCGGCGGGTGATCCGTCGGCCGCGTACGGATCGCCGGTCCATAGCCGTGCACGGCGGCTGTGCACAGCAGCTGCCACGGCCCTCACGCCCCGCGTCCACATCCCGGACCCTTCCCGAAACCGGCTCGCCTCCGCACCCCCCTCCTCCCATACGCTTGTCCCCGTGACCCCCGTCGAGCTCTCCCGCACCGTGCTGCACGCCGTGCGTCGCGCTGTCGACGAGGGCGAGCTCAGCGTGACCGTGCCGGAGCGGGCCGTGGTCACTCCGCCGGGGCCCGGGGGCTGTGGCGACTACGCCACCGGCATCGCCCTCCAGCTGGCCGGCGCGGCAGGGCAGCCGCCGCGGCGCGTGGCCGAGATCCTCAGGGCGCGGCTTGCGGGGGAGGCCTTCATCGGCGATGTCGTCGTCACGGGGCCCGGATTTCTCAACTTCAGCCTGGAACACGACGCCACCGCACTGCTCGTCGAGGAGATCCTGCGGCGTGGGCGGCGGTACGGCCACGCCGAGGGGGCCGGCGGGACCGTCGTGCGGCTCCGGTGCCCGGCAGAGGTCCGTGCCGTCGTCGTCGCGGATGCCCTGGCCCGCGTGCTGCGCAGCCAGGGTGACGTCGTAAGCGTCACGTGCGACGGCCGGCCCGCGCCGGAGTGGGAGACCGTCCTCGGTGTGGATGCCGACCCATCGGGCAGTCGCTCCCGCTCCGCAGGCCCCCGCTCCCTCCCCGACCTCGACATCACCATCCACCCCGCCCCCGCCCCCACCGACCCCGTGCCCCTCGGCCGCGACGCCGGCCGCTGGGCACTGCTGTACCCGGCCGCCCACGACCGGCCCCGGATCCCCGGTGATCACCTGGTCCAGCGGGAGGCCAACCCTCTCTTCCGCGTCCGGTACGCCCACGCCCGCACCCGGGCACTCCTGCGCAACGCCGCCGACCTGGGCTTCCACCCCGAGCCCGGCCCCGTGAGCGACGCGGAGGCACTGCTCGCCGCCCTCGGCGACCACCCCCGCATCCTCACCACCACCGCCACCCACCGCGGCCCCGACCGCCTGGCCCGGCACCTCGTCACCGTCGCCGACGCCACGCTGCCCCTGCTCCCCGCCGTGCTGCCCCTCGGCGACGAGAAACCCTCGGCCGCCCACCGTGCCCGGCTCGCCCTCGCCGAAGCCGCCGGGGCGGTGCTGGCCGGTGGCCTGTCCCTGCTCGGCATCGACGCACCCGACCACCTCTGAGAGACGCATACCGATCATGAGCCGTTCCGCACACCCCGCCGGGCCCCGTCACGCCGACGTCCTCCCCGAGGGCCACTACTCGGCGCCGCCCGCCGACCTGAACGCCCTGGACCCCAAGATCTGGGCGCAGACCGTGACGCGTGACGAGCACGGTGTCGCCACCGTCGGGGGGATCTCCGTCACACGGCTCGCCGAGGAGTTCGGCACCCCGGCCTACTTCCTCGACGAGGCCGACTTCCGGGCCCGCGCGCGTGCGTGGCGTACCGCGTTCGGGGCCGACGCCGACGTCTACTACGCCGGCAAGGCGTTCCTCTCCCGTGCCGTCGTGCGCTGGCTGCACGAGGAAGGGCTGAACGTCGACGTCTGCTCCGGCGGCGAGCTGGCCACCGCCCTCTCCGCCGGCATGCCCGCCGACCGCATCGCCTTCCACGGCAACAACAAGTCCGTCGACGAGATCACCAGGGCCGTCGAGGCCGGTGTGGGGCACATCGTGCTCGACTCCTTCCAGGAGATCGCCCGCGTCGCCCACATCGCGCAGAGCCTCGGGAAGCGGCAGAAGGTCCTGATCCGGATCACCGTCGGTGTCGAGGCTCACACCCACGAGTTCATCGCCACGGCCCACGAGGACCAGAAGTTCGGCATCCCGCTGGCCGGCGGGCAGGCCGCCGAGGCGGTACGCCGTGCCCTCCAGCTCGACGGCCTCGAACTCGTCGGCCTCCACAGCCACATCGGTTCGCAGATCTTCGACATGTCCGGGTTCGAGGTCGCCGCCCACCGGGTCGTCTCGCTGCTCAAGGACGTCCGCGACGAGCACGGCGTCGAGCTGCCCGAGATCGACCTCGGCGGCGGGCTCGGGATCGCGTACACGAGTGACGACGACCCGCGCGAGCCGCACGAGATCGCCAAGGCGCTCAGCGAGATCGTCAGCCGTGAGTGCGAGGCCGCCCAGCTGCGCACGCCGCGCATCTCCGTCGAGCCGGGCCGCGCCATCGTCGGCCCGACCGCCTTCACGCTCTACGAGGTCGGCACCATCAAGCCCCTCGACGGGCTGCGGACGTACGTCTCCGTCGACGGCGGCATGTCGGACAACATCCGCACCGCGCTCTACGACGCCGAGTACAGCGTCGCACTGGTCTCCCGCACCTCCGACGCCGAGCCGATGCTCGCCCGGGTCGTCGGCAAGCACTGCGAGAGCGGGGACATCGTCGTCAAGGACGCGTTCCTGCCGGCCGACCTGGCACCGGGTGACCTCATCGCCGTACCGGCCACGGGCGCCTACTGCCGGTCCATGGCCAGCAACTACAACCACGTGCTGCGGCCGCCCGTCGTCAGCGTGCGGGACGGCGAGGCCCGGGTGATCATCCGCCGTGAGACGGAGGAGGACCTGCTGCGTCTCGACGTCGGCTGAACGAGAAGCCGAAGGGCTCGGGGCGGAAGATCTCCTGTCTTCCGCCCCCGTACAAATGAAATAGACATCTCACGATCCGGACCGGGGGCAGAAACTCCCGTCCGGTGAGTGAGACTGGTTCCACCGTAGAAGGTAATGAGGAAACGAGGTCGGATGATGCGTACGCGTCCGCTGAAGGTGGCGCTGCTGGGCTGTGGAGTGGTCGGCTCAGAGGTGGCGCGCATCATGACGACGCACGCCGACGACCTCACGGCCCGGATCGGCGCCCCGGTGGAGCTGGCGGGCGTGGCCGTGCGGCGGCCCGACAGGGTCAGGGAGGGCATCGACCCGGCCCTCGTCACCACCGACGCCACCGCCCTCGTCAAACGCGGTGACATCGACGTCGTGGTGGAGGTGATCGGCGGCATCGAGCCCGCGCGGACCCTCATCACCACCGCCTTCGAGCACGGCGCCTCCGTCGTCTCCGCCAACAAGGCGCTGCTCGCCCAGGACGGAGCGGCCCTGCACGCCGCCGCCGACGAGCACGGCAAGGACCTCTACTACGAGGCCGCCGTCGCCGGTGCCATCCCGCTGATCCGGCCGCTGCGCGAGTCCCTCGCCGGCGACAAGATCAACCGGGTGATGGGCATCGTCAACGGCACGACGAACTTCATCCTCGACAAGATGGACTCGACCGGGGCCGGGTATCAGGAGGCCCTCGACGAGGCCACCGCCCTCGGCTACGCCGAGGCCGACCCGACCGCCGACGTCGAGGGCTTCGACGCCGCCGCCAAGGCCGCCATCCTCGCCGGTATCGCGTTCCACACGCGCGTGCGCCTCGACGACGTCTACCGCGAGGGCATGACCGAGGTGACGGCGGCCGACTTCGCCTCCGCGAAGGAGATGGGCTGCACCATCAAGCTGCTCGCCATCTGCGAGCGGGCTGCGGACGGGGCGTCCGTCACCGCGCGCGTGCACCCCGCGATGATCCCGCTGAGCCACCCGCTGGCCTCCGTGCGCGGCGCCTACAACGCCGTGTTCGTCGAGTCCGACGCCGCCGGGCAGCTCATGTTCTACGGCCCCGGAGCAGGCGGTTCCCCGACGGCCTCGGCCGTGCTCGGCGACCTCGTCGCCGTCTGCCGCAACCGGCTCAGCGACGCGACCGGACCGGGTGAGTCCGCCTACGCCGCCCTGCCGGTGTCACCGATGGGCGACGTGGTCACGCGCTACCACATCAGCCTCGACGTGGCCGACAAACCGGGTGTTCTCGCCCAGGTGGCGACCGTCTTCGCCGAGCACGGCGTCTCGATCGATACGGTTCGCCAGCAGGGGAAGGACGGCGAGGCGTCCCTCGTCGTCGTCACGCACCGTGCGTCCGACGCGGCCCTCACCGGGACCGTCGAGGCGTTGCGCAAGCTCGACACCGTGCGTGGTGTCGCCAGCATCATGCGGGTTGAAGGAGAGTAACCAGCAATGACCCACCAGTGGCGCGGAATCATCGAGGAGTACCGGGACCGCCTTCCGGTATCCGACAGCACGCCGGTCGTGACGCTCCGTGAGGGCGGCACGCCGCTCGTGCCCGCGCAGGTGCTCTCCGAGCGCACGGGCTGCGAGGTCCACCTCAAGGTGGAGGGCGCGAATCCGACCGGGTCCTTCAAGGACCGCGGTATGACCATGGCCATCACCAGGGCCAAGGAGGAGGGGGCGAAGGCCGTCATCTGCGCCTCCACCGGCAACACGTCGGCCTCCGCCGCCGCGTACGCCGTGCGGGCCGGGATGGTCTGTGCCGTGCTCGTGCCGCAGGGCAAGATCGCGCTCGGCAAGATGGGCCAGGCCCTCGTGCACGGCGCGAAGATCCTCCAGGTCGACGGCAACTTCGACGACTGCCTCACGCTCGCGCGCGGCCTGAGCGACAACTACCCGGTGGCGCTGGTCAATTCGGTCAACCCGGTACGTATCGAGGGCCAGAAGACCGCCGCGTTCGAGATCGTGGACATGTTGGGTGACGCGCCCGACATCCACGTCCTGCCGGTGGGCAACGCGGGCAACATCACGGCCTACTGGAAGGGCTACACGGAGTACGCCGCCGACGGCGTCGCCACCCGCACCCCCCGGATGTGGGGCTTCCAGGCCTCCGGCAGCGCCCCGATCGTGCGCGGCGAGATCGTCAAGGACCCCTCGACCATCGCCACCGCCATCCGCATCGGCAACCCGGCCTCCTGGCAGTACGCGATCGCCGCGCGGGACGAGTCGGGTGGGTTCATCGACGAGGTGACGGACCGTGAGATCCTGCGCGCCTACCGGCTGTTGGCCTCGCAGGAGGGCGTCTTCGTCGAGCCCGCGTCCGCCGCGTCCGTCGCCGGTCTGCTGAAGGCCGCCGAGCAGGGCAAGGTCGACCCGGGGCAGCGGATCGTGTGCACCGTCACGGGCAACGGCCTGAAGGACCCCGACTGGGCCGTCGCCGGTGCCCCGCAGCCGGTCACCGTACCCGTCGACGCGGCGGCCGCGGCGGAGCGCCTCGGACTGGCCTGACGTGCGCCTACGTGTCGAGCGCCGGTGTAACGCTCGACACGGTCCGGCGTAAGACGGCGCTTGCCGGGGGAGTTTCCCTACGGGGGGTGCACAGGGGGCTTACGACACGCATCGTGCGCCTCCTGTGCGCCCTATGTCGCCACAGAACCTTCCTTCGATAGGCTGTACTGAACCCGCCCGCCGCATATGCCGCGGAGCTGCGCCGTCTCCGCGGCCCCCAGGGTTCTCGTACGCCATCGAATGTCCATCCCACGTCATTCGACAATCACGCAGCTCAAGGAGAGTCATCGAGCGATGGCCGGTCCAGCGTTCCGCGCCGCCGCCGTCCGGGTGCGCGTCCCCGCCACCAGTGCCAACCTCGGCCCGGGCTTCGACGCCCTCGGCCTCGCGCTGGGGTTGTACGACGACGTGGTCGTCCGGGTGGCCGACTCCGGGCTGCACATCGACATCGCGGGTGAGGGCAGCGAGACCCTCCCGCGCGACGAGCGGCACCTTCTCGTACGTTCCCTGCGCACCGCCTTCGATCTGCTGGGCGGGCAGCCGCGCGGCCTGGAGATCGTCTGCGCCAACCGCATTCCGCACGGCCGGGGCCTGGGCTCCTCCTCGGCCGCCATCTGTGCCGGCATCGTCGCCGCCCGGGCCGTGACCATAGGCGCCGAGGCCAAGCTCGACGACACCGCGCTGCTGGAACTCGCCACCGAGATCGAGGGCCACCCCGACAACGTCGCCGCATGTCTGCTGGGCGGCTTCACGCTCTCCTGGATGGAGGGCGGCGCGGCCCGGGCGATCAGGATGGAGCCCGCCGATTCCATCGTTCCGGTGGTTTTCGTACCCGGAAAGCCGGTACTCACCGAAACCGCGCGCGGCCTGCTCCCGCGCTCCGTGCCGCACGTCGACGCGGCCACCAACGCGGGCCGTGCCGCCCTGCTCGTCGAGGCCATGACACGGCGCCCCGAGCTGCTGCTGCCCGCCACCGAGGACCGTCTGCACCAGGAGTACCGCGCCCCGGCCATGCCCGAGAGCGCGGCGCTGGTGGAGCGGCTGCGGGCCGAGGGCGTCCCCGCGGTCATCTCCGGCGCCGGCCCGACGGTCATGGCGCTGGCCGACGCGGGCACCGCCGACAAGGTCGAGGCCCTGGCGGGCGCCGACTGGGCCGCCAACCGGCTGAGTCTCGATCCGCAGGGCGCGATCGTCCTGCCGCTCGCGGCCTCCAGTGACATCTGAAAGCGCACGGTTGCCGGATTTCGAGAGGGGGAATGTTTGTTGGATCCGGTAGTGTTAACCTCAAGTCTGCACCCGACCCCACCATGGCGAGGTGCCTCGTGTCCCCGTCCGGGACAGACATTCTTCCGGGAGCCCCCCAAGCCGCACTGTGTTCCGTACGTCGGACCGTACGCCGTACACGGACACTGAGCGGGGCGCAGGGCACGCTCCGGAACCGGTGCGACCACGCCGCGTGACACTGACACTGGGTGTCACGGCACATGGAAGCGCCATCACCAGATTCCTCCGCCGCTGAGGCGGACCACCGCCCCGGCACGGTTCACACCACACGGACCGAAGCCGGACAGCACAACCGGTCGCCGAGCCAGACAGGCCGACGTCCGCTCCAGGGAAGGACCCTTCGTGAGCGACACCACCGATCTGATGGGCGCACGTGTCGAGGAGACCGCTGCCGCGCCCGCCACGGACGCCTCCGCGCCTGCCACCGGTGCCGGCTCCCGGCGGCGCCGCGGTACCGGCCTCGAGGGCATGGTGCTGGCCGAGCTGCAACAGGTCGCATCCGGCCTCGGTATCAGGGGCACCGCGCGTATGCGCAAGAGCCAGCTGATCGAGGTCATCAAGGAGGCGCAGGCGTCCGGCGGCGCCGCTCCGGCGGCGAAGGCCGAGGCCCCCGCCGAGACCAAGCCGAAGCGCCGCGCCACCTCCCGGACCCGTACGGGGGACAACGCCGAGAAGGCGGAGAAGAAGGCGGACGCGAAGCAGGCTTCCGAGGCCCCCGCCGAGAAGGCCGACAAGGCCCAGAAGGCCGTGGCCCAGCAGCAGATCGACATTCCCGGCCAGCCCGCCAGCGACGACGCGCCCTCCGAGCGCCGCCGTCGCCGGGCCACCGCCGACGCCGGTTCCCCGGCCGCCGCCGCTCCGGAGACGGTCGCCGCCGAGGCGAAGAACGAGGCGAAGAACGAGTCCAAGGGCGAGTCGCAGGCGCAGCAGCAGTCCCAGAACGACGCCAAGTCCGACGGGGGCGAGGGCGGCGAGGGCCGTCGTCGCGACCGCCGTGACCGCGGCCGGGACAGGGACCGCGACGGCGGCCGCGACCGCGACCGCCGGGGCAACAAGGGCGACGACCAGCAGGGCGGCCAGCGCGGCCAGCAGAACCAGCAGCAGGGCGGCGGCCGCCAGGACCGTGACCGTCAGCAGGATGACGACGACTTCGAGGGCGGCCGGCGTGGCCGTCGCGGGCGTTACCGCGACCGCCGGGGCCGCCGCGGCCGCGACGACGTCGCCTCCGAGCCGCAGATCGCCGAGGACGACGTCCTGATCCCCGTCGCGGGCATCCTGGACATCCTCGACAACTACGCCTTCATCCGCACGTCCGGCTACCTGCCCGGCCCGAACGACGTGTACGTCTCCCTCGCCCAGGTCCGCAAGAACGGCCTGCGCAAGGGTGACCACATCACCGGTGCGGTCCGTCAGCCGAAGGAAGGCGAGCGCCGCGAGAAGTTCAACGCGCTGGTGCGCCTGGACTCCGTCAACGGCATGGCGCCCGAACACGGCCGTGGCCGCCCGGAGTTCAACAAGCTGACGCCGCTGTACCCGCAGGACCGCCTCCGCCTGGAGACGGACCCGGGCGTCCTCACCACCCGCATCATCGACCTGGTCTCGCCCATCGGTAAGGGGCAGCGCGGTCTGATCGTGGCCCCGCCGAAGACCGGCAAGACCATGATCATGCAGGCGATCGCCAACGCGATCACGCACAACAACCCCGAGTGCCACCTGATGGTCGTCCTCGTCGACGAGCGTCCGGAAGAGGTCACCGACATGCAGCGGTCGGTCAAGGGCGAGGTCATCTCCTCGACCTTCGACCGCCCGGCCGAGGACCACACGACGGTCGCGGAACTCGCCATCGAGCGTGCCAAGCGGCTGGTCGAGCTCGGTCACGACGTGGTCGTCCTGCTGGACTCCATCACGCGTCTGGGCCGTGCGTACAACCTCGCCGCCCCGGCCTCCGGCCGCATCCTGTCCGGTGGTGTCGACTCGACGGCGCTGTACCCGCCGAAGCGCTTCTTCGGTGCCGCCCGGAACATCGAGGACGGCGGCTCGCTGACCATCCTCGCCACCGCCCTGGTGGACACCGGGTCCCGCATGGACGAGGTGATCTTCGAGGAGTTCAAGGGCACCGGCAACGCGGAGCTCAAGCTCGACCGGAAGCTCGCCGACAAGCGCATCTTCCCGGCGGTGGACGTCGACGCGTCCGGCACCCGTAAGGAAGAGATCCTGCTCGCCAGCGACGAACTCTCCATCGTCTGGAAGCTGCGCCGGGTGCTGCACGCCCTCGACCAGCAGCAGGCCGTCGAACTGCTCCTCGACAAGATGAAGCAGACGAAGTCGAACGCCGAGTTCCTGATGCAGATCCAGAAGACAACTCCGACGCCGGGCAACGGCGACTGAGGTAAGCACTGCGTAAGAGGGCCGCTCCCGGAAACGGGGCGGCCCTTTGTGCTGTTCGCGTGAGGGTAGGATCACGCTCTCTTCGAACATGTGATCCCGAGGGGGGACATTCGTGGGTAGAACCATGCCTGGGGGCGGTCGGCACAGACGCCGGATACGCATCGGCCTTCCCGTCGCCGCGGCCGGTGTGGCCGCCGCCGTGGCCGCCGCGCTGCTGACGACGTCCGCCGGCGCGGCCACCCCGCTGCCGCAGCCGACGGTCAAGCCCGCCACCAGCTCGCCGTCGCTCGCCGAGCTGGAGAAGCGCGTCGCGGGTGCCATGGCCGGTGACGACGTCGCGGGCAAGACGAGCAAGGCGTCGCTGAGCGCGAGCTCGAGCACGAGCCCTTCCACCATCGACCCGAAGATCATCGGCGGCAGCGAGACGACCATCACCTCGGCCCCGTGGATGGCGCAGCTGCACTACTACGACGACCGGGGCACCTCGACCACCAGCGACGACATCGGCTTCTTCTGCGGCGGCGCCGTCGTCGCGCCGACGAAGATCCTCACCGCCGCGCACTGCGTCAAGGGCTACGACTGGCACGCCAACGGCGCGATCGTCACCGGCACCTCCCAACTGCCCTCGGCCGACGGCACAGACCTGCACGGCGGCACCGTCACCGGCATCTGGCGGCAGTGGAACCACCCGTCGTACAACGCGACGACCATCGACAACGACATCGCGGTGCTCACCCTGCCCGTCCCGGTGAAGGCCACGCCGATCCGCATGACGACGTCCGGCGACACCACGTCGTACCAGGCCGGCACCAGCGCCAAGGTCTACGGCTGGGGCCGCACCAGCTCCACCAGCGACGACATCTCCGAGACGCTGAAGACGGCCACGCTGCCCGTCCAGTCCGACACCACCTGCGCCGGCACGTACGGCAGCGACTTCGTCAAGGGCCACATGGTCTGTGCGGGCAAGCCCGCCACCGGCAGCGACACCGGCACCACCACCGCCTGCAACGGCGACTCCGGCGGCCCGCTGGTCGTGAACAACCGGATCGTCGGTGTCGTCTCCTGGGGCGTGACTGACTGCGTCGCCAAGGGCGCCTACAGCGTCTTCAGCAAGGTCAGCACCTACGTCGGCGCCGCCTACCCGCGCCTCGACGACACCAACATCAGCGGCGACCACAAGGCCGACCTGTGGGTGCGCAACGCCTCCACCAAGACGGGCTACTCCAAGGACTCCAAGGGCACGTCCTTCGCCGCCCGCGAGTCCTGGGGCAACTGGAACGGCTTCAACACCGTCCTCCAGACGGACTTCGACCGGGACGGCTACCAGGACCTGGTCTACCGGCGCAGCAGCGACGGCGACGTCTTCTGGACCCACTACGTGATCTCCACCGGCACCTGGTCCACCAAGCAGATCGCCGACAACTGGAAGACCCGCACCCGCATCATCACCCCCGGTGACGTCACCGGCGACTACCTGCCCGACCTGCTCTCGGTCGACTCGGCGGGCGTGATGTGGATCTACCCGGGCAAGGGCAACGGCACCTTCTCGCCCCGCGTCAAGGTGAGCTCCGGCTGGAACCAGTACAACTCCGTGCGCGGCCACGGCGACTTCACCGGGGACGGCAAGACCGACCTGATCGCCCGCAGCGCGTCGGGCAGCTACATGTACCTCTACAAGGGCACCGGCAAGGCCGGCTCGGGCGCCTTCTCGGCCCGGGTCAAGGTGCGCACCTGGAGCGGCTACAACGCCTTCGACGCCACAGGCGACATCACCGGCGACGGCAAGGCCGACTTCCTGGCCCGCACCCCCGGCGGGACGCTCTACCTGTACCCGGGCACCGGCAAGGCGACCAGCGAGATCTTCGCCACAAGGATCTCTGTCGGTACCGATTTCAAGCAGTACGACATCTTCGGCTGAAACCGCAGGTGAGCGAGGTACCCCTCGCCGACACGAACACACACTGTGCCCACCGCCCCACGCGGTGGGCACAGTCCGTTGTGCAACCCTTTCCCGAGTTTCTCCGTCTGACCAGGCGGAGCGACGATGGTGCCAGGAGGCAGTCCCCGACCGATCACGCCTGGTACTGACCGCAGGGGGTAACCGACCGTAGACGAGCTGAGGAGCACATGTCTGCCGAGAGCACGCCGGGCCCGGGCATACCGGGCGATACCGGCACCAACGGGCCGCGCCACCGCGCCAAGGGCCGACGCCGCAAGCCCCCCAAGCGCCACAAGGGCCTGATGGTGACGGCCTGGACCGCCGCGGGGATCGTCGTCCTGGGCGGCGCCGGGGCGGGGTACGTGTACTTCAAGCTCAACGGCAACCTCAAGAGCGTCGACATCGACCAGGCCCTCGGCACGGACCGGCCCAAGAAGGCCGACAACGGCTCGGAGAACATCCTCGTCCTCGGCTCCGACACCCGCGCCGGCGGCAACAAGAAGCTCGGCGGCGGCACCGACGACGGCAGCGCCCGCTCCGACACGGCGATGATCGTGCACGTCTACAAGGGCCACAAGAAGGCCAGCGTGGTCTCCATCCCGCGCGACACCCTCATCGACCGGCCCGAGTGCACGGACACCAAGGGCAAGCAGTACCCCGCCGCGAACGGCGTGATGTTCAACTCCGCGTACTCCACCGGCGGGGCCGCCTGCGCCGTGAAGACCGTCGAGTCGATCACCGACCTGCGCATGGACCACTACCTGGAGGTCGACTTCGCCGGCTTCCAGCGGCTCATCGACGACCTCGGCGGCGTCGAGGTCACCACGACCAAGAACATCGACGACCCCGACAGCCACCTGAAGCTGAAGGCCGGCACCCACAGACTCGACGGCGAACAGGCCCTCGGCCTGGTCCGCACCCGGCACGGCGTCGGCGACGGCTCCGACCTCGGCCGCATCCAGCTCCAGCAGGCCTTCATCAAGGCGCTGGTCAACCAGGTCAAGGACGTCGGCGTCTTCACGAACCCGAAGAAGCTGCTCGACCTCGCGGAGACCGCGACCAAGACGGTGACGACCGACTCCGACCTCGGCTCGGTCAACAAGCTCGCGTCCTTCGCGGGCGGCCTCAAGGGCATCACCCCGTCCAACATGCACATGGTCACGATGCCGGTGGCCTACGACCCGGCCGACCCCAACCGGGTCCTGCTCCAGAAGAAGAAGGCCGACGAGATCTGGAAGGCCCTGGAGAACGACAAGCCGATCCCGAAGAGCGCGACGAAGGGCACGGCGACAGGTGAAGCCAAGGGTGTCGTGAGCGGCCGGTAGGAGGCGCGGGGAACAAACGACGGCAACCCCCGGTTTTGGGGGATGGCCCCAGTCCTGGCAGACTGGTACGTCGGCCCCGGTTCACGCTCCCGCACCCCGCGGCAGCGACCCGGCGCCCTCCCGAAACCTAGGAGACACCTTGAAGCGCGACATCCACCCCGCGTACGTCGAGACGCAGGTCAGCTGCACCTGCGGCGCGTCGTTCACCACCCGCAGCACCATCGAGTCCGGCGCGATCCGTGCCGATGTCTGCTCCGAGTGCCACCCGTTCTACACGGGCAAGCAGAAGATCCTCGACACCGGTGGCCGCGTGGCCCGCTTCGAGGCCCGCTTCGGCAAGGCCGCCGGCTCCAAGAAGTAGCGAGCCCCATTTCGCCGGTCCGCGGACGCGCCCCCTCACCGGGCGCTCCGGGACCGGCGTTTTTGGTCGCCCGCCCCTTCACCCACGTCAGTACACAGGAGCCAAGATGTTCGAGGCCGTCGAGGAACTCGTCGCCGAGCACGCCGACCTGGAGAAGAAGCTCGCCGACCCGTCGGTCCACGCCGACCAGGCCAACGCGCGCAGGATGAACAAGCGTTACGCCGAGCTCACCCCGATCGTCGCCACGTACCGCTCCTGGACGCAGACGGGCGACGACATCGAGACCGCGCGCGAATTCGCCGCCGACGACCCCGACTTCGTGGCCGAGGTCAAGGAGCTGGAGCAGCAGCGCGAGGAGCTGACCGAGAAGCTGCGCCTGCTCCTCGTCCCGCGCGATCCCAGCGACGACAAGGACGTCATCCTCGAGATCAAGGCGGGCGCGGGCGGCGACGAGTCGGCCCTGTTCGCCGGCGACCTGCTGCGCATGTACCTGCGGTACGCCGAGCGCGTCGGCTGGAAGACCGAGATCATCGACGCCACCGAGTCCGAGCTGGGCGGCTACAAGGACGTCCAGGTCGCCGTGAAGACCAAGGGCGGCCAGGGCGCGACGGAGCCCGGACAGGGCGTGTGGGCCCGCCTGAAGTACGAGGGCGGCGTGCACCGCGTGCAGCGGGTCCCGGCCACCGAGTCCCAGGGCCGTATCCACACCTCCGCCGCCGGTGTCCTCGTCACGCCCGAAGCCGAGGAGGTCGACGTGGAGATCAATCCCAACGACCTCCGCATCGACGTCTACCGCTCCTCCGGGCCGGGCGGACAGTCCGTCAACACCACCGACTCCGCCGTGCGCATCACGCACCTCCCGACCGGAGTCGTCGCCTCCTGCCAGAACGAGAAGAGCCAGTTGCAGAACAAGGAGCAGGCACTGCGTATCCTGCGCTCCAGGCTGCTCGCCATGGCACAGGAGGAGGCGGAGAGGGAGGCCGCCGACGCCCGCCGCAGCCAGGTCCGCACCGTCGACCGCTCCGAGAAGATCCGTACGTACAACTACCCGGAGAACCGCATCTCGGACCACCGTGTCGGCTTCAAGGCGTACAACCTGGACCAGGTCCTGGACGGCGACCTCGACGCGGTGATCCAGGCCTGTGTCGACGCGGACTCGGCCGCCAAGCTGGCAGCCGCGTAAGGACACGTAGGACTACTGAGTACCGGAGGACTTGCGTGAATCTGCTGCTCGCGGAGGTGGCCCAGGCCACCCAGCGGCTCGCCGACGCCGGCGTGCCCTCGCCGCGCACCGACGCGGAGGAGCTCGCCGCGTTCGTGCACGGCGTCAAGCGCGGCGAGCTGCACTCCGTCAAGGACTCCGACTTCGACGCCCGCTACTGGGAGGTCATCGCCCGCCGCGAGGCCCGCGAGCCGCTCCAGCACATCACCGGGCGCGCCTACTTCCGGTATCTGGAACTCCAGGTCGGCCCCGGGGTGTTCGTGCCCCGGCCCGAGACGGAGTCCGTGGTCGGCTGGGCCATAGACGCCGTACGGGCCATGGACGTCGTCGAGCCGTGCATCGTCGACCTGTGCACCGGCTCCGGCGCCATCGCGCTCGCCCTCGCCCAGGAGGTGCCGCGTTCGCGCGTGCACGCCGTGGAGCTGTCCGAGGACGCCCTCAGGTGGACCCGCAAGAACGTGGAGGGGTCCAGGGTCGAGCTGCGCCAGGGAGACGCCCTGACGGCCTTCCCGGACCTCGACGGCCAGGTCGACCTGGTCATCACCAACCCGCCGTACATCCCGCTCACCGAGTGGGAGTATGTCGCCCCCGAGGCGCGGGACTACGACCCCGACCTGGCCCTGTTCTCCGGCGAGGACGGCCTCGACCTCATCCGGGGCCTGGAGCGCACCGCGCACCGGCTGCTGCGCCCCGGCGGTGTCGTGGTCGTGGAGCACGCCGACACCCAGGGCGGCCAGGTGCCGTGGATCTTCGCCGAGGACCGCGGCTGGACCGACGCCGCCGACCACCCGGACCTGAACAACCGCCCGCGTTTCGCCACGGCCCGCAAGGCGCTGCCGTGAGCACACCGGGCACACCGCAGTCTTCGTGGACTTCATCCCAGCAGCACGTGTACGAGGAGGCCAGCTAAAGATGGCACGGCGATACGACACCAACGACGCGACCGACCGTGTGACCGGTCTGCGTGAGGCAGCGTCCGCCGTCCGCCGTGGCGAGCTCGTGGTGCTGCCGACGGACACGGTGTACGGCATCGGCGCCGACGCGTTCTCCTCGGAGGCGGTCGCCGACCTGCTGGAGGCCAAGGGCCGGGGCCGCAACATGCCCACGCCCGTCCTCATCGGCTCCCCGAACACGCTGCACGGGCTCGTCACGGACTTCTCGGAGCTGGCCTGGGAGCTGGTCGACGCCTTCTGGCCGGGCGCGCTGACGCTCGTCGCCAAGCACCAGCCGTCCCTCCAGTGGGATCTGGGCGACACCCGTGGCACGGTCGCCGTGCGCATGCCGCTGCACCCCGTCGCCATCGAGCTGCTGACGGAGGTGGGCCCGATGGCCGTCTCCTCCGCCAACCTGACCGGCCACCCGGCGCCGGAGGACTGCGACGCCGCGCAGGAGATGCTCGGCGACTCCGTCTCCGTCTACCTCGACGGCGGCCCGACCCCCGGCAACGTCCCGTCGTCGATCGTCGACGTGACCCGTGAGGTGCCGCTGCTGCTGCGCGCCGGCGCGCTCTCCGCGGAAGAGCTGCGAAAGGTAGTACCCGACCTCGAGGTGGCGAATTGACGGCCCCTGGAGCGGGGCGTGGCATAGGCAACGGGGAAAGCGCGGCGGAGATCACGACGACGTTCGTGGGGCTTCCGCGCGACAGCTTCCGCATCCTCCACGTCAGTACCGGCAACGTGTGCCGCTCGCCCATCACCGAGCGGCTGACCCGCCATTTCGTGCGGGAGCGGCTCGGGATCCTGGGCGGCGGGCTGATCGTGGAGAGCGCGGGCACCTGGGGTCACGAGGGCGCCCCCATGGAGGCCAATGCGGAGACCGTGCTGGCCGACTTCGGCGCGGACGCCTCCGGCTTCACCGGGCGCGAACTCCTCGACGAGCACGTGATCCGCGCCGACCTGGTGCTGACCGCCACCCGGGACCACCGGGCGCAGGTCATCTCCATGGGGCACTCGGCGGGCCTGCGGACCTTCACGCTCAAGGAGTTCACCCGTCTGGTGAAGGCCATCGACCCGACGACCCTGCCGCCCCTGGAGGAGGGCGTGGTCACCCGCGCGCGTGCGCTGGTGCGTGCCGCGGCGGCTCTACGCGGGTGGCTGCTGGCCCCGAACGCCGAGGCGGACGAGGTGTACGACCCGTACGGGGCGCCCCTGACGTTCTTCCGGTCCATCGGCGACGAGATACACCAGGCACTCGATCCGGTCGTCACGGCCCTCACGGGCGTCCCCGCAAAGACGTAACGACCGCGCGCCCCGGGGGCCCCGGGCCTACATTGGACGTACGTCACCGTCGACGCCGCCCGGAGCCCACCATGACGGTCACCCCTGCCATCGAGGCCGACCTCCTGCGCCGCCAGGACCCCGAACTCGCCGACATCCTGCTCGGCGAGCGGGAGCGGCAGGCGACCACGCTCCAGCTGATCGCCGCCGAGAACTTCAGCTCGCCGGCCGTCCTGGCCGCCCTCGGCTCGCCCCTCGCCAACAAGTACGCCGAGGGCTACCCCGGAGCGCGGCACCACGGTGGCTGCGAGTTCGCCGACGTCGCCGAACGCGTCGCCGTGGACCGGGCCATGGCCCTGTTCGGCGCCGAGCACGCCAACGTCCAGTCCCACTCCGGCTCTTCGGCCGTCCTGGCCGCCTACGCCGCCCTGCTGCGCCCCGGTGACACCGTCCTCGCCCTCGGCCTGCCGTACGGCGGTCATCTCACGCACGGGTCGCCGGCGAACTTCTCCGGCCGCTGGTTCGACTTCGTCGGATACGGCGTGGATGCCGAGTCCGGGCTGATGGACCACGAGCAGGTGCGCACCCTGGCGCGTACGCGTCGCCCCAAGGCGATCGTGTGCGGCTCGATCGCCTACCCCCGGCACATCGACTACGCGTTCTTCCGCGAGGTCGCCGACGAGGTGGGCGCGTACCTCGTCGCGGACGCCGCGCATCCCATCGGGCTGGTCGCCGGGGGAGCGGCGCCGAACCCGGTGCCGTACGCGGACATCGTCTGTGCCACGACTCACAAGGTGCTGCGGGGCCCGCGCGGCGGCATGATCCTGTGCCGCGCGGAGCTGGCCGAGCGGGTCGACCGGGCCGTGTTCCCTTTCACACAGGGCGGCGCGCAGATGCACACCATCGCCGCCAAGGCGGTCGCGTTCGGGGAGGCGGCAACTGAGGCGTTCGCCGTGTACGCCCATCAGGTGGTCGCCAATGCGAGGGTTCTCGCGGCCCGGCTGGCCGCCGAGGGCATGGCTGTCACCACGGGCGGCACGGACACCCATCTCATCACCGCCGACCCGGCGCCGCTCGGCGTCGACGGCCGCACCGCCCGGGGCCGTCTCGCCGCCGCCGGCCTGGTCATGGACTGCTGCGCGCTGCCACACGGCGACGCCCGGGGACTCAGGCTGGGCACGGCCGCCGTCACCACGCAGGGCATGGGCGAGGCGGAGATGGCGCGGATCGCCAAGCTGCTCGCGGGGGTGCTCAGGGGCGTGACCGAGACCGCGAGGGCCCGTGAAGAAGTGCGGGAGCTGGCCGGTGGATTTCCGCCGTATCCCCGCTGAGACGGGGTAAGCGCACCAGGGTGCACAGCTACTCGTGCAACCATCGTCGCTACCCGGAAGTCCCCACACATATGCGCGCATCGCTAGGGTGTGGGGCTGAGATGGCCAGCGAGACCTGTGGGGAAGCCCGTGCGTGAATACCTGCTGACGCTCTGCATCACGGCCGCGGTGACGTATCTGCTGACAGGGCCGGTACGGAAGTTCGCGATCGTGGCCGGAGCGATGCCGGAGATCCGGGCACGTGACGTGCACCGGGAACCCACTCCGCGGCTCGGCGGGATCGCGATGTTCTTCGGCCTGTGCGCGGGCCTGCTGGTCGCCGACCACCTGACCAACCTCAACCAGGTCTTCCAGGCCTCGAACGAACCCCGGGCGCTGCTGTCCGGGGCGGCCCTGATCTGGCTGATCGGTGTGCTGGACGACAAGTTCGAGATCGACGCCCTGATCAAGCTGGGCGGCCAGATGATCGCCGCGGGCGTGATGGTCGTGCAGGGTCTGACGATCCTGTGGCTGCCGATCCCGGGCATCGGCTCGGTGGCGCTCACCCAGTGGCAGGGCACCCTGCTGACGGTGGCGCTGGTCGTCATCACGATCAACGCGGTCAACTTCGTCGACGGCCTGGACGGCCTCGCGGCCGGCATGGTCTGCATCGCGGCCACCGCGTTCTTCCTGTACGCCTACCGGATCTGGTACTCGTACGGCGTCGAGGCCGCCGCCCCCGCCACGCTCTTCTCGGCGATCCTGATGGGCATGTGCCTGGGCTTCCTGCCGCACAACATGCACCCGGCGCGGATCTTCATGGGCGACTCCGGCTCGATGCTGATCGGCCTGGTCCTGGCCGCGGGCGCGATCTCCGTCACGGGGCAGGTCGACCCGGACGCGCTCAACCTGTACGTGGGGTCGGAGAAGGAGGCCGTGCACCAGACGGTTCCCGTCTACATCCCGCTGCTGCTGCCGCTGACGATCATCGCGGTCCCGGCCGCCGACCTGATCCTGGCCATCGTGCGCCGCACCTGGCGCGGCCAGTCGCCGTTCGCCGCCGACCGCGGCCACCTGCACCACCGTCTGCTGGAGATCGGCCACTCGCACAGCCGGGCCGTGCTGATCATGTACTTCTGGTCGGCGCTGATCGCCTTCGGCGCGCTCGCCTACTCGGTCAACTCGGCGTCCATGTGGATCGTGCTCGGCGTCGTGTTCCTCAGCGCGATCGGCCTGGCCCTGCTCCTGCTGCCGCGCTTCACGCCGCGCGCCCCGCGCTGGATGGAGCGGTTCGTGCCGCCGCGCTACCGGCGCCGCGGGGTCCCGGCCGTGGCGCCCGAGGCCTCGACGCCGGCGGCCGCCGCCGAGCAGGCTGCCCCGGTCGCGCGTGAGGACCGCGCCCCGGTGGTGTCGGGAGTCTCAGGAGTCAACGGGGCCACCGCCATCGGCGCCCGTTCGCGGCTGGCGGACCGGCGCAAGGCCGGGACCCCGTAAGGACCCGGGGCAAGGTAAGAGCCGGGACAAGGTAAGAATCTGACTAGAGCATTGCCAAGCCGTGGGGTTGTGATGGGGGCGTGAAGCGCCCAATACCAGACAAGTCGGCGCCGTTCCTGCACAGACGCGCGGCTTCACTCTCATGTGTGACAGCCCGCACACCTTCAGGTAAAGACTGCATCAAATAGTTTGTGATACGGTTCACGAGAACCCCCGGATAGAGCCGAAGGACCGCAGTGCGACGGTCCATTGGTGTGAGGTCTCCACTCAGCCCGGGACTACGCTCGTCCATGACGACACCCCTGCCCCCTGCGAAAGCGGAGTTGCCGCCATGCCGTCCAATGACGCCCGGAACCTTCTGCAGTGCGCTGTGCCCACAGCGGCTGCCGGTGTGGTCGCCGTCGCCGTCAGCGGCGTGCTGGCCGGAGGCAAGGGAGCCCTCGGAGCAGCCGTCGGCACGGCCCTGGCCATCCTCTTCATGGGGATCGGTCTGTACGTCCTCCAGCGGACGGCAAAAACGCTCCCGCAGTTGTTCCAGGCCATGGGGCTGATGCTCTACACGGCCCAGTTGCTGCTGCTCCTCATTTTCGTCGCCCTCTTCAAGGACACCTCATTCTTCAACGCGAGGACGTTCGCCGCCGGGCTCGTCGTCGCGACCGTCGTGTGGATGGCTGCGCAGGCTCGTGCGCACATGAAGGCCAAGATCTTCTACATCGACCCGGACTCCGAGAAGAGTGAGAAGCCCGAGAAGACCGGGTCCCCGTCGTGACGAGTAGGGGCGCGATAAAGAGCACTGGGAACTCCTGCTATCGTCCGGTGCCAACTGCGGCATCGCGGGCGCGGGCACCTGAGCTGACGCCTGCTCGAACGCGAGGCTCGATGCCCCTCAGCCGCCCCCACATCCGTAACACCAGTCCGGTGCCGACCCGCGGCTGCGCGCCGCGCCGACACAACGAGGTTGCCGTACCCATGCGTCACGCCGAAGGAGCCCGTGGTGAGTGCTGACCAGACCCAGCTCGCCTTTGACTGGAGCTGTCGGATCATGTCCGACGGGTGTGGTTTTCCGGCACCGGGCCTGCACTCGTTCCTCTTCAAGCCGATCGCCACGGTTGGAGGGTTCGAGTTCAACAAGGTGATGCTGCTTGCGATCATCACCACCATCCTCGTCATCGGCTTCTTCTACGCGGCCTTCGGCAAGGCCAAGGTGGTGCCGGGCAAGCTGCAGATGGTCGGTGAAGCCGGCTACGACTTCGTCCGCCGCGGCATCGTCTACGAGACCCTCGGAAAGAAGGAGGGCGAGAAGTACGTCCCCTTGATGGTCTCGCTGTTCTTCTTCATCTGGATCATGAACATCTGGTCCGTGATCCCGCTCGCGCAGTTCCCGGTGTCGTCGGTCATCGCGTTCCCGGCGGTCCTCGCCGCGGTCGTGTACGTCACCTGGGTCTCCCTGACCTTCAAGCGGCACGGCTTCGTCGGGTTCTTCAAGAACATCACCGGCTACGACAAGTCGCTCGGCCCGGTGCTGCCGCTCGTGATGGTCATCGAGTTCTTCTCGAACCTGCTCGTCCGGCCGTTCACGCACGCGGTGCGACTGTTCGCCAACATGTTCGCCGGCCACCTGATGCTGGTGATGTTCACCGTCGCCTCCTGGTACCTGCTGAACAGCTGGATGATCCCGGCGGCCGGTGTCTCCTTCGTCATGACCGTCGCCATGATCGGCTTCGAACTTTTCGTGCAGGCCGTCCAGGCGTACGTCTTCGTACTCCTCGCCTGCACGTACATCCAGGGCGCTCTGGCCGAGCACCACTGAGCCCCTCCGCCCCCGCAAGTCCCAAGAACGTCCGGTGGCCAACCCCCGCCGGTCCGTGAAAGAGAAGGAAGATTCAGCATGGCTGCCACTGAGACCCTCGCCGCTGTCTCCGGTTCGCTCGGCTCCATCGGCTACGGCCTCTCCGCCATCGGCCCCGGCATCGGCGTCGGCATCATCTTCGGTAACGGCACCCAGGCCCTCGCCCGCCAGCCCGAGGCGGCCGGTCTGATCCGCGCCAACCAGATCCTGGGCTTCGCGTTCTGTGAGGCGCTCGCCCTCATCGGCATCGTTATGCCGTTCGTGTTCGGTCAGTAATTTTCTGCTCACCGACACGTTTCGACGAAAGGCACTGATGTGATCGCCAACCTGGTGCAGCTGGCGGCCGAGGAAGAGCAGAGCCCGCTCATGCCTCCTGGCCCCGAGCTGCTCGTCGGCACCATCGCCTTCGCCATCGTGTTCTTCTTCTTCTGGAAGAAGCTGCTTCCGAACATCAACAAGGTTCTGGAGGAGCGCCGCGCGGCGATCGAAGGCGGTATCGAAGAGGCCGAGACCATGAAGGTCGAGGCCCAGAGCGTCCTTGAGCAGTACAAGGCACAGCTCGCCGAGGCCCGGCACGAGGCCGCGCGTCTGCGCCAGGAGGCGCAGGAGCAGGGTGCCGCGCTCATCGCCGAGATGCGGGCCGAGGGCCAGCGTCAGCGCGAGGAGATCGTCGCCGCGGGTCACGCCCAGATCGAGGCCGACCGCAAGGCTGCGTCGTCCGCGCTCCGCCAGGACGTCGGCAAGCTCGCCACCGACCTGGCCGGCAAGCTCGTCGGCGAGTCCCTCGAGGACCACGCCCGCCAGAGCCGTGTGATCGACCGGTTCCTCGACGACCTCGAGGAGAAGGCCGAGGCCGGCCGATGAACGGAGCGAGCCGCGAGGCCCTGGCAGCCGCACGAGAGCGTCTCGACGCGCTGACGGACTCCACGTCCGTGGACGCCGGCGCGCTCGCCGACGAACTGGCCGCCGTCACCGCGCTGCTCGACCGCGAGGTGTCGCTGCGTCGGGTCCTCACCGACCCGGCGCAGGCCGGTGAGGCCAAGGCCGAACTGGCCCAGCGCCTGCTCGGCACCCAGGTCAGCGGCCCGGCCGCCGACCTGGTCGCCGGAATGGTGCGCTCCCGCTGGTCGCAGTCGCGCGACCTGGTGGACGCCCTGGAGGAGCTGGCCAGCACCGCCGACCTCACCGCCGCGCAGAAGGCGGGCAAGCTCGACGACGTCGAGGACGAGCTGTTCCGGTTCGGCCGGATCGTCTCCGGCAGCACCGAGCTGCGCGCCGCGCTGACCGACCGCAAGGCCACCACCTCGGCCAAGAGCGAGCTGCTGCGCAGCCTGCTCGGCGGCCGGGCACAGGCGGCCACCGAGCGTCTGGTGACGCGCCTTGTCGCCGCGCCGCGGGGACGTAGCCTGGAGTCGGGACTGGAGTCCCTGTCCAAGCTCGCCGCCGAGCGCCGGGACCGCATGGTCGCCACCGTCACCTCGGCGGTACCGCTGAGCGACGCGCAGAAGCAGCGCCTGGGCGCCGCCCTCGCGAAGCTCTACGGCCGCAAGATGCACCTCAACCTGGACGTGGACCCCGAGGTCCTCGGCGGAATCCGGGTGCAGGTCGGCGACGAGGTCATCAACGGCTCCCTCGCGGACCGCATCGAGGACGCCAGCCGCCGGCTCACGAGCTGAGCAGCAACTCAATAGGCATTACGTACTTACGACGGCCCTGGTTGGGCCGTGCAGAAGAATCCTGGGGGTCGCCCCCAGACCCCCTAAGAAACTTCGGGCCCAACAAGGAGAGCAGGGAACCCAGATGGCGGAGCTCACGATCCGGCCGGAGGAGATCCGGGACGCGCTGGAGAACTTCGTCCAGGCGTACAAGCCGGACGCGGCCTCGCGCGAGGAGGTCGGTACGGTCACCTTTGCCGGCGACGGCATCGCGAAGGTCGAGGGCCTGCCCTCGACCATGGCCAACGAGCTGCTGAAGTTCGAGGACGGCACCCTCGGCCTCGCCCTCAACCTCGAGGAGCGCGAGATCGGTGCCATCGTCCTCGGCGAGTTCAGCGGCGTCGAGGAGGGGCAGCCGGTCAGCCGTACCGGCGAGGTCCTGTCCGTCGCGGTCGGCGAGGGCTACCTCGGCCGCGTGGTGGACCCCCTCGGCAACCCGATCGACGGCCTCGGCGAGATCGAGACCGACAGCCGTCGCGCCCTGGAGCTTCAGGCTCCGGGCGTCATGGTCCGCAAGTCGGTGCACGAGCCGATGGAGACGGGCTACAAGGCCGTCGACACCATGACCCCGATCGGCCGTGGCCAGCGTCAGCTGATCATCGGTGACCGCCAGACCGGCAAGACCGCCCTGGCCGTCGACACGATCATCAACCAGCGCGACAACTGGCGCTCGGGCGACCCGAACAAGCAGGTCCGCTGCATCTACGTCGCCATCGGCCAGAAGGGCTCCACCATCGCCGGCGTGCGCGGCGCTCTGGAGGAGGCCGGCGCGCTGGAGTACACGACCATCGTCGCCGCCCCGGCGTCCGACCCGGCCGGCTTCAAGTACCTGGCGCCGTACACCGGTTCGGCCATCGGTCAGCACTGGATGTACCAGGGCAAGCACGTCCTGATCATCTTCGACGACCTGTCGAAGCAGGCCGACGCCTACCGCGCCGTGTCGCTGCTGCTGCGCCGCCCGCCGGGCCGTGAGGCCTACCCGGGTGACGTCTTCTACCTGCACTCCCGTCTGCTGGAGCGCTGCGCGAAGCTCTCCGACGAGATGGGTGCCGGCTCGATGACCGGTCTGCCGATCGTCGAGACCAAGGCCAACGACGTCTCGGCGTTCATCCCGACCAACGTCATCTCCATCACCGACGGTCAGTGCTTCCTGGAGTCGGACCTGTTCAACGCCGGTCAGCGCCCCGCGCTGAACGTCGGTATCTCGGTCTCCCGAGTCGGTGGTTCCGCCCAGCACAAGGCGATCCGCCAGGTCTCCGGCCGTCTGCGCGTGGACCTCGCCCAGTTCCGTGAGCTGGAGGCGTTCGCCGCCTTCGGTTCCGACCTGGACGCCGCGTCCAAGGCGCAGCTGGAGCGTGGTCAGCGCATGGTCGAGCTGCTGAAGCAGCCGCAGTACCAGCCGATGGCCACCGAGGACCAGGTCGTCTCCATCTGGGCCGGCACCACCGGCAAGATGGACGAGGTTCCGGTCGCCGACATCCGCCGCTTCGAGAAGGAGCTGCTGGAGTACCTGCACCGCAAGGAGCAGGGCCTGCTGACCTCCATCCGCGAGGGCGGGAAGATGTCGGACGACACCCTCCAGGCCATGGCCGACGCCATCGCGGAGTTCAAGAAGCAGTTCGAGACCTCCGACGGCAAGCTGCTCGGCGAGGACGCCCCGGCTGCCGGCAAGTGACGACGGAAGGGACCTGACTCATGGGAGCACAGCTCCGGGTCTACAAGCGTCGCATCCGATCCGTCTCCGCGACCAAGAAGATCACGAAGGCGATGGAGATGATCGCCGCCTCGCGCGTCGTCAAGGCGCAGCGCAAGGTGGCGGCGTCCACGCCGTACGCGACCGAACTCACCCGGGCGGTCACGGCGGTGGCCACCGGATCGAACACCAAGCACCCGCTGACGACGGAGCCGGAGAACTCGACCCGCGCCGCGGTCCTGCTCCTCACGAGCGACCGCGGTCTGGCCGGCGCCTTCAACTCCAACGCCATCAAGGCCGCGGAGAGGCTCACGGCGAAGCTCGAAGGTGAGGGCAAGGAGGTCGTCAGCTACATCGTCGGCCGCCGTGGTCTCGCCCACTACAACTTCCGCGAGCGCAAGGTCGCGGAGTCGTTCACGGGCTTCACCGACGACCCGTCGTACGCGGACGCCAAGAAGGTCGCGGCCCCGCTGATCGAGGCGATCGAGACGGAGACGGCGGAAGGCGGCGTGGACGAGCTCCACATCGTCTACACCGAGTTCGTGTCGATGATGACGCAGACGGCCATCGAGGCCCGGCTGCTGCCGCTCAGCCTCGACGAGGTCGCGGCGGAGGCGAAGCCCAAGGGCGAGATCCTCCCGCTGTTCGACTTCGAGCCCTCGGCGGAGGACGTCCTGGACGCCCTGCTGCCGCGCTATGTGGAGAGCCGGATCTACAACGCGCTGCTCCAGTCGGCCGCCTCCAAGCACGCCGCCACGCGGCGCGCGATGAAGTCGGCCACCGACAACGCCGGAGAGCTCATCGAGACGCTCACCCGGCTTGCCAACCAGGCCCGCCAGGCCGAAATCACCCAGGAAATCAGCGAGATCGTCGGTGGCGCCAGTGCCCTGGCCGACGCGACCGCGGGGAGTGACCGATAAATGACCACCACTGTTGAGACCGCGACGGCTACGGGCCGCGTCGCCCGGGTCATCGGCCCGGTCGTCGACGTGGAGTTTCCCGTCGACGCGATGCCCGAGATCTACAACGCCCTGCACGTCGAGGTCGCCGACCCGGCTCTCGCGGGCGAGAAGAAGACGCTGACCCTGGAGGTCGCCCAGCACCTGGGTGACGGCCTGGTCCGCGCGATCTCCATGCAGCCCACCGACGGCCTGGTCCGCCAGGCCCCGGTGACCGACACCGGTGCGGGCATCTCCGTCCCGGTCGGCGACTTCACCAAGGGCAAGGTGTTCAACACCCTCGGTGAGGTGCTGAACAGCGACGAGGCCTACGAGGGCGAGCGCTGGTCCATCCACCGCAAGGCCCCCGCGTTCGACCAGCTCGAGTCGAAGACCGAGATGTTCGAGACGGGCCTGAAGGTCGTCGACCTTCTCACCCCGTACGTCAAGGGCGGCAAGATCGGTCTGTTCGGTGGTGCCGGTGTCGGCAAGACCGTGCTGATCCAGGAAATGATCATGCGTGTCGCCAACCTCCACGAGGGCGTCTCCGTCTTCGCGGGCGTCGGCGAGCGCACCCGTGAGGGCAACGACCTCATCGCGGAGATGGAAGAGTCCGGCGTTCTGGACAAGACCGCCCTGGTCTTCGGCCAGATGGACGAGCCCCCGGGCACCCGTCTGCGCGTGGCCCTGGCCGGCCTGACGATGGCGGAGTACTTCCGTGACGTCCAGAAGCAGGACGTGCTGTTCTTCATCGACAACATCTTCCGCTTCACCCAGGCCGGTTCCGAGGTGTCGACCCTGCTCGGCCGTATGCCCTCCGCGGTGGGTTACCAGCCGAACCTGGCCGACGAGATGGGTGTCCTCCAGGAGCGCATCACCTCGACCCGTGGTCACTCGATCACCTCGATGCAGGCGATCTACGTCCCCGCGGACGACCTGACCGACCCGGCCCCGGCCACCACCTTCGCCCACCTCGACGCGACGACGGTGCTCTCCCGTCCGATCTCCGAGAAGGGCATCTACCCGGCCGTGGACCCGCTGGACTCCACGTCCCGGATCCTCGACCCGCGGTACATCTCGGCGGACCACTACAACGCCGCGATGCGCGTGAAGAACATCCTGCAGAAGTACAAGGACCTGCAGGACATCATCGCGATCCTCGGTATCGACGAGCTCGGCGAGGAGGACAAGCTCGTCGTCCACCGTGCCCGTCGCGTGGAGCGCTTCCTGTCCCAGAACACCCACGCCGCCAAGCAGTTCACCGGCGTGGACGGTTCGGACGTGCCGCTGGACGAGTCGATCGCCGCGTTCAACGCGATCTGCGACGGCGAGTACGACCACTTCCCGGAGCAGGCGTTCTTCATGTGCGGTGGTCTCGAGGACCTGAAGAAGAACGCGAAGGAGCTGGGCGTCTCCTGAGCCTCGCGCTCGATATGAGCCTCGTGCTCATGACGGAGGGGGCGGGCGCGTCCCGCCCCCTCCGCCACGCCTACTAGACTTGTAACCAACACCCGGCACTCCCGCCGGGTGGTGACCCGAGGAGCCACCCTTGGCTGCTGAGCTGCACGTCGCGCTGGTCGCGGCCGACCGTGAGGTCTGGTCCGGCCAGGCCACCCTGGTCGTCGCGCGCACCACGTCCGGCGACATCGGCGTCATGCCCGGTCACCAGCCGCTGCTCGGTGTGCTGGAGTCGGGCCCGGTGACCATCCGTACGAGTGATGGCGGGACGGTCGTCGCCGCGGTCCACGGCGGTTTCATCTCGTTCGCGGACGACAAGCTCTCGCTGCTGGCCGAAATCGCGGAGCTGTCGGACGAGATCGATGTCCAGCGCGCGGAGCAGGAGCTGGAGCGTGCGAAGGCGGAGGACGACGCGGAGGCCCAGCGCCGCGCGGACGTCCGTCTGCGTACGGCCACGGCGGCGCGCTGACTCAGCCCGTCGTGTGATGACGTCACTCAGCCGCGGTTGGGTACCGGAGAGATCCGGACCCAGCCGCGGCTGAGGTGGATGTGGGTGTTTTTTACGTTCCGTTACCTAGGAGACGAGGAGGTCGGTGTCGATGGTCCTCGCTCTGACTGTGTGCGGAATTGTCGTGGCCCTCGTGGTGGTGGGACTGTTCGTCTTCGGTCTGCGCCGCCGGCTCATCCAGCGCTCGGGCGGCACCTTCGACGCCAGCCTGCGCTGGGACGCCCCGGAGCAGGGCGACTCCAACGGCAAGGGCTGGGCGTACGGGGTGGCCCGCTACAACGGCGACCGCGTCGAGTGGTTCCGGGTCTTCTCCTACTCGCCGCGCCCGCGCCGGATCCTGGAGCGTTCCGCGATCGAGGTGGCCGGCCGCCGGGTCCCGGAGGGCGAGGAGGAGCTGGCGCTGCTGTCCGATCATGTGATCCTGGTCTGTCTGCACCGGGGCACCCGGCTGGAGCTGGCCATGAGCGAGGACGCGCTGACCGGTTTCCTCGCGTGGCTTGAGGCAGCCCCGCCCGGTCAGCGCGTCAATGTTGCCTAGCTGTTCTCAGCCGAGCCCGTTGTTGACGGCCGTCACCAGTTCACCGTTGCCGGTGTCGCCGCTGAACTCCCAGAAGAAGGCCCCGCCCAAGCCCTGGTTCTTGGCCCACGCCATCTTCGATCCGATGGTGGCGGGAGTGTCGTACGACCACCAGTTGCTGCCGCAGTGCGCGTACGCGGTGCCCGCTATGGTGCCGGTGGCCGGGCAGGAGTTCTTGAGGACCTTGTAGTCCTCGATGCCGGCCTCGTAGGTGCCGGGCGCCGGGCCGGTGGCCGTGCCGCCCGGGGCGGACTGGGTGACGCCGGTCCAGCCGCGGCCGTAGAAGCCGATGCCGAGCAGGAGCTTTGCGGACGGGACGCCCTTCGCCTTCAGCTTGGCGATCGCGTCGGCCGAGTTGAAGCCGGCCTGCGGGATGCCGGGATACGAGGTGAGCGGGGAGTGCGGGGCGGTCGGGCCGTCCTTGTCGAAGGCGCCGAAGTAGTCGTACGTCATCACGTTGTACCAGTCGAGGTACTGCGCGGCGCCGCCGTAGTCGGCCGCGTCGATCTTGCCGCCGGAGGAGCCGTCGGCGGTGATGGCGGCGGTGACCAGGTAGTCGGGGCCGAACTCCGCGCGCAGGGCCCGCATCAGGTTCCTGAAGGCCGCGGGTCCTGAGGTGTCGCAGGTCAGGCCGCAGGCGTTGGGGTACTCCCAGTCGATGTCGATGCCGTCGAAGACGTCGGCCCAGCGCGGGTCCTCCACGACGGCCTTGCAGGACTTGGCGAAGGCGGCGGCGTTGGCGGCGGCCTGGCCGAAGCCGCCCGAGTAGGTCCAGCCCCCGAACGAGTACAGCACCTTGATGTGCGGGTACTTGGCCTTGAGCTGGCGGAGCTGGTTGAAGTTGCCGCGCAGCGGCTGGTCCCAGGTGTCGGCGGTGCCGCTGACGGACTGGTCGGCGGTGTAGGCCTTGTCGTAGGCGGCGTAGGTGTCGTCGACCGTGCACTGGCCGTTCTTGACGTTGCCGAAGGCGTAGTTGATGTGCGTGATCTTCGAGGCCGAGCCCGAGGTCACCAGATTCTTGACGTGGTAGTTGCGGCCGTAGACGCCCCACTCGGTGAAGTAGCCGAGCTTGACCTTGTCGCCCTTGGGCGGCTCGGTCGTGCCGCCGGTGGTGCGCACCGCGCGGGCGCCGCTGACCGGGCCGGTCTGGTCGGCGGTGTCACGCGCCTGGACGGAGTAGGAGTAGTCGGTGCCCTTGGTCAGGCCCGTGTCGGTGTACGACGTGCCCGTCACGGTGGCGACCTTGGTGCCGTCGCGCAGGACGTCGTAGTTCTTGACGCCCTTGTCGTCCGTGGCGGCGGACCAGGACAGTTTCACCGACGTGTCGGTGATGTCGGAGGCGGTCGGCGTGCCGGGGGCGCTGGGTGCGCTGTCGCCGGGTTCCGTGGTGCCGCCGTCGCAGCTGCCCCCGTTGAGCTTGCACTTCGCGGGGGACCCGGTGCCGGTGCCGTTGAAGCCGAAGGAGACGGAGGCGCCGGGGGCGAGGGTCCCGTTCCAGGACTTGTTCTTCGCGGTCCAGTGGGTGCCCGAGGAGGTGACGTCGGCGTCCCAGGCGGAGGTGACGGACGTGCCGGAGGGGAAGTCCCACTCGACGGTCCAGGAGCTGAGGGTCGTGGTGCCGGTGTTCTTCACCGTCCACTTGCCTTCGAAGCCGGAGCCCCAGTCCTGCGTCTTGGTGTAGCTCGCGGTGGCGGATGTCGCGGCCTGGGCCGGGCTCGCGAGGCCGACGAGACCGGCCAGCGGGAGCAACAGGGTCGCGAACCCTGCCGCGGCTCTGTGTCTGAAGCGCATGCTGCGCCTCCTCGATGGAGTTGTTGGGGGCGTGACTGAGCCTCACGCCCACTCATGGTGCGGTGAGAATAGAAAGGTCTGGACCACCGGTCAATAGGTCTGGACCACCATGACCTGGAGCGGTCAGCGACCCGTCAGATCCCCAACTCCTGCGCGAGCACCGCCGCTTGTACCCGGCTGCGCAGCTCCAGCTTCCCCAGCAGGCGGCTGACATGCGTCTTCACGGTCGCCTCGGCCATGTCGAGCCGCTCGGCGATCCCCGCGTTGGACAGGCCCTCGCCGAGACAGGACAGCACCTCGCGCTCACGCCGGGTCAGCCGGTCGAGGACGGCCGGGTCGGCCGCGGGCTCCCGGGCCGGCTTCGCCGCGAACTCCGCGATCAGCCGCCGCGTGACCGCCGGGGCGATCAGCCCCTCCCCGCGCGCCACCGTCCGCACGGCCTCCAGCAGGTCCTTCGCCTCGGTGTCCTTGAGCAGGAAGCCGGACGCGCCCGCCCGCAGCGCCCCGAAGACGTACTCGTCGAGGTCGAAGGTGGTCAGCACCAGCACGTCGGCGAGCCGCTGCGCCACCACCTGCCGCGTCGCCGACACCCCGTCCAGCCGCGGCATCTGAACGTCCATCAGCACCAGGTCCGGCCGCAGCTCCCGGGCCAGCGCCACCGCCTGTTCGCCGTCCGCCGCCTCGCCGACCACCTCGATGTCGGGCGCGCTGCGCAGGATGAGGACCAGACCTGCGCGGACGGCCGACTGGTCCTCGGCGACCAGGACGCGGATCATTCGGGTTCTCCTTCGACGGTGTCGTGGACGGGCAGAGTGGCGCGTACGGCCCAGATCTTGCCGTCGAGCGAGTCCTCCGGGCCGGCCTCGAACGTGCCGTCCAGCAGCGCGGCGCGTTCCCGCATGCCGACCAGACCGGCGCCCGAGCCGGGGGCGCTCGGCCCGTCCCGGTCGCCGTACGGGCTGGTCACCGCGACGGTCAGCAGGCCGTCCCGCTGGGCGACGGACACCGCGACCCGGCCGGGTCCGGCGTGCTTGAGGGCGTTGGTGAGGGACTCCTGGACGATGCGGTAGGCGGCGAGTTCGACGGGCGCGGGGACCGTGTCGTGAGCGGCGTCGAGCGTGACGTCGAGGCCGTTGGTGCGGGCGCCCTCGACCAGAGCGCCGAGTCCGTCGAGCGTGGGGGCGGCGACCGGGGCGACGTCGCCGGCGGAGTCCCGCAGGATCCCGATGAGCCGGCGCATCTCCGCGAGTCCCGCCACGCTGTTCTCGCGGATGACGCTCAGGGCCTCCCGGGAGGTCTTCGAGTCGTCCAGGGAGAGCGCGGCCGTGGAGTGGATGGCGATCGCGGACAGGTGGTTGGCGACCATGTCGTGCAGTTCGCGGGCCATCCGGGCGCGTTCGGCGGTGACCGCCTGGGTGCGGTCCATCTCGGCGAGCAGCGCGGTCTGCTCGGCGCGCAGCCGGGCCGCCTCGGCGGCGTCGCGATGGTTGCGGACGATCAGGCCGGTCGCGGCGGGTCCGAAGGCCACCAGGCCGGTGACCACGCCGATCAGCAGCGCCTCGGGCTCGCGCCACAACGCGAACGGCACCACCGCCCCGACGACCGACAGCAGCCCGGTGATCCTCGGGATGCGGTGGGCCGAGGCGGGCGGGCCGTACAGGACGGCCGCATACATGAGGTCGGTGTACATCAGGATCGTGACCAGGTTGCCCTGGGTGACGGTGTCCAGGACGATCGCGGCCGTGCCGATCAGCAGGGCGATGCGCGGGGCGGTCCGGCGCAGCAGCTCGCAGCCGGCCATGACCAGCAGCGGCAGCAGGACGGGCCAGCGTCCCGGCAGGAACACGTACGCCTCGGTGTGCGGACGGGTGGCCAGACCGACGCCCCAGAGCAGCAGCCCGCCGAGCAGAGCGCCGAGCGCGACGTGGACGTCGAAACGGCGTGGGCGGGGGAGTCGTACGGCCATGCCACCATCCAACACGGCTGTCCCGCCGTGTGCGTGGACCCCGCGGAGGGTCCGTCGCTGCATCTTTCGATGTACCGCGGGTTCGTCAGTCGCGACGACGATTCCGGCCGCGCCGACCGGGAGCCTGGAAGGGTGACCGAGAGGAGCGCATCGTGATCGTCGCCTTGATCGCCGCCTGTGAGATCGGCTTCTGGGTGTTGCTGGCGGCCGGACTGGCCTTCCGCTACCTGCTGCGCATGCGGCGTACGGGACTGGCGCTGCTGCTGTGCGAGCCGGTACTGGAGGTCGTCCTGCTGGTCGTCACCGCGCTGGACCTGAAGAACGGGGCCGAGCCGAACTGGACGCACGGGCTGGCCGCGCTGTACATCGGCTACACCGTCGGTCACGGCCACCGCACCGTGCAGTGGCTCGACGGCCACGCGGCCCACCGCCTCGGCGGAGCCCCGCCGCCACCGAAGCCCCCGGCCCACGGCATGGCCCGGGCGCGTCACGAGGGCCGGATCTGGCTGGGCACGCTGCTGGGCGCGGCCGTCGCGACCGTGCTGCTCCAGCTCGCCATCTGGTACGTGGACGACCCGAGCCGCGTCACATCCCTGGAGAGCTGGCGCTATGTGGCCTGGCGCGCGGCGGGCATCCACGGCCTGATCGCGCTGAGCTACTGGATCTGGCCGCGGAAGGCGCCCGCAGGGGAGTCCGAGATGACGCCGGAGAAGGAGAAGGTGCGGCGATGACCAAGGCCCGCGGAAACCTGGTGGAAGGCGCCGTCACCTTGGTGATCGGCCTGGGGCTGTGGCTGTTCACCGGTGACGTGGAGATCCCCGTCTTCACCCTCACGAAGGTCGGCGTCGTGATGATGTGCGTCGGCGGCGCGCTGGTCGCCGCCGGGCTGTGGCAGGGGGCGCGGCGCAGGACGTGAGGGTCAGCGCTCCCCGCCCGGCACCCACAGCACATCCCCGACCTCCTTGTTCGCTGTCCTCGCGAGGATGAACAGGAGGTCGGAGAGCCGGTTGAGGTAGGTGGCCGTCAGGGGGTTCATGACCTCGCCGTGGACCTCCAGGGCCGCCCAGGTCGAGCGCTCCGCCCGGCGGACCACCGTGCACGCCTGGTGGAGGAGGGCCGCGCCCGGGGTGCCGCCGGGGAGGATGAAGGAGCGGAGCTTCTCCAGGCCCTCCAGGAAGCGGTCGCAGTCCGCCTCCAGCTTGTCGACGTAGGACTGCTCGACCCGCAGGGGCGGGAACTCCGGGTTCTCCACCACCGGCGTCGACAGGTCCGCGCCCACGTCGAACAGGTCGTTCTGCACGCGGGTGAGGACCTTGACGACCTCCTCGTCCAGGCCGCCCAGCGCGATCGCCGTGCCGATCACCGCGTTCGCCTCGTTGGCGTCGGCGTACGCGGCGATCCGCAGGTCGGTCTTGGCGACCCGGCTCATGTCGCCGAGGGCGGTGGTGCCCTGGTCGCCGGTCCTGGTGTAGATGCGCGTCAGATTGACCATGTGGCCAGCGTAGTTACGCTCCGGCCGTTCGGAACACGCGTGTGCCCACTGTCACGGACAGCGCCGTGAAACCGACGGCCACCAGCACGCCGTACAGCATGTGTGCCGTGGCGTAGGAGCCGACGTAGGCGTCGCGGACGGCGTCGACCAGATAGCGGAACGGCATGAGGTGCGACAGCACGTCCAGCCAGGCCGGGCCCAGGCTCATCGGGAGCATCAGCCCGGACAGCAGCATCGACGGCATGGTCAGCGCGTTGATCGCCGGGCCGAAGGTCTGCGGGGTGTGCAGCTTCATGGCCAGCGCGTACGACAGCGAGGCCAGCGAGAGCGAGAGCAGGGCGACGAAGCCGAACCCGATCAGGACGCCGGGCAGCGGGGCCCGCAGGCCCATCGCCATCGCCGCCAGCACCAGCAGCACGGCCTGGAAGACGAACACCGTGGCGTCCCTGAGCACCCGGCCGAGCAGCAGGGCCAGCCGGCTGACGGGGGTGACGCGCATGCGCTCGACCACCCCGTGGCCCTTCTCGATGAGGATCGAGAAGCCCGCGAACGACGCCCCGAAGAGGCCCAGTTGCAACAGCAGGCCGGGCACGAGCAGCTGCCAGGAGCTGCCCCGCCCGCCGAGCGGCAGATCCGTCAGCAGGGGGCCGAAGAACAGCAGGTACAGCAGCGGCATCAGCACGCCGAAGAGCAGCGCGAAGCGGGAGCGCAGGGACTGGCGGAGATAACGCCCGTAGACGAGCGCGGTGTCGTGCAACAGCATCAGAGTCCTCTGTGTCCTAGACGGCGACGGGAGTCTGGTCGGCCGGCGCGGCGCTGCGGCCGGTGATGGCGAGGAAGGTGTCCTGGAGCGAGGCGTCGATCGAGCCGCCGTACCGGAGCTTCAGCGCGCTCGGGGTGCCTTCGGCGACGACCACCCCGTGATCGACGACGACCAGCCGGTCGGAGAGGGCGTCGGCCTCGTCGAGGTAGTGCGTGGTCAGGAAGACGGTCGTGCCGTGCTCGTCGCGCAGCCGGCGCACCAGGTCCCACAGGCCGGCCCGGCTGCCCGGGTCGAGACCGGTCGTCGGCTCGTCCAGGAACAGCACCTTCGGGCGGTGGGTGAGCGCCATCGCGATGTCCAGGCGGCGCCGCTGCCCGCCGGAGAGCGCGGCGCACTTGCGGTCGAGGAGCTCGGTGAGATCCAGGTCGCGGGCGAGTTCCCCGGCGCGCTCGGCGGCCCGCGCCTTCGTCAGCCGGTACAGACGCCCCTGGGTGATCAGCTCCTCCCGCACGCTGATCTGCGGGTCGACCCCGCCGGACTGCGCGACGTAGCCGCAGGCCCGCCGTACCCCGGCCGGGTCTGTCGCCAGGTCGCAGCCCGCGACGGTGGCGGCGCCGCCGGTCGGTTCCAGCAGGGTCGTCAGCATCCGCAGGGTCGTCGTCTTGCCGGCCCCGTTCGGGCCGAGGAAGCCGAGGATCTCGCCCTCACGGACGGTCAGGTCGATGCCGCGCACGGCGTCCACGGGACCGTGCTTGGTCCGGAAGGCACGGGCCAGTCCGGCCGTACTGATGATTGCCATGCCCCCCAGAAAAACAGAGTCTCTTAAAATTTGCAATGACCCCAATCTTTGACAGTCACCAGGGAAGCTAGGATTCGGGCATGGCAGAGGGGCTCAGGGAGCGGAAGAAGCGCGAGACCAGGCAGCGCATCTCGGACATCGCCACCGGTCTGTTCCTGGAGCACGGGTTCGTGACCGTGACGATCGCGGACGTGGCGGAGGCGGCCGACGTCTCCGTGAACACCGTCTACAACTACTTCCCGGCCAAGGAGGACCTCTTCTTCGACCGCTCCCAGGGGGTCGTCGACCGGCTCTCCCGCTGGGTGCGCGGCCGGGACGCGGGGGAGTCGGCCGCCCGGGCGGTGCTGCGCGAACTGCGCGCCGAGATCGAGGCCGTCTCGCCCCGCATGGGCCTCGTCGAGGGCTACGACCGTTTCATGCGCTGCATCGAGGAGGCGCCGCCGCTGCGCTCCCGGCTGTGGAGCATCCAGCAGGAGGTCCAGGACAACCTGGAGGCGACCCTCCGCGAGGAGACGGCTGCCGGGGACGCCGATCCGCTGCCGGGGCTGATCGCCGGTCAGATCTGCTGGGTCCACGGCACCGTCTTCGTCGCGATCGGCCGCGAGATGACCAAGGGGCGCAACCCGGACGAAGTGTCACGGGAGATGCTCGTGCTCCTCGACGACATGGAGGAGTTGTTGAGCGAGAAGGTGCTCAACTACGCCGTCCGTGGCGCGGGATGACCCCTGCTGGTGTGATGTCCGTCATGTGAGACGTGACGCGCATTACTTACTGGTCACACAGGCCCTCACGAGCGCTAGTGTCCGCCCGAGAGGCAGACATATACAGCGCGTCAGGGGAGTCGCACAGTGGCACGGAAGCTCGCCGTCATCGGAGCCGGCCTCATGGGATCCGGCATCGCCCAGGTCTCCGCACAGGCGGGCTGGGACGTGGTCCTGCGCGACGTCACCGACGAGGCGCTGAAGCGGGGCACCGACGGCATCAAGGCCTCGTACGACAAGTTCGTCGCCAAGGGCAAGCTGGAGGCGCACGACGCCGACGCCGCCCTCGCCAGGATCACCGCGACCACCGACCTGGACGCCGTGGCCGACGCGGACGTCGTCGTCGAGGCCGTGTTCGAGAAGCTGGAGATCAAGCACGAGATCTTCCGCGCGCTCGACAAGATCGTGAAGGACGAGGCGATCCTCGCCTCCAACACCTCCGCCATCCCGATCACCAAGATCGCGGCCGCGACGGAGCGCCCCGAGCGGGTCGTCGGCACGCACTTCTTCTCGCCCGTGCCGATGATGCAGCTGTGCGAACTGGTCCGCGGCTACAAGACCAGTGACGAGACCCTCGCCACCGCCCGGGAGTTCGCCGAGTCGGTCGGCAAGACCTGCATCGTCGTCAACCGCGACGTCGCCGGCTTCGTGACGACCCGTCTCATCTGCGCCCTGGTCGTCGAGGCGGCCAAGCTGCACGAGTCGGGCGTGGCGAGCGCCGAGGACATCGACCTCGCCTGCAAGCTGGGCTTCGGCCACGCCATGGGCCCGCTGGCGACGGCGGACCTGACGGGCGTCGACATCCTGCTGCACGCCACGAGCAACATCTACACCGAGTCCCAGGACGAGAAGTTCGCGGCTCCCGAGTCGATGCGCCGGATGGTTGACGCCGGTGACATCGGGCGCAAGAGCGGGCAGGGCTTCTACAAGCACTGAAACCGCACATGCCCCGGGGGCATCACACCCCCGGGTGAATTCGGTATCGGTTCGCTTACAAGAAGCAACCTCTGCCCCCCTCACGCAGTCAGAGGTTGCATCACCGGCATCAGAAACGCGGAGCACGAGACGCACGCACGGGGAGCGCATATGCACATCAGGGGCGACCACGCCGAGCTGGTCGTCGGGGGCCGCCTCGACGTCCGGAGCGCGGCGGACGCCCGTACGGTCCTGCACTCGGCCGTCGACGACGGAGTCGGCGACCTGGTGCTGGACCTGTCCGAACTGGACTCCTGGGACGCCACCGGACTCGGTGTGATCATGGGGGCTCACCGGCGGGCCGGCCGCTGCGGCCGGCGCCTGGTCCTGCGCGGCGTGCCGCCGCAGATGCAGCGCCTGCTGGTGGCCACCCGCCTGCACCGGATCCTGGCGATCGAGGGAGGCATCGGGGTGGAGACATTGCCTCGCGTGTGACGTTCTGTGCGGGTGTGAACCGGGCGACCGGGGAGACCCGGACGGACATCGCCGATCGTGCGACGCGCACAATCCTCACCAGACCGTGACGTCTCGGACGGCGCGGTACCCCGGACTGTCGTAGATACTGTGCGAAGGTTTAGGGTTCGGCTGCCCGCTGCCTGACACCCTTCCAGCGGGCCCGGACCAGAAGCGACAGCGCGGTGTGCAGCAAGGCCGGGAGGGCTTTTCGGAGCACACACACGCTTTTGGGGGGCTTTGACCTATGGACCCGAACACCCGGGGACCCGAGGAGTACGGCCACGACGGCGACGAGCGGTCGCCGCGTCAGCGCCCGCCCAGGGAATCCCTCACACCCGACTTCAGTCAGCACGCGCCCGCGCTCGCCCGCACGGTGCAGCTCGTCTCCGGCGACTTCCTGCTGACCGTCAACCCCGTCGACGGCAGCGAGATAGAGGTCTGCCCGCCCGCCGAACGGCCCGCCCGGCCCGCGAAGCTCACGACGGCGGAGCGCGCCGAGGCGGAGCGCGCGGCCCGGCCGCCCGTTCCGCCCGGCCCCGCGCAGCCCAGCCTGCCGCTGCTGGCCCGCCAGGACGAACGCGAGCGACTCGTGCGCCTGCTCGCGCGCGGCCGCTCGGTCCGCCTCACCGGCCCCGCCGGCTGCGGCCGCACCCGTCTCCTCGACCTCGTGGGCGAGGACTGCTCCGACCTCGCCCCCGACGGCGTCGTCCGCCTGAACGGCTTCGGCCGCAGCTCCGGCGACCTGCTGTACGACCTCTTCTACGCGGTGTACAACGCCCCCCTGCACCGCCCGGAGCGGGACGAACTGCTCACCTTTGTCCGGGAGATCGGCGCGGTCGTCGTCGTCGACGACCTGGAGTTCGGCGGCGCCGCGCTCGACGAGCTGCTGGAAGCCACCCCCGAGTGCGCCTTCCTGCTCGGCGCCACGCCGGACGTGCCGGCGCCCTCCGCCGACGCCGCCGTCGAAGAGGTCTTCCTCGGCGGCCTGGAGCGCGCTGCCGGACTCGACCTGCTGGAACACGCCGTCGGCCGGTCCCTCACCGACGAGGAGTCCAACTGGGCGGGCGACCTCTGGTTCGAGTCCGAGGGCCTGCCGCTGCGCTTCGTGCAGGCCGGCGCCCTGCTGCGGCAGCGGGACCGGCTGCGCGCCGGGACGGGCGCCGTCGACGAGTTCGGC
>KE354179.1 GCA_000415505.1 Streptomyces afghaniensis 772
GCGCGCTGGCGGAGCGCGCCGGGATGAGCGAGCGGACGTTCAGCCGCCGCTTCCGGGAACAGACCGGCACGACGCCGTTGCAGTGGCTGTTGCGGGCGCGGGTGCGGCGCGCCCAGTACCTGCTGGAGAACACCGACCACTCCGTGGAACGGATCGCGCGGCAGGCGGGGTTCGGCTCGCCGACGGCGTTCCGCGAGCGGTTCCGCAAGGTGGTGGGCACGACGCCGTACGCGTATCGCACGGCGTTCCACGGGAAGACCAAGGCCCCGGCGGCCCGTTCACAGGCCGCCGGGGCGGTACCCGGTCAGGCCGGGCTTCACGTGATGTGACGAGGTGTCAGCCGACCAGTGTCAGCCCGTTCTCCCCGTCCGCGTCAGCTTTCTCGGACCGCTCCTTGGTGAGCAGCAGGGTGTCGGCCTTGGCGATGGCGTCGGTGATGTCGGACGTTCCCATCATCACGCACAGCGTGTAGCTGACGTCCTCAAGCTCGCGTGCCGCCGTCGGCACGTGCCTCTCCGCCTGAGCGATCCTCAGCGACGCATACCGCGTCAGCAACTCCCTGACGGCCTTCCGGTCCGGTACGAGCACGTAGCGCCCCTCTCTCTGTTTTCGCTGCGTATGCCCGAACCACGCGGAAACATTCACACCTTTTTCTCACCAGGGGCGGATTTGACGAAAAACTGATCGTCTCTGACTGCCCGTCAGAGGGCTGGCCCGTGGTCTGCTCAGGCCGCGTCCAGCTCCGCCAGTTCCTCCGGCGTCAGGGTGAGCTCGGTCGCGGCGAGCGAGTCGCGGATGGTCTCGGGGCGGCTGGCGCCCGGGATCGGGACGACCACGGGCGACTTGGCGAGCATCCACGCCAGGCACACCCGCTGCGGGCTCACGCCGCGCGCCTCGGCGACACGGGCGAACGCCGCGTGCCCCGAGCCGAGTTCACCGGCCTTCGAGATTCCGCCGAGGGGGCTCCAGGGCAGGAAGGCGATGCCGAGTTCGTCGCACAGGTCCAGCTCCGGCTCGCTGGAGCGGAAGGCCGGGGAGAACTGGTTCTGCACGGAGACCAGACGGCCGCCGAGGATCTCGCCCGCCAACCGGATCTGCTCGGGGTTCGCGTTCGAGATGCCGGCCATGCGGATCTTGCCCTCGTCCAGCAGGTCCCGGATCGCGCCGACGGACTCGGCGTAGGGGACGCGCGGATCGGGGCGGTGGAACTGGTAGAGCCCGATGGCCTCGACGCCGAGCCGGCGCAGGGACGCCTCGCAGGCCTCCTTGAGGTGGCGGGGGCTGCCGTCCAGCGTCCAGCTGCCGTCGCCGGGGCGCAGATGGCCGCCCTTGGTGGCGACCAGGACGTCGCCGCCACGGTCGTGGGAGGCGAGGGCCTTGGCTATCAGGGTCTCGTTGTGACCGACCTCGTCGGCGTCCCGGTGGTAGGCGTCCGCGGTGTCGATCAGGGTCACTCCGGCGTCGAGCGCGGCGTGGACGGTGGCGAGGGAGCGTTCCTCGTCGGGTCGTCCCTCGATGGACATGGGCATCGCGCCCAGGCCGATGGCGCTGACGTCGACATCACCGATGCGGCGGGTGTGCATGTGCTCGTGACCTCTTCCGGCTGTCGCTGAGGCTGTCGTGCGATGGTGCACTCCAGCCTGGACGCCGGTCGGCCCGAGGTCCAATAGAAGAAGGAGAACGCATTCAGCGCTCGGGCAGCTGAATCGCGCCCGCTCCTCGCCGCCCGGGTCGGCGGTCCCTTGTCACCCGGGGATGAAACCCCGCGCCGGAGGACTCAATTCCCCCACACAGAGCCGCGATCAGCACGGCACTCCCCCACCTCACTGCCATATTCGAGAACCGCTTCGGAGGTGGTTGTGAGCACAGAGGTGACAGCATCCGGTCCGGGGGAAACGACGCACGTGCCCGGGAGCACAGCTGAGCGCGTCGCCGGCCTGGAACGCCGCCGCGAGCAGGCGGTGGCCCCGGGCGGGCCGCGCAGACGCGGGGAGTTCTCGGCCCGGGAGCGGATCGAACGGCTCGTGGACAAGGACTCCTTCACGGAGACCGGCCTGTTCGTCCGGGCCCGCCCCGCCGGGGAAGACGCCCGCCGCCCCTACGGCGACGGCGTGGTCACCGGGTACGGCACGGTGGACGGCCGCCCGGTGTGCGTGTTCGCCCAGGACTCCACGGTGTTCGGCGGCAGCATGGGCGAGGCCTTCGGCGAGAAGACCGTGGCGCTGATGGACCTGGCCCTGAAGACCGGCTGCCCGGTGATCGGCCTCAACGACTCCGGCGGGGCCCGCATCCAGGAGGGCGTCGCCTCGCTCGCCCTCTACGCCGAGCTGGTGCGCCGCAACGTCAAGGCGTCCGGGGTGATCCCGCAGATCTCGGTCGTCCTGGGGCCGTGCGCGGGCGGCGCCGCCTACTCACCGGCGATCACCGACTTCACGGTGATGGTGGACGGCGCCTCGCACATGTTCGTCACCGGCCCGGACGTCATCGAAACGGTCACCGGCGAGCGCACCACGGCCGAGGAACTGGGCGGCGCCCGCACCAGCAACACCGTCAACGGCAACGCGCATTTCCTGGCCGCCGACGAGGAGGACGCCCTCGACACCGTACGCGACCTGCTGTCGTACCTCCCGGCCAACAACCTGGAACGTCCCCCGGAGTACGCCCCCGGGCATCCGCCGCGGGGCGCCGATCTCGACGAGGTCGTCCCGGACCGGCTGGGCGAGGCGTACGACATGCGGGCGATCCTGCACGCGGTCGTCGACGACGGTGAACTGCTCCAGGTGCAGGAGCTGTTCGCGCCGAACATCATCTGCGCCCTGGCCCGGATCGACGGCCGCTCGGTGGGTGTCGTCGCCAACCAGCCGCTGCACGCCGCCGGGGTCCTCGACATCGACGCCTCCGAGAAGGCGGCCCGGTTCGTGCGGTTCTGCGACGCGTTCGGCATCCCGCTGCTGACCTTCGCCGACGTGCCCGGGTATCTGTCCGGGGTACGGCAGGAGCAGGCCGGCATCATCCGGCGCGGCGCGAAGCTGCTGTACGCCTACGCCGAGGCGACCGTCCCCAAGGTCACGGTCGTGGTGCGCAAGGCGTACGGCGGCGGATACGCGGTGATGGGCTCCAAGCATCTGGGCGCCGACGTGAACCTCGCCTGGCCCACCGCCCGTATCGCCGTCATGGGCGCCGAGGGGGCCGTGGGCGTCCTGCACCGGCGGGAACTCGCCGCGGCCGACGACCCCGAGGCGCTGCGCGCCCGCCTGCTCAGCGCGTACGAGCGCACCCACGGCACGCCCTATCTCGCCGCCGAACGCGGCTATGTCGACGCCGTCATCGCGCCGCGCGAGACCCGGGAGCAGGTCTGCCGCGCGCTGCGCGCCCTGCGCGGCAAACGTGCGCCGATGCCGGAACGCCGGCACGGCAACATCCCGCTCTAGGGGGCTTCTGATGGATCTCCGCGGAAGAAGGAGCGGCGTTCGGTGCGTGCTCTCGGCATGCCGGGCGTCGCGACGCCGCGGAGATCCATCACAAGCCCCTAGCCGCCCCCTCTCCCCCTTTGCGACCCCTAGGCCGATCCGCGCCGTGAGGAGCCCCGCCTGATGGACAGCCGCCGCCCCCCGCTCGCGCCCGTGTGCCCGACGCTGCCGGAGTACGTCCGGCACTGGGCCGAAAACACCCCGGACCGCCGGGCGTTCACCTTCGTCGAGCACCCGGCACCGCACTCGCGCGGCGTCCACCGCACCCTGACCTGGCGCCGTCTGGACGTGCGGGTGCGGGCGCTGGCCGCGCGCCTCGCCGGTCAGGCCGGTCCGGGCGACCGGGTCGCGCTGCTGTGTCCGCAGGGCACGGAGTACGTGACCGCCTTCCTCGCGGCCCTGGCCGCCGGGCTGGTCGCCGTGCCGCTGTATCCACCGGGCCTGCCCGGGCACGCGGACCGGCTCTCGGGGGTCCTGGCCGACGCGCGTTGCTCGGTCGTCGTGACCACGAGCCGTTGCCGGGACGAGGTGCGTGACTTCCTCGGCCCCGACGGACCGCGGATCGTCGTGGCGGACGAGGTGCCCGACGACGACGCCGGGGACTGGCGCCCGGTCCCTCCGGACGCCGGGGCGACCGCCTACCTCCAGTACACCTCCGGTTCGACCCGCGCCCCGGCCGGTGTGGAGATCAGCCACGGCAACGTCGTCGCCAACGCCCGCCAGGCACTCGCCGCCTACGGTGCCGACACCCGCCCGGTGACCTGCGTGGGCTGGCTGCCGCTCTACCACGACATGGGGCTGGTGCTCAGCGTCGCGGCCCCCGTGACACGAGGGGCGCTGTCGGTGCTGATGGACCCGGCCGCCTTCCTGCACGAGCCGGTGCGCTGGCTGCGGCTGCTCTCGGCGCACCCGAACGCGGTGAGCGCCGCGCCCAACTTCGCCTACGACTACTGCGCCGCGACCGTCTCCGAGGACCAGAAGGAGGGGCTGCGGCTGGACCGGGTGACGGCGTTGATCAACGGCAGTGAGCCGGTCCGCCCGGGCACGGCCGACCGTTTCCACGCCGCGTTCGCCGGTCAGGGCCTGGCACCCCGGACGCACTGCCCGTCGTACGGGCTGGCCGAGGCCACCGTGTTCGTCTGCGCGGCCCGGCCGGGTGAGCCGATCGGCCGGTTCGCGCTCGACCGTGACGCCCTGGCCGCCGGGAAGGCCCTGCCGGCGCGGGCGGACGATCCCCGGGCGGTGCTGCTGGCGGGCTGTGGCACCCCAGCGGGCCAGCGGGTCCGTATCGCCGACCCGGTGACCCGGGCCCTGCTGTCGGAGGGCGAGGTCGGCGAGATCTGGGTGCAGGGGCCGAATGTCGGCCGGGGCTACTGGAACCGGGGACCGGGGGACGTGTTCGGCGCCGAGTTCGCGGACGCCGAAGCCGCTCCGGGCGGCTGGCTGCGGACGGGCGATCTGGGGACGGTGCTGGAGGGGCAGTTGGTCGTCACGGGCCGGTTGAAGGACCTGATCATCGTCGACGGCCGCAACCACTATCCGCAGGACGTCGAGGCGACGGCCCAGGACTCGGACCCGGCGGTGCGCCGGGACCGGCTCGCGGCGTTCGCCGTGCCGGGCGGCGCGGGTGAGCGGGTGGTGATCGTGGCGGAACACGCGCGGACCGTGCGGCTCGCCGAGCTCGACGTGCCGGCCGTGGTGCGGGCCGTGCGCGGTGCCGTCTCCGCCCGGCACGGGCTGCGGCTCGCCGACGTCGTCCTGGTGCCGCCGGGCACGGTGCCGCGTACCTCCAGCGGGAAGGTGTCGCGGGCGCTGACCCGGGCCCGCTATCTGGAGGGCGCGTACGGCGGGCAGGCCGCTGCGGCGACGGCGGGTGCCGCGGGATGAGGCCCCTCGACGAGGGCGCGCTGCGCCGGCTGATCGCCGAACGCGTGGCCGTCTGGTACGGCGCCCCGCCCGAGAACGTCCCGATGGACCGGCCGCTCGCCGACCTCGGCATGTCCTCGCGGGACGCGGTCGCCCTGGCCGGTGAACTGTCCCGGGCCACGGGCCGGGAGCTGCCGACGACGTTGCTGTGGGAGACGCCCACCGGTCAGGCCCTGGTGGCGCGGCTGTGCGGCACGCAGGCCTCGGGAGCCTCGGAGGCCTCTGCGGCCCTGGACGCTTCAGGAGCCTCGAAGGCCCCGGGAGCCGGGGCAGCGCCCGGGCCGCGAGCCGGCCTGCCGGGCGTGACGGCCGAACCGGTCGCCGTCGTCGGGGTCGGCTGCCGGCTGCCCGGCGGGGTGCACGGCCCGGACGGCTACTGGCGGCTGCTGAGCGAGGGCGTCGACGCGATCCGGCGCGTCCCGGAGGACCGCTGGCGCGACTTCACCGCTTTCCCGCCCGCCGACGCGCATCCGTACGGCGGCTATCTCGACGACATCGCCGGGTTCGACGCGGACTTCTTCCGCATCACCCCGCGCGAGGCGGCGGTGATGGATCCCCAGCAGCGGATCCTGCTGGAGGTCGTCCACGAGGCGCTCGACCACGCCGCCGTGCCGGCCGGGTCCCTGGCGGGCACCGCCACGGGGGTGTTCGTCGGGGTGTCGGCCCCCGAGTACGGGCAGCTCACGGGTGCCGATCCGGCCGCCGTCGATCCCTGGGCGCCGGCCGGGGGCGCCCTGAGCGTCACCGCCGGACGGCTCGCCTACGTCCTGGACACGCGGGGGCCGAGCCTGGCCGTCGACACGGCCTGCTCGTCCTCGCTGGTCGCCGTGCACCACGCCTGCGTCAGCCTGCGCACGGGCGAGAGCGACCTCGCGATCGCCGCCGGGGTCAACCTGCTGCTGTCGCCGGCCGTCACCGTCGCCTTCCGCAGGGCGGGCGCGCTCGCCCCGGACGGGCGGTGCAAGCCGTTCTCGGCGGCGGCCGACGGCATCGGACGCGGCGAAGGCTGCGCCGCCGTGATCCTGAAGCGGCTGTCCGACGCGGAACGGGACGGCGACCGTGTCCTGGCCGTCGTCCGCGCCACCGCGGTCAACTCCGACGGCCGCTCGAACGGCCTGATGGCGCCCAACCCGGCCGCCCAGCAGGCGCTGCTGGAGAGCGCGTACACGCGGGCGGGCCTCGCCGCGGCCCAGGTCGACTACGTGGAGGCGCACGGCACCGGCACCCCGCTCGGCGACCCGATCGAGGCGGGCGCGCTGGGCACGGTGCTCGGCGCGGGCCGCGACCCGGACCAGCCGCTGCTGCTGGGTTCCGTCAAGGGCAACCTGGGGCACCTGGAGTCCGCCGCGGGCATCGCGGGCCTGGTGAAGACGGTGCTGGCCCTGCACCACGACTGCATCCCGCCGTCCCTGCACTGCGCGGATGGCACGTCCCTCGCCGACGAGCGGCTGAGGGTGGTGACCGAGCCGGAGCCCTGGCCTCGCTACGGCGGCACCGCCCTCGCGGGCGTCTCCGGGTTCGGCTTCGGCGGCACCAACGCGCATGTGGTGCTGGAGGAGGGGCCGCCCGGCCTGGTCCCCGTGCGGCCCGCCGAGGAGCCCGTGGCACGCCTGCATGTGCTGTCCGACCTCGACGCGGGGCGCGTCCGCGACACGGCGGGCCGGCTCGCCGACTGGCTGCGCGAGAGCACCGCGCACCCCGCGGACGTGGCCCGGACCCTGGCCGGGCGCACCGGCCGCGGTCCCGTACGCGCCGCCGTGGTCACCCGCGATCGCGCCGAACTCTCCGATGCCCTGGGCGCGTTGGCGGCGGGACACCCGGACGCCCGGGTGGTGACCGGTGACCGCGACCGGGTGGGGCGCGGCACGGTGTGGGTCTTCTCCGGCTACGGCAGCCAGTGGCCGGGCATGGGCCGCAGGCTGCTGGCCGAGGAGCCCGCGTTCGCCGCCGTCGTGGAGAAACTCGACCCGCAACTCGCCCCGGAGTGCGGCCTGTCCCTGTACGACCACCTGTCCTCCGGGGCCGGCCTCGACCGACTGGACGTCGCCCAGCCCGTGCTGTTCGGCCTTCAGCTGGCACTCGCCGAGCTGTGGCGTTCGTACGGGGTCGAGCCCGCCGCGGTGGTCGGCCACTCGATGGGCGAGGTCGCGGCAGCGGTGTGCGCGGGCGCGCTGGACGTGGCGGACGGGGCGCGTGTCATCGCCGAACGGGCCCGGCTGCTGAGCGGGCTGAGCGGCGGCGCGATGGCCGTCGTGGACCTGGACGACGCCGAACTGGAGTCCCTGGAGCGGGACTTCCCGGGTGTGCACGTCGCCGTGCACTCCTCCCCGCGGCAGAAGGTCGTCACGGGCGAGGAGACCGCGGTGGCCCTGCTCGTGCGCCGGCTGGAGGGGCAGGGCCGGGCGGCCCGGGCCATGCGGGTCGTCGGCGCCGGGCACTCGCCCCAGGTCGACGCGCTGCTGCCGGAGCTCGCCGAGGCGCTGTCCGGCATCCGGGGCCGACGGCCGCGTGTCCCGGTGTACTCGACCGTCCTGGACGACCCGCGCGGCGAGAGCGTGTTCGACGCGGCCCACTGGGCGGCCAACCTCAGGCGGCCCGTCCGTCTGGACCGGGCGCTCGCGGCGGCCGCGGCCGACGGTCACACGGCGTTCGTCGAGATCTCGCCGCATCCGGTGCTGACCGGGGCAATCGCCGACACCGTGCCCGATGCCCTCGCCCTGGCCACCCTGCGCCGGGACGCCGACGGGGCGGAGGCGTTCGCCGGGCAGCTGGGCGCCCTGTACGTGGCGGGCCAGCGGCTGCCCGTGCCGCCGGGCCGGGTCGTCGACCTGCCGGTGCCCCGGTGGCGGCACGTACGGCACTGGTGGACGGACGGCCGGGCCCGCACCGAGCCGGTGCCGGAACCGGCGAAGCCTGACGGCGAGGTGGCGGAGCCCTCATCGGTCCTGGCGCGGCTGACCCACCACATCACCGCCGTCACCGGGCATCCGCCCAACCGTGTCGCCCCGGGCACCGCGCTGGCGGACCTGGGCCTGGACTCGCTGATGGCCGTCCGGGTCCGCACGGCGGTGGAGCGCGAGTTCGGCGTCGAAGTGCCCCTGCGCGACCTGTTCGCCGCCGCCACGGTCGAGGACGTCGCCGCCCGGATCCGGCATGCCCTCCCCCGCGAGGACACCCCGCTGCGCCCGCTGCGCGCCACCGGTTCCCGGCCCCCGCTGTTCCTCGTCCACGCCGCCGGCGGCCCGGTCACCGTCTACCGGACGCTCGCCGAGCGGCTCGGCGAGGACCGGCCGGTGTACGGGCTGGAGCGGATCGAGGAGGCCCGGACCGTGGCGGAGAAGGCGCGGCGCTACGCCGAGGCGATCGATGCCTCCCACCCCGAAGGGCCCTGTCTGCTGGGCGGTTGGTCCTTCGGAGGGTTCGTCGCCCAGGAGACCGCGCGGCAGCTGACCGCCGCCGGACGGGACGTGCCGCTGGTCGTGCTCCTCGATTCCGTACGCCCCCTCCCCCGGCCCGGTCTGACGCGCGCCGACCGGATCCGGGCACATTTCGAGGGCTTCGCCGGCCATGTCTCCGACGCCTACGGGGTGCGGCTGGAGCTGCCGTACGACGAGCTCGTGGCCATGGACGACGACCGGGAGCGCATCGACACCGTGCTGCGGGCGCTGCGCGAGGCCGCCGACGTGCCGCCCGCGGCGCTGGAGCACCAGCGCGCCTCCTACCTGGACATGGGCATCGGGGAGTCGCACCGGCCAGGCGGTTACGACGGGCCGGTCGTCCTCTACCGCGCCACCGAGCCCGCGCCCCACACCGTGCGCGACCCGGCGTACGAACGGGACGACGAGGCGCTGGGCTGGGACGAGGTGTGCCCGCGCCTGGAGGTCGTGCCGGTACCCGGTCACCATCTGTCGCTGCTCGATCCGCCGCACGTCGACGAGATCGCCGCCCACCTGAGCCGGGTGCTCGCCGAACGGGCCCCCTGAACCGCCAACCGAGGAGCCGCCATGCCCGACCAGCCGTCGAAGCCCGCTGCCGGAGTGTCCCGGCGCACTGTCGCCAGAGCGACGGCCGCCGCCGGCCTCGCCGCCTTGTTCGGGGCCGCGGGCGGCACGGCCCGTGCCGCGGCCGCCACCCGGCTCGGGCCGCGCACGCTGGACGTGTCCGTGCCCTCCGCCGCGCTCGGCCGCAGCGCGCCGGTCCGCCTCATCCTGCCGTCGGACTTCGGTGCGCGGCCGGAGCGGACGTATCCGGTGCTGTATCTGCTGCACGGCGCCCACGACGACTACACCTCCTGGACCCGGGAGACCGACATCGAGGCCTTCACCGAGGGCCGCGACCTGATCGTGGCGATGCCGGACGCGGGCCCCACCGGCATCCCCAGCGTCTGGCGCGGCGGCCCCGACTACGAGACGTTCCAGGTCAAGGAGGTTCCGGCGCTGCTCGCCCGGGACTACCGGGCCTCCGGCGTACGGGCGGTCGCCGGTGTCTCCACCGGAGGCTACGGCGCGATGGCCCACGCGGCCCGCCACCCCGGGGCGTTCAAGGCCGCGGCCTCCTTCAGCGGCATCCTCGACACCACCGCGCCCGGCGTTCCCCCCATCGTGGACGCCATCGTGGCCCGCGAGAACCTGCCGGCCCATTCCCTGTGGGGTCATCCACTGCTGAACCTCCTGACCTGGCGGGACTTCAACCCGCGGGCCCACGCCACCGGGCTGCGCGGCACCGCCCTGTACGTCTCGCAGGGCAGCGGAGTGGGCGGCGGCAGCGGCGGCGATCCGCTGCCCGGCGTGCTGGAGAGCGCCCTGTGGCCCTCGGCGCAGGGCTTCGCCGGCACGCTCGCCCGTCTCGGGATCCGGGCCACCACACACCTCTACTCGGGAGGAGGACACGACTGGCCTTACTGGAAGCGGGAGTTCACCGCCTCGTGGCCGATGCTCGCCCAAGCGCTGGGCGTGCCGGAGTGACGGGGGTGCCGTCGGGGCACGGAACGGAGCGCAGGGGTCGTCCGTCCAACACAGGACTTCCCTCTCGTCTCAGCGGTTACAGTCCGCGGACGAGCCGCTTCCGCTCGAAAGGAGTGTCCGTGATGGCTGTGCCCGCCCAGCACGGCGTGCCGGAGCGCCCCGGTATGCCACCGATGCCACCCGAGCTGGCGAAGCTGCTGCGCGCCCAGCTCGCGGCCGTCGCCGACCAGGTGGAGGAGGAGGTCCGCCGGCAGGTTCCCGAGTACGCCCGGCCCGCCGACGGGCCGTACGGCAGGAACCTGCGGGCCGGGGTGGTGCAGGCGCTGACCCTGTTCGTCGACCACATCGCCGACCCGCGCGACGACGGGGGCGCGATCGCGGCGACGTACTACGAACTGGGGCGCGGCGAGGCCCTGGAGGGCCGCAGCCTGGACGCGTTGCAGTCCGCGCTGCGGGTCGGGGGGCTGCACGCCTGGCGGCTGATGGGGCAGACGGCGGAGGAACTCGGCCTGGACTCCACGGTCGTCGCGGCGCTCGGCGAGCTGGCGTTCCGGACGGTGCACGAGGTCGCCGAGGCGGCCGCGGCCGGCTACGCGGAAGCGCAGCTGCGCAGCTCGGACGAGCTGGAGCGGCGGCGCAGACGGCTGCTCGACCTGCTGCTGGAGGACGGGCCGGTGGCGCTGGAGGCCGTGCAGGACCTGGCGCACGGCGCACGCTGGCCGGTGCCCCGGACGGTCGCCGTCGTGGCGCTCGCGGCGGCGCCGGACCGGCGTGAGGAGGACCGTCCGCTGGCCGCTGCAGGCGCGCTGGTGGACATGGAGTCCCGGCCGCCACGCATGCTGGTGCCCGACCCGGACGGCTCCGGCGGCTTCGGCGGCTTCGGCGGCCGGGCGTTCACGCTCGCGCTGCGCGGCCGGCCCGCCGCGATCGGCCCGACGGTCGCGGTCACCGACGCCGCGCAGTCGCTGCACCTCGCCACCCGGGCGCTCGGGCTGATGGGACGCGGGGTCCTGCCCCGCCAGGGCGTGGTGCGGTGCGCCGACCATCTGTCGACGCTGCTCCTGTACGGCGACGAGCCGCTGCTGGAACGGCTTGAGGCGCGGGTTCTCGCGCCGCTCGACACGGTCTCGGCCGGGCAGCGCGACCGGCTGGCCGAGACGCTGCTGGCGTGGCTGCTCAGCGGCAGCAACGTGCCGGACGTCGCCACCCGGCTGCACATCCACCCGCAGACGGTCCGCTACCGCCTGCGCCAGCTGGAGAAGCTCTTCAGCGACGCCCTGCACGATCCGGAAACCCGCCTCGACCTGATTCTCGCGTTGCGAGCGGAGTCACTGCGCACACCACAGAAGTGAATGCCGGCACTCAATCGGCGACGCACTCATTCGGCGACAAAAAACTGCGGCGATTCCATAATCCCGTCCATAACACTCAGGGAGACACAGCGAATACGTTCGGGCCGTCCTTTTTCGCAGGCGCTCCACGCGCCTCACCCGCGGAGGATCCCCCATGCGTATCCGTTTGTGTCTCGCCGCGCTCTCGCTGGCCGGCGGGGCCGGTCTGGCCACCCTCTCGGCTCCCTCGGCCACGGCCGCGGCCTGCTCGGACGTGGAAGTCGTCTCGGCGCGCGGCACCTTCGAGCCGGGCACGCTCGGCTTCATCGTCGGCGACCCGGTGTATTCCGCACTGCAGAAGAAGGCGGCGGGCAAAAGCCTGTCGAGCTATGCGGTGAATTATCCGGCGGACCTTTCCCTGACGTCCGCCGCGCAGGGCAACAGGGACCTGGTGAACCATGTGAAGAGCCAGGCCGCCGCCTGCCCGAATCAGCGGTTCGTACTCGTCGGCTATTCGCAGGGCGCGAACGTCGTAGACAACTCGATCGGCATCAGCAGCGCGGGCGCGGTGGTCGGCAGCCCCATCGTGGCCACGCTGCCCGCCGCGGTCGAGCCGAAGGTCGCCGCGGTGTTGCTGTTCGGCAACCCGATCCGGGCCCTCGGCAAGAGCGTCACCGGCACGTACCAGAGCCGCACCCTGGACATCTGCGCCAAGGGCGACCCCGTCTGCGAGGACGGCGGCGGCGACGTCGGGGCGCACCTCGGCTACCGCGACAACGCCGACCAGGCGGCCATGTTCGCCGCGGGCAGGCTCTGACCCCGGCAGCACACCGAAGGGCCCGGGAGGTTCTCCTCCCGGGCCCCTTGTGTGCGTACGCGGAGGATCAGCGCGGCGATCGTGCGAACCCGGCGAGACCGGTCGAGACGATCTCGGGCCGGCCGTTGTTCTGGACGGGCGCGGCGGTCAGTACGTCGAGGTGCTGATAGCCGTCGGCGACCACGGGATGGAGCTCGGCCGGGACCCGGCCGGCCAGGAGTCCCTCACCGGCGAGGACGGTGAGCACCGGGTTGGCGGTGAGCCCGCCGGGGTGGACGACGAGCTTCTTCACCTGGGGCGAGCCGGCCATCTGGATGTCGGTGACCAGCTTGGTCGGGAAGTACTGCTCGGTGAAGTCCAGCGGCTGCTCGGCCAGGCTGCGGGCCAGTTGCCGGACATCGGTGACTTCCTCGCCGGGGCCGGTGAACGGGGTGCCGTCGGCCGACCGGTGGCCGGGGTCGTCGGGGTCGCCGACGCGGTCGTAGTTGCGCCAGGTGTAGAGCGGTCCCTGCGGCCGGTCCGGGATGGCCTTGTACGCGGTGCCGTACAGCCCGGGCTGCTGCTCACCGCCGTTGGCCACGGGGAAGCTCTTGTCGGCGATCGGCCCGCCGTCGAAGAAGCCGACGCTGGTCTGGAGGAACGCCAGCGGTACGGAGTTGTCGTCCAGCAGCGCCCCGAGCACCGCCCCGTTGGTGAGCCGGAAGTCCTTCACGGCGGGCTTGCCGGTGAGGAAGGCGGCGGTGTCCTTGGAGAACAGGAAGCGGTGGGTCGCCTCGATGTTGAGGTTGGAGGGCAGGTACCGGGGCAGGTCGGCCTCGGCGTCCGGGTCCTTGAGGGCGCCCATCCCGGCGATGCCGAGCAGGGTCATGGTCTCGGGGTTGAGCAGCACCGGCGCGGACAGCGTGCGGGGCAGCACCCCGGTGTCGAGCCCGGCCTGCACCACGCCGTAACCGAGGCCGATGTCGGGCAGGTTGGTGTCGTCCGGCAGGCTGCCGCTGAGGTCGGCGAGCGAGGTGGAGACGGTGGTGTCGAGGGCGAAGTAGCCGGCGCACTGGTTGTAGCCGGCGTCCGCCGTCGTGGCCCGGTCGCCGTCGAAGTCGGCGGCGGCGAAGTACCCGGTGATCACACCGCCCAGCGAGTGCCCGCCGCACAGCACCTTCCGCTTGCGCTGCGCCTGGGAGGGCAACTCGGCGGTGAGCAGGTCGTACTGGTCGCGTACGGTCTGCTCGATCCCGAGCTTCGCCATCCACCCCAGTTCCGCGTTGCGGGCGTAGCCGCCGAAGGTCCGGCCGTCGACCTGCTTGCCGCGGTGGTAGTAGTCGACGGCGGTGTGCTGGTCGCCCGAGGCGATGCCGGTGCGGTCCTCCAGGCAGTTGGAGCGCCGGTCGAGCGCCCAGAACTCGATGTGCAGGCCCTGCTCGGCGGCTCGCGCCACGGTGTTGCGGGCGACGCTGTCGAACGCCCCGGCTCCTTCCAGGATGCCGGGCTGGGCGACGAGGACGCGGTCCGCGTCGGCCGAGGCGGCCGGACCGTCGGCGGAGCGGTAGCGCAGGTACGACAGCCAGTCGCAGGCGGCCGGACGCGGCCCGGCCGACTCCGGCAGCGGCACCTTCACCCGCACCACCGACTCCGTCACCCCGGTCACCGGCGACGTCGACGCGACCGGCGTCTCGGTCCGCGCGCCGTCGGCTCGGGCACCCGGAGCGGCGGCCGTGAGCGTCCCGGCGGTGAGCAGCACCGCCAGTGCGGCGCCGCGCCACTTCCCTCTTCTCGCAAGGTTCATGTCCATGCCACGGACGCTAGGGCCACGGCGCGAGCTCCCTCAGGGGGTGCTGATGAGAACTCAGTTTCCGGATCGTGCCTTGTCACCGGCGCACAGGGCCCCGGCGCCCGCACGAGGCCCCCTTATGGGCCAGTCGAGCTGCGAACCGGCGGTTTCGGGAGCATGGTGGGGCTATGGACGGTCAACCCCCTGTGGTCGTGCAGCCGCCCGCGTCGGACGGCGGACGGCTGGTGACCATCCACGGCGAGCGCATGGGCGTCGCCTACAGCCTCTTCGACGTGCTGGACCTGCTGCACCGCGAGGGTCTGCCCACCACCGACACGGCCGTCGACGACACCGAGCTGATCGAGTGGCGCGGCGGTGGCCCGTACGACTGGAACAACGGGTCGTCCGACGAGGCGTGAGCCTTCAGCGCCGTCCACATGACAACGGCCCCGTCACGGAGGTTCTCATGGTCTCGCGTCTCAACCCGTACCTGTCCTTCAACGGCGACGCCCGGCAGGCGTTGGAGTTCTACAAGGACGTCTTCGGCGGCACCCTGTCCCTCAACACCTACGGCGACTTCGGCCAGGCGGAAGCCCCGAACGCCGACAAGATCATGCACGGCATGCTGGAGACCCCCGGCGGCTTCACCCTGATGGGCGCCGACAACCCGCCGGGCATGGAGTCCGCGCCGGGCCAGCCCTTCTCGGTGAGCCTGAGCGGCGACGACGACGCCGAGCTGCGCGGCTACTGGGAGAAGCTCTCCGCGGGCGGCTCGGTGTCGGTGCCGCTGGAGAAGCAGATGTGGGGCGACGTCTTCGGCATGTGCACGGACCGCTTCGGCGTCCCATGGATGGTCAACATCAGCGGATCGGAGAGCTGAGCAGCACCGACCGGACGGTCAGGGACCGTCCGCTGCGCGGGGCCGCCCGCACACACCGGCAGTGCACGGTGTGTGCGGGCGGCCCCGTCATGTCGGAGCACCCTGTGCGTCGGACCGTCCGGTTCGTCGGAACGTCACGTTTGTTGGTACGTCCTGACAAAGCTGTTGACATCACCCGGAGGCGCCCGCATAGTACCTGCCACTAGAGCGCGCTAGTGGCGCGCTCCAGTTGCCTCCCAGGACCGGGCACGGCCCGCTCTCCCCAGCACATCGAGGTGCACCCGACATGCGCAGACACCACAGATCCGCCGCCCTGACCACCGCCGTCCTCGTGGGCGCCCTGCTCGCCGCCGGCTGCTCCAGCGGCGCCGGCGGGAAGAAGTCCGAGTCCGGCGGCACCGACGCCGCCGCGGGCAAGGCCACCACCCCGCGGATGACCGTCGCCATGGTCACCCACGCGGCACCCGGCGACACCTTCTGGGACCTGATCCGCAAGGGCGCCCAGGCGGCTGCCGCGAAGGACAACATCAAGCTCGTCTACTCCAGCGACCCCGTCGCCGGGAACCAGGCCAACCTGGTGCAGAACGCCATCGACCAGAAGGTCGACGGCATCGCGCTCACCGCCGCCAAGCCCGACGCCATGAAGGCCGTCGTGGCCAAGGCCAAGGCGGCCGGCATTCCGGTCGTCGGCTTCAACTCCGGCCTGGACAACTGGAAGGAACTCGGCATGCTCGAGTACTTCGGCCAGGACGAGAACATCGCCGGCCATGCCTTCGGCGAACGCCTCAACCAGCAGGGCGCCAAGCACGCCGTCTGCGTGATCCAGGAGCAGGGCCAGGTCGCGCTGGAGGCGCGCTGCGCCGGCCTGAAGGAGGGCTTCAAGGGCACGACGGAGAACCTGTACGTCAACGGCACCGACATGCCCTCCGTGAAGTCGACCCTGACGGCCAAGCTCCAGAAGGACTCCAGCATCGACCAGGTGGTCACGCTGGGCGCCCCGATCGCCATGACCGCGGTGCAGTCGGTCAAGGACGCCGGCAGCAAGGCCAAGGTCGCCACCTTCGACCTCAACAAGGACCTCGTCGCCGCCATCCAGGGCGGGGACATCCAGTTCGCCGTCGACCAGCAGCCCTACCTCCAGGGCTACCTCGCCGTCGACGGGCTGTGGCTGTACAGGACGAACGGCAACTTCAGCGGCGGCAGCACGGCTCCCGTCCTCACCGGACCGGCCTTCGTCACGAAGGACAACGTCGACAGCGTCGCCGAGTTCGCGAAGAAGGGCACGCGCTAGGCGGACACTCCCTGGGAACCCTCCGCCGGGGCAGGCCCGCTCGTCCCCCGCACCACCAGCTTGGGGTCCAGCACCGCCTCCCTCGGCGGCAGTTCGCCGTTCTCCAGTCGTTCGACGGCGAAGCGGACCGCGTGCTCGGCCATGAGGACCGCGTCCTGGCGGACGGTGGTCAGGCCGATCGGCATCAGGTGGGAGAGGTGGCTGTCGTCGTAGCCGACGACGGACAGGTCGCGCGGGACCTCGACGCCCGCCCGGGTCAAGGCCATCAGCAGCCCCATCGCGCAGCGGTCGTTGCCGGCGAGGACCGCCGTCGGCAGCGGCCGCCCGCTGTCGCGTTCGGCCAGCAGCAGCCGGCCGGTCTCGATGCCGGACTCCTCGGTGTGCTCACCGGGGATCACCCGCGCCCGGTCCTCCAGCCCGTGGCGCCGCATCGCGGCGCGGTAGGCACGCCGCCGCTCCGCCGAACCGGGGCCGCGTCCGCCGTCGATGTGCACGATCCGGCGGTGCCCCAGCTCCACCAGGTGGTCCATGGCCTGCCGGACGCCCTTGCCCTCGGCGGAGTGCACGAAGTCGACATGGGCCTGGGGCACCCGGCGGCTGACCGAGACGGTGACCGTGCGCTGTCCGAGTTCGGCGAGGTAGGCGGGGTCGGCGTCCGGGCCGAGCAGGATCACCGCCTCGCAGCGGTGGCTGAGCAGCGCCTCGACCGCCTTGGCCTCGCTGCGGCCGTGGGTGGCGCCGGAGAGCAGGACGTCGTAACCGAGCCGCTCGGCCTCGGGGTAGATGCCGGTGATGAGGTCCGTGTGGAAGGTCTGGTGCACGGTGAACATCACGCCGAGCGTGCGGCTGCGGCCACGGGCCAGCAGCCGGGCCGCGCTGTCGGGCCGGTAGCCGATCTCGTCGGCGACGCGCAGGACCCGTTCCCGGGTCTCCTGGCTGGCCCCCGCTGGTTGCGGAAGATGATCGAGACGAGCGCGCGGGACACGCCCGCCTTCTCGGCGACGTCCGCCATCGTGGGCCGCTGCCTGCCCGATGCATCCACGTGTGAACCCACCCTCCGACGCCGACCACCTTACGGGTGTCCCGCACGGGGCCCGTACCAGGACTCGGCAATCTCCCGGCAACAACCTATTGACATGACATTTGGACAGGGGTCATCGTACTCGAACTAGAGCGCGCTAGTAGAGCGCATCAGCTTCACGCCCGCCCCCTTCCTCTCCCCGAAGGACTCTCACCATGGCAACGGTGCCAGCCCCGCTGCGTACGACCGTCGGCAACCTGTGCCTCGGCTCCGCCCCCGACTCATGGGGTGTCTGGTTCCCCGAGGACGAGCACCAGGTGTCGTACACCCGCTTCCTCGACGAGCTGGTCCAGGCCGGGTACGAGTGGCTGGAGCTCGGCCCGTACGGCTACCTCCCCACCGACCCGCAGCGGCTGAAGGCCGAGCTGGACGCCCGGGGGCTGAAGGTCTCCGGCGGTACCGCGTTCGGCGCGCTGCACCGGCCCGAGGCGTGGGACGAGATGCTCGCCCATGTCCGGCAGGTCGCCGCGCTGACCGCCGCCGCAGGGGCGCACCACCTCGTCTTCATCCCGCCGATGTACCGGGACGAGAAGACGGGTGCGTTCACCGAGTCGCCCGAGCTGACCGCCGAGCAGTGGGCCGGGTTCGGCCGGGCCGCCGACCGGCTGGGCAGGCTGCTGCTGGAGGAGTACGACGTACGGCTGGTCGTCCACCCGCACGCCGACAGCCACATCCAGACGCAAGCCGAGATCGAACGGCTGCTCAACGAGTCCGACAGCCGTTACACCAACCTCTGCCTGGACACGGGGCACGTCGCCTACGGCGGCGGCGACAACCTGGATCTGATCCGCCGTTTCGGTGAGCGGGTCGGCTACGTGCACATCAAGCAGATGGACCCGGAGATCCTGGCGCAGGTCGCGGCCGAGGACCTGTCCTTCGGCGAGGCCGTGAAGCGCGGGGTGTGCGTGTCACCGCCGGCCGGGGTGCCGAAGCCGGCCGACGTGGTGGGCGAACTCGCGGGGCTCGACGCCGAGTTGTTCGTGATCGTCGAGCAGGACCTGTACCCGTGTGCTCCCGGGGTGCCGCTGCCGATCGCGGTCAGCACCCGTGAACACCTGGCCGGCTGCGGACTGTCGGGTACCCGGCGCCCGAACATCGACAGGTAAGGAGCGGCCCATGGACGTCACGGACGACACGACACCGGCCCCCGTCCCGCCCCCCGCCACCGCCGTCGCGGACGACGCTCCCCCGGCGGTCAGGCGGCGGCTGAGGCTGATCACGATCATCGCCACGTTCGGTGGTCTGCTCTTCGGCTACGACACCGGCGTCATCAACGGCGCCCTGCCCTACATGACCGAGGACCTCGGCCTGACCCCGGTCACCGAGGGCATGGTCACCAGCTCGCTGCTGCTGGGTGCCGCCCTGGGCGCGGTGACCGGCGGCCGGTTGTCGGACGCGCGCGGCAGGCGGCGCAACATCCTGCTGCTGGCCGTGCTGTTCTTCGTCGGCGCGCTCGGCTGCACGCTCGCCCCCACGACCGAGGTGATGATCGTGGCGCGGTTCGTCCTCGGCCTCGCGGTCGGCGGCGCGTCGGTGACCGTGCCGGTGTATCTCGCGGAGGTGTCCCCCGCCGAGCGGCGCGGCGCTCTCGTCACCCGCAACGAGCTGATGATCGTCAGCGGTCAGCTGCTGGCCTTCACGTCGAACGCGATCATCGCCCAGGTCGGCGGCGAGTCCGGTGGCGTGTGGCGCTGGATGCTGGTCATCGCGACGGTGCCGGCGGTGGTGCTCTGGTTCGGCATGCTGGTGATGCCGGAGAGCCCGCGCTGGCTGGCCTCCCAAAGTCGCTTCGGGGAGGCTCTCGAAGTCCTCAGGCAGGTGCGCTCCCAGGCCCGGGCCGAGGCCGAGCTGAAGGAGGTGTCCGCGCTAGCCGTCAAGGACGAGCAGGCCAAGCTCGGCGGCTGGCAGGACATGAAGAGCACGCCGTGGGTGCGCAAGCTGATGTTCGTCGGGTTCGGCATCGCGATCGTGCAGCAGATCACCGGCGTCAACACGATCATGTACTACGGCACGCAGATCCTCACCGACGCCGGTTTCGCCGCCGACAGCGCGCTGACGGCGAACATCGCCAACGGTGTGATCTCGGTGCTGGCCACCTTCGTCGGCATCTGGCTGCTGGGCCGGGTACCGCGCCGCCCCATGCTGATGACCGGCCAGGCCGGCACGACCGCCGCCCTGTTGCTCATCGGCGTCTTCTCCCTGGTCCTGCCCTCGGGTGACGCGCGGGCGTTCGCGGTGCTCGCCATGACGGTCACGTTCCTCGCCTTCCAGCAGGGCGCGATCTCCCCGGTGACCTGGCTGATGCTGTCGGAGATCTTCCCGATGCGGATGCGCGGCTTCGGCATGGGCATCGCGGCCGTGGTCCTGTGGCTGACCAACTTCGTGATCGGGCTGGTCTTCCCGTCCCTGGTCTCCGGGATCGGGATCTCCAACACCTTCTTCCTGTTCGTGGTGGCGGGCCTGCTGTCGCTCGCCTTCGTCAAGCGCTACGTCCCCGAGACCAAGGGCCGCACCCTCGAAACCCTCGAAGCCGAACTCCGCACCCGCTTCTCCTGACCCTCCCTTCGAAGGAACGACCATGACCGTACGTGTAGGCGTCATCGGCGCCGGAATGATCGGCCAGGACCACATCCGGCGGCTCACCGAGGTCGTCACCGGGGCCGCCGTCACGGCCGTGACCGACATCGACGCCGGGCGCGCCGCCGAGGTGGCGGCGCGGGTGGGGGCCACCGCGCTGCCCACCGGCGCGGAGCTGATCGCCTCCCCCGACGTGGACGCCGTCCTCGTCACCTCCTGGGGGCCCACCCACGCCGAGCACGTCCTGAGCGCGATCTCGGCCGGCAAGCCGGTGTTCTGCGAGAAGCCCCTCGCCACGACCGCCGAGGACTGTCTGCGGATCGTCGAGGCCGAGCGGGCGCACGGCCGCCGCCTGGTGCAGGTCGGCTTCATGCGCCGCTTCGACGCCGGATACCGCCAGATGAAGGAGGTCCTGTCGACCGGCTCGCTCGGGGCCCCGCTGATCGTGCACTGCGCCCACCGCAACCCGACCGTGCCGGAGTCGTACCACTCCGCCATGGCCGCCCAGGACACGGCCGTGCACGAGATCGACGTGCTGCGCTGGCTGCTCGACGACGAGAT
>KE354180.1 GCA_000415505.1 Streptomyces afghaniensis 772
GACCGTGGTCCCGCGTCCCTCGCGGATCAGCAGGCCGTTCTCGACGGGACCGGCACCGACGTGGACGCTGCCGGCCCGGACGAGGTCGGCGAGCGCGTCGCGCGGCAGGTCCTCGAAGGCCAGGAAGCCGTCGCTGGCGGCGATGGTCTGCGTCTTGGAGTCGACCACACGGACCTCACCGAGCCCCGGCCGCTTCAGCAGCGAGTTGAGGAACTCGACCCGGACCTCGCCGACCAGGGTCATGCCCTTGTCGCCCGGCAGGGGCGCGGCGGCCTGGACGACCGGCTTCTTCCCGCCCTTGCCGGCCACCCGGACCAGCGGCAGATCGTCCCCGTCGGCGAAGTCGGCGCGCGGCTCCTTACCGGCGCGGGCGACGACCTCGCCGTCCTCGTCGAGGAGGTACAGCGCCTGGTAGCGGGTGTGCTCGCGCAGCGTCTCCTCCAGCAGCGCGCGGCCGGCGTCGGCGTCGTCCGGGTCGATCAGCCGGGACGTGGACACCAGGTCCGCCTGCGCCTCGTTGAGCGCCCGGCGCACCCGGTCGGCGACCAGGTCGGTACGGTCGCGCTGGTCCGCGACCATGCTGGCCGGGATGCTGACGGAGTCGTCGGTGCGGTTCAGCAGGAGGCCGACGGGCAGGCACCACAGGAGCAGCAGTACGGCGGTCAGCGCGAGCGGACCGCGCACCCCGAACCGCCCCTTGACGCGCTGACGCCCGCCGGAATCACCGGCCGGGCCGCCCAGCTGCGCGCGCAGCCTCTCCAGGGCGGAACCGATGCGCGCGGCCTCGCCCCAGCGGGGCACGTCCACCGGGCGGGTCAGGTCGCCCCGGGCCAGTCGGCGGGACTCCAGGAACAGCCGCAGCAGCGGCCGCTGCACGGTCGCCCACAGCACGGCGGCGGCGAGCAGTCCGAGCACCACCAGGGCTCCGGCCGCCAGCAGCCCGTAGAGCTCCCGGTCCGGACCGGCGGCCTGCTGCCGGACCACGGGCAGCAGGGCGACGACGGTGAGCCCGAGGCCCGCGCCGACGCTCTTCTTCTCCTCCGGGTCGGCGGAGGAGAGGGAGGCGTAACCGGCGGTGGCGACACGGCCGTTGTAGCTCTCCCCGACCAGGGTCCCGCTGACCCCGGGGTAGCCGCGGGAGCCCGGTTCCCTGGCGCTGACCGGGTCCTGCTCGGTCTCCCGTGCCGCCTGGGCGGACAGCCCGCTCATCTGCTTCTGGAGGAAGGACAGCTCCTTGCGCTCCTGGTCGGTGTTGAGCGCCTCGGACTGCTCGAAGCCGGCCGTGGCGAGGACCTCCCCGCCGGTGGCGACGACCGCCATGGAACGGAACTGGCCCAGGTTGATGGCGGGCACGGACAGGCTGTTGGAGGCGAGCAGCAGTTGCTGCGGCCGGTCGTCGAAGTCGAGGACCGCCATGGTCATCAGGCGTACGTCGCCGGTCTCCAGCCGCACCATGCGGGGCTTGAGGGCCGCGTCCCCGGTGAGGACGTCCTTGTCCAGCCACTCGAGGGGAATCGTTTCCCCCCTGGCGGCCAGCACCTTGCCGCTCTCCAGGTCCAGGACGGTGGTGCCCGTCCACTTCTGGTACGTCTTGCCCAGGTCGGACAGGACACGCTCGGGCTTGACCGGCGGCCCCGCGTTCAGCGCGGCGGCGGTGCGGTTCAGGTCGGTGACCCGCTCGTCGATCGAGGCACGCAGGGCGATGGCGCCGTCCTCCGCGAAGTGCTGCTGCGAAGAGAGCACCGCCTGCGGTACGGCCTGCTCGCCGGCAGGGCCGAGCACCTGGGCGGTGAGGCCCGCGAGGGCCAGCACGAGGACGCACAGCAGCGCGATCGGGGGACGGACGCCGCCGAGCAGCGGCATGTCCGCGCGTCGTCGACTGCGCCGCCGTCCCCCCTTCACGGGGCGCTCGGCGCGGGTGGGTGTCACCGGTGGTCTCCTCCGGCCTCTGGGTGAAGAACGGCCGCTCCGACACCGCTCCCGAGGGAGGGGTGACGGACCGCCGTATACAAGACTGTTGGGGAGGGCCGAGGTTGTGCCGCTCGCCCCCTGTGCGCTGTGGTGCTAGTCACGCTCCAGCGGGAGCTCCTTCAGGCCGTCGCCGCCCGGAGCCCCGCGGTTGTACAGGAAGCCGCGCGTACGGTCGGCCGCCAGCCGGTAGCGGGCGAGGCGCTCCTCGGAGAGGTCGCCCGGCGTGTCGAGCGCCCGCCGCACGTCCACCACCCGGTGGTCCTCGACCGCGCCGGCGGGCGGCTTCTCACCGGCCTCCACCTCGGGCGGGATGTCCACCAGCGTCGTGGCGTAGCGGGCGGAGACGTCCCAGCCGTCGGTCGCCTCACGGAACTCGAACCAGCCGATCGCGCCCTCCTCGGTGACCCCGGTGGGCGAGGAGTGCCGGGCGACCTGGTTGCCCAGGCTGTAGGCGACCCAGGTGCCGTTCACCTTCTGGATCGGCTGCACCGCATGGGAGTGGTGCCCGATCACCAGGTCGATCCCGGTCTCCTCGCTGAGCCGTTCCGCCAACCGCAGCTGGGCGACGCTCGGTTCGTTGTAGTGCTCGGCTCCCCAGTGGAGCGAGAGGATGACCACCTCGGCGCCCTTCTCGCGGGCCCGGGCCTCGGCGTCCTTGATCGCGTCCGCGTCGAGCTCGTTGAAGGCCCATTTCTCCTTCTCCGGCGTCGGGTGGCGGAACGACATCCAGGAGAACGAGAGGTGGGCGACCTTGACGCCCTTCACGTCACGGATGTTGATCCGTTCCGCTTCCTCGGGTGTGCGAGCCGAGCCGGTGTGCCCGAGGCCGGCCTTGTCCATGGCGTTCAAGGTGCGCCGCACGGCCCCCAGGCCGTGGTCGTAGGTGTGGTTGGAGGCCGTCGAGCAGGTGTCGTAGCCCACGTCCTTGAGCGTCGTCAGGATCTGCGGCGGGACGAGGAACTCCGGGTACCCCTCGAAGGGCCCCCGGGGCTTTCCGACGGGCGTCTCCATGTGACAGATGGCCAGATCGGCCTTGCTGATGACCGGCTTCACCCCGGCGAGCAGCGGCCCGAAGTCCAGTCCGGCCTCTCCTTCGCCGGTCTTCTTGGCATCCTTGGCAGCCTGGTCGACCAGCTCGGGGTGGATCAGCACGTCACCTGCGGCGGCGACGGTGAACGAGCGCCCGCCCGGCTTCAGCTGCGGGGCGGAGGCCGCGGAGGTGCACGCGGTCGCCACGGCGGCAGTGGCCAGGAAAGCGGTTGCCACCCGAGCGATCCGGAGAGGATTACGAAGTGTCACCGCATCATATTCACATGAAGCACACAAGCACCACGGAAGTTACCGTCACAAGACAGTCACATTTGACTCGCATTTTGGTCCAATTCGGACTCGTCCTCGCCTTGTTCGGCTGTCAATCGGCACCAGACCGGTCAACGGACGACTCCACTCCGCACGCCCGGGAGCTGGTGGACCTCCGCAGCAGGATCCTCACGTACACGGCGGATCTGGAGCCCGACGCCGGGTACTCCCCACCGGACGACACCCAGCGCGAGCGCGTCGCCGAGAGCGTCGGCCACCTCCTGGACGGCGACGCCCCACAGGCCGAAGAACTGCTCGCCCCCCTCGGCCTCAAGCTCACCCGCCTCACCGACACCGAGTCAGGCCGCAGGTACGACGAGATCGCCGCCGCCCGGCCGGGCCGGGCCGAACGCTGGGGGCGCCTCTACCTGACCGCCGACTCCGACGTCCGCTGGAACGCCCAGGTACCGCACCCGGTCTCCGACCGCGACACCGAACGCCTGGGCGTGCGGCTGCTGGAGGACAACCCCGGCGGCTCGCTGGTCCTGGCCGGCGCGCACCGCGAGGCGGGCCGGGGCGACGCCGCCGACGTCGCCCACCGGGAAGACAGCCTCTTCCACGCGATCGTCGTCGAGCTCCAGAAACGCGACGTCCCGGGCGTGCAACTGCACGGCTTCGCCAAGGACTCGGAGCGCCCCTACGACGCCGTCCTCTCCACCGGAGCCGCACGGAGCACCCTCACCGAGGCCGCCGCCCTGGCCGACGGCATGCAGGCCGACGGGCTGCGGGTCTGCCGGAGCTGGTCGGCCCGCTGCCCCTTGGAAGGCACCACGAACGTCCAGGGCAAGGCCGCGGAGCGGCACCACGCCAGGTTCCTCCACGTGGAGCTCTCCCCCAAGGCACGCGGCGACGGCTCCGACGCCGCCGCCGCCGCGAGGGCCCTGTCCGGACTGGTCGGGACCTGGAACTCCGCCCGCCGGTGAGGACGGTGGACATCCGGTCAGCAGCATCCCGCCGACGGCAACGACCGCTTGTTCCGCGCCTCCTTGTTGCGCGCGGCCAGCAACTCGTCGGCCGGGTAGCCGACCTCCTCCAGCGTCAGCCCGTGCGGCCGCACGACGTGCACGGCCGAGTCCCGTACGCCGGCCGCCAGCACCTTCGCGGGCCAGTCCGGCGGCCGGTGCCCGTCGCCCACGAACAGCAGCGCCCCGATGAGCGAGCGCACCATGTTGTGGCAGAAGGCGTCGGCCCGCACGGTCGCGGTGATGATCCCGTCGTCGCCCTTCACGAGACTCAGCTCCTGGAGCGTGCGGATCGTCGTCGCGCCCTCCCGCTTCTTGCAGTAGGCGGCGAAGTCGTGCTCCCCGAGCAGCCGCCGCGCGGCCTCGTTCATGGCGTCGACGTCCAAGGGCCAGTCGTGCCACAGCACATGGTTGCGCAGCAGCGGATCGACGCCCCCTGGGTTGTCGGTGACCCGGTACGCGTACCGCCGCCAGATCGCCGAGAACCGCGCGTTGAAGCCGCTGGGCGCCTCCCTGAGGGCCCACACCCGTACGTCCCTGGGCAGCCGCCCGGCGAGCCGCTTCAGCAGCTTCTGGTGGTGCTCGGCCCAGACCTCACGCGGCAGATCGACATGCGCCACCTGTCCCCGGGCGTGCACCCCGGCATCGGTACGCCCCGCCACGGTCAGCTCGTACGTCCGACCCGACCGCGTCACGGTCCGCAGGGCGTCCTCGATCTCCCCCTGCACGGTCCGCCGCCCCCCGGCCTGCTTGGCCCACCCGGAGAACTCGCTCCCGTCGTAGGACAGATCAAGACGCACACGAACAAGACCGGGTGCCACTTCGTCACTCACACGCAGATCCTCTCAGCAACACAAAAGCGGGCCCGCCCCTCAAAGAGGAACGGACCCGCCAACGCCCTTCAGGGGCGCGGGGAACTGCGCGACAAGCCACAACAAACCCGTAGCCGCCGGCAAACAGCCCCCGGCAGACGCTTAGGCGTCCTTGGACTCCTCGGCGTCATCAGCCTTGGTCACATCGACCTGAGCCTCGGCAGCCTCGGCGTCCTTGGCGGCACGCTTGGTCGCGGCCTCGGCCTCACCCGTCGCCTCCTGCGCCACCGTCAGCGCCTCGACCAGCTCGATGACAGCCATGGGCGCGTTGTCGCCACGGCGGTTACCGATCTTGGTGATGCGGGTGTAGCCACCCGGACGGTTCTCGTAGCGCGGGCCGATCTCGGTGAAGAGCGTGTGGACGATGCTCTTGTCCGTGATGACCTGGAGCACCTGACGGCGGTTGTGAAGGTCGCCCTTCTTCGCCTTGGTGACCAGACGCTCGGCGTACGGACGCAGCTTGCGCGCCTTCGCCTCGGTGGTGGTGATGCGGCCGTGCTCGAACAGCGCCTTCGCGAGGTTCGCGAGGAGCAGCTTCTCGTGCGCGGCGCTGCCGCCCATACGGGCACCCTTGGTGGGCTTCGGCATGGTGTTTCTCCTAGGTGTCTGCCCCGGCCGTATCAGGTACCGGGGTCAGTATCCGAGCAGGCGGGTTTGCCTGTCGGAGATCCGGGGTCCGCTGACGCGAACCCCGGAAGCAGAGACTCAGTACTGCTCGGTCTCCACGAAGCCCGCGTCCGCGTCGTCGTCGGCGCCGAAGGCGTCCGCCGCAGCGGTCGGGTCGAATCCGGGCGGGCTGTCCTTCAGGGCCAGGCCCATGCCGGCCAGCTTCGCCTTGACCTCGTCGATGGACTTCGCACCGAAGTTACGAATGTCGAGGAGGTCGGCCTCGGAACGAGCCACGAGCTCACCCACGGAGTGGATGCCCTCGCGCTTGAGGCAGTTGTACGACCGAACGGTGAGCTCCAGCTCCTCGATCGGCAGCGCCAGGTCGGCGGCAAGGGCGGCGTCCGTGGGGGACGGGCCCATGTCGATGCCCTCGGCGTCGATGTTCAGCTCGCGGGCGAGACCGAACAGCTCGACCAGGGTCTTACCGGCGGACGCCATGGCGTCACGCGGACGCATGGCCTGCTTCGTCTCGACGTCGACGATCAGCTTGTCGAAGTCGGTCCGCTGCTCGACACGCGTGGCCTCGACCTTGTACGTGACCTTGAGCACCGGCGAGTAGATCGAGTCGACCGGGATCCGGCCGATCTCCTGGCCGACCTGCTTGTTCTGCACGGCGGAGACGTAACCGCGGCCACGCTCGACCGTGAGCTCCATCTCCAGCTTGCCCTTGCCGTTGAGCGTGGCGAGGACGAGGTCGGGGTTGTGCACCTCGACACCGGCCGGGGGCGCGATGTCGGCGGCGGTGACCAGACCCGGGCCCTGCTTGCGCAGGTACATCACGACCGGCTCGTCGTGCTCCGAGGAGACGACCAGCTGCTTGATGTTGAGGATCAGGTCGGTGACGTCCTCCTTGACGCCCGGCACGGTGGTGAACTCGTGCAGGACACCGTCGATGCGGATGGACGTGACCGCCGCACCCGGGATCGAGGACAGGAGGGTCCGGCGGAGGGAGTTGCCGAGGGTGTAACCGAAGCCCGGCTCCAGCGGCTCGATCACGAACCGGGAGCGGAATTCGTCGACGACCTCTTCGGTCAACGAGGGACGCTGAGCGATCAGCATGTGTGGATCAGATCCTTCAGTCGGGGGCGCCCGCTATATGACGCCCGACTCGACCGTCCCCGACAAAAAGGGACGGGTACTGCAAGGGTACGGGCGATACGGCCCGAAGGAGCCGTACCGCCCGAAAACCGAGAACCCGAAGGCGTCGCGTCAGACGCGGCGGCGCTTCGGCGGACGGCAGCCGTTGTGCGGGGTCGGGGTGACGTCCTGGATGGAGCCGACCTCGAGACCGGTCGCCTGGAGCGAACGGATGGCGGTCTCACGACCGGAACCCGGGCCCTTGACGAACACGTCGACCTTGCGCATGCCGTGCTCCTGGGCGCGGCGGGCAGCCGACTCGGCGGCCATCTGCGCGGCGAACGGCGTGGACTTCCGGGAGCCCTTGAAGCCGACGTGGCCGGCGGAGGCCCAGGAGATCACGTTGCCGGACGGGTCCGTGATCGAGACGATCGTGTTGTTGAACGTGCTCTTGATGTGCGCGTGGCCGTGAGCGACGTTCTTCTTTTCCTTGCGGCGCACCTTCTTGGCAGCGCCCTGACGACCCTTGGGGGGCATCTATAACTCCTACGGGAGGTGGTCGGTCCTGCAGCGAAGACCGCTGACGAGCGTCCGCTGAGGACTACTTCTTGCCCGGCTTCTTCTTGCCGGCGATGGCGCGACGCGGGCCCTTGCGGGTGCGGGCGTTGGTGCTGGTGCGCTGACCGCGGACGGGCAGACCGCGACGGTGACGCAGACCCTGGTAGGTACCGATCTCGACCTTGCGGCGGATGTCGGCCTGGATCTCGCGACGGAGGTCACCCTCGGTCTTGATGTTGTTGTCGACGTACTCGCGGATCGCGACGAGCTGCTCCTCGGAGAGGTCGCGAACGCGGGTGTTCGGGTCGACGCCGGTGGCGGCCAGCGTCTGCTGCGAGAGGGTCCGGCCGATGCCGAACACGTAGGTGAGGGCGATCTCCACGCGCTTGTCGCGCGGGATGTCAACACCGGAAACGCGTGCCATTCAATGGCTCCAGTTACTTGACGGAGGTCTTCCGCAGAACCGACTCCCAGCCGCCGTATGAGGTACGAACTGGGTCCCCGGCCTCCGACCGGGGGTGTCAGACCCGGGGGTCTGGGTCCTGCGTATGAACATATTCAGCTTGCGTCGCGCGAATCCCTGCGATGAAGGCAGAGGGATCGGTCGTGCGTCAGCCCTGGCGCTGCTTGTGGCGCGGGTTGTCGCAGATGACCATGACCCGGCCGTGACGGCGGATCACCCTGCACTTGTCGCAGATCTTCTTGACGCTCGGCTTGACCTTCATGGGTGAGGTTCTCCGGGTCAGTGCCACCACCCCGGAAGCCGGGGCGCGGGCAAGATCTACTTGTAGCGGTAGACGATCCGGCCACGCGTCAGGTCGTACGGAGACAGCTCCACCACGACCCGGTCGTCAGGGAGGATGCGGATGTAGTGCATACGCATCTTGCCGCTGATGTGTGCCAGGACCTGGTGGCCGTTCTGGAGCTCGACCTTGAACATGGCGTTCGGAAGAGACTCGACGACAGTGCCCTCGATCTCGATGGCACCTTGCTTCTTGGCCACGCTTCGCCCTTCGAATCGACTACCTTGATCGACTCAGTGCGAGCGCATGCAGACATGCGGATGCACAAGAGCCGACGAGTCAGTCTACGTCAGGGCCCTCGGAAACACGAATCGAGAGAGCCTGCCCCAGCGGGGAGATCCTTAAGCGCGCCGCATAGGGGCGCGGGGCCGTGTCGATATGCGGCTCCGCCGCGTGGGCGCGACAAGCCCCCACGCACCCGCAGCCGCCGGCCGACAGTACGCGCCGCCCCGGTAGGCGACTCAGCCCAGAGGATCCGGCGCGGCGACGATGCCGAGCTCGGCGAGTTTCGCCTTACCGCCGTCGGGAGACGTCAGCACCAGGGGGCCCTCCTCCGTCAGTGCGACGGAGTGCTCCCAGTGGGACGACCACGTGCCGTCCGTGGTGACGACCGTCCAGTCGTCCTGGAGGACCTCGGTCTTCGGGGTGCCGAGGGAGACCATGGGCTCGATCGCGAGGCAGAACCCGGGGACGAGCTTGGGCCCCTTGCCCCGACGCCGGTCGACGTAGTTCAGCAGGTGCGGGTCCATGTGCATCTCGGTGCCGATGCCGTGGCCGCCGTAGTCCTCGATGATCCCGTAGCGGCCGCCGCCGGGCTTGGGCTGGCGGCGGATGTACGTCTCGATCGCGCGGGAGACGTCGACCAGCCGGTTGCCCTGTTTCATGGCCGCGATGCCGGCCCACATCGACTCCTCGGTCACCCGGGAGAGCTCGACCAGCTCCGGGGCGTGACCGGAGCCCACGAAGGCCGTGAACGCCGCGTCGCCGTGCCAGCCGTCGATGATCGCGCCGCAGTCGATGGAGATCACGTCCCCGTCCTTGAGGACGACGTCGTCGGACGGGATGCCGTGGACGACGACCTCGTTCACCGAGGTGCAGATGGTCGCGGGGAAGCCGCCGTAGCCGAGGAAGTTCGGCTTGGCGTTGTGCTCGGCGAGCACCTTGCGGGCTACCTGGTCCAGATCCTTCGTCGTGGCCCCCGGCACGGCGGCTTCGCGGGTCGCCGCGTGTATGGCGGCGACGACCAGCCCCGCCTCACGCATCTTGGCGATCTGCTCGGGGGTCTTGATCTGCACCATGATGGGTTGCGCCTCCTGGCCACTGGTATCGCGACGCACCAGGATACGCGTACGCACAGACGTACGCCGAAGCGGAGGACGGGTCCGCGGGACACGACCCAACTTTGCTTGCAGCAAAGAAGCCCCCGTCGTCCACCAGGGGACGCCGGGGGCTTCTCACGGAATCTCGAACGCTTCTACTGACCGTCCTCGTCACGCTGCAGCGCCTCCATGGCGCGAGCCGTGACCTCCTCGACCTTGCCGAGCGCGGAGATGGTCACGACCAGCCCCTGCGCCTTGTAGTAGTCGATGATCGGCTCGGTCTGCGTGTGGTAGACCTCCAGCCGCTTGCGGACGGTCTCCTCGGAGTCGTCGTCCCGCTGGTACAGCTCGCCGCCGCAGACGTCGCAGACGCCCTCCTTGGCCGGCTGCTTGTACGTCACGTGGAAGACGTGCGCGGAGTCGTTGCGGCAGATGCGGCGGCCGGCGATCCGCTTGACCACCTCGTCCTCGGGGACCTCCAGGTCCAGCACCGCGTCGAGCTGCATGCTCTCGGTCTCGAGCAGCTCATCGAGGGCTTCGGCCTGGGAGACGTTGCGGGGGAAGCCGTCCAGCAGGAAGCCGTTCTCGGCGTCCGGCTGCTCCATGCGGTCCTTCGCCATCGCGATGGTGACCTCGTCGGGCACGAGATTGCCCGCGTCCATGTAGGACTTCGCCAGTTTGCCGAGTTCCGTCTGCTGGCTGATGTTGGCCCGGAACAGGTCGCCCGTGGAGATGTGCGGGATCGACAGGTTCTTGGCCAGGAACGCGGCCTGCGTTCCCTTACCGGCACCCGGCGGCCCGACGAGGACGATACGCATCAGCGGAGGAACCCTTCGTAATTGCGCTGCTGGAGCTGGCTCTCGATCTGCTTCACCGTCTCGAGACCGACACCCACGATGATCAGGATGCTGGTCCCGCCGAACGGGAAGTTCTGGTTTGCCCCGAAACCAACCAACGCCATCGTCGGTACGAGAGCGATCAGACCCAGGTACAGCGAACCCGGCCAGGTGATCCGGTTGAGTACGTAGCTCAGGTACTCAGCGGTCGGTCGGCCAGCCCGGATGCCCGGGATGAAGCCACCATACTTCTTCATGTTGTCGGCGACTTCCTCGGGGTTGAAGGAGATCGCGACGTAGAAGAATGCGAAGAAAACGATCAGCAGGAAGTACGTGGCGATGTAATACGGGTGGTCCCCCTTGACGAAGTGTTGCTCGATCCAGGTTTTCCAGCCCGAGGTGCCTCCGGCGAACTGGGCGATCAGCGCCGGGATGTAGAGCAGCGACGAGGCGAAGATGACGGGAATCACACCCGCCTGGTTCACCTTCAGCGGGATGTACGTGGACGTACCACCGTAGGAGCGGCGGCCGATCATGCGCTTGGCGTACTGAACCGGGATGCGGCGCTGAGCCTGCTCGACGAAGACCACCAGGCCGACCATGACGAGGCCGACCGCGATGACGGTGCCGAACTCGATCCAGCCGCCGGCCAGGTCGCCCTGCTCCTTGATGGCCCACAGGGCGGACGGGAAGGTGGCGGCGATCGAGATGAACATCAGGATCGACATGCCGTTGCCGATGCCGCGGTCGGTGATGAGCTCGCCGAGCCACATCACGAACGCCGTACCGGCGGTCATGGTGATGACCATGGTGATGGTGACGAAGATCGACTGGTCCGGGACGATCTGGCTGGCCACCGGGCAGCCCTGGAACAGAGCGCCGCTGCGGGCGGTGGCGACGAGGCCGGTGCCCTGAAGGATGGCGAGGGCCACCGTCAGGTAACGGGTGTACTGCGTGATCTTCGCCGTACCGGCCTGGCCCTCCTTCTTCAGGGCTTCCAGGCGCGGAATCACCACGGTCAGCAGCTGCAGAATGATGCTCGCCGTGATGTACGGCATGATGCCCAGCGCGAAGATCGTGATCTGGAGCAGCGCGCCGCCGCTGAACATGTTGACCAGACCGAACAGGCCCTGGTTGGCCTGGGCGGCGTCGATACAGGTCTGGACGTTCCGGTAGTCGACTCCTGGGATCGGGACGTGCGTACCGATCCGGTAGACCACGATGATGCCGAGCGTGAAGAGCAGCTTCTTGCGCAGGTCGGGCGTCTTGAACGCCCGGGCGAACGCGGTGAGCACGGTGCCTCCTGCGACCCCCGCGCAACTGCGTCAAGGGTGACGGTCTTGAGGTTCGACGAATAAGTAACGGGCAACTGCCGCTCAGAGTGCCCGAAGTGCAGCACCCTGTGAAAAGTGGGCAGTGCAGGCCACCTTACCGGCGAGACTGCCGCCCTAGGAACGACCAACCGGGGATACCCCATTTGTGGAGTATCCCCGGTCGGGATCGCTCAGGTCATCGAGACGCCTGCGGAATTCAGACGAGCTCGGTGACGGAACCGCCGGCGGCGGTGATCTTCTCCTTGGCGGAGCCGGAGACGGCGTCGACCGTCACCTGCAGCGCCACGGAGATCTCGCCCTGGCCGAGGACCTTGACGAGGCTGTTCTTGCGAACAGCGCCCTTGGCCACCAGCGACTCGACGGTGACCTCGCCACCCTCGGGGTAGAGGGAAGCCAGCTTGTCGAGGTTCACGACCTGGTACTCGGTCTTGAACGGGTTCTTGAAGCCCTTCAGCTTCGGGAGACGCATGTGGAGGGGCATCTGCCCACCCTCGAAGCGCTCCGGAACCTGGTAGCGGGCCTTCGTGCCCTTGGTACCACGACCGGCCGTCTTACCCTTCGACGCCTCACCACGACCGACACGGGTCTTGGCGGTCTTGGCGCCCGGGGCGGGACGGAGGTTGTGGATCTTGAGCGGGTTCTGCTCCGCCATGATCAGTCGACCTCCTCGACCGTCACGAGGTGGCGGACGGTGTGCACCATGCCGCGGAACTCGGGGCGGTCCTCCTTGACGACCTGCGTGTTGATCCCCTTGAGACCAAGGGAGCGCAGGGTGTCACGGTGGTTCTGCTTGCTGCCGATGTAGGACTTGACCTGCGTGATCTTGAGCTGCGCCATGATTACGCACCCGCCCCGGCACGCGCACGCAGGAGAGCCGCGGGAGCGACGTCCTCGAGGGGCAGACCACGGCGGGCCGCGATCTCCTCGGGACGCTGCAGGCCCTTCAGGGCCTCCACGGTGGCGTGCACGATGTTGATCGCGTTGTCGGAGCCGAGCGACTTCGACAGCACGTCGTGGATACCGGCGCACTCGAGCACGGCACGCACCGGACCACCGGCGATAACACCGGTACCGGGCGACGCGGGCTTGAGCAGGACGACGCCGGCAGCCTTCTCACCCTGGATGGGGTGCGGGATGGTGCCCTGGATACGCGGGACCTTGAAGAAGTGCTTCTTGGCCTCCTCAACACCCTTGGCGATGGCGGCCGGCACCTCCTTGGCCTTGCCGTATCCGACACCCACGGTGCCGTCACCGTCGCCCACCACGACCAGCGCGGTGAAGCTGAAGCGACGACCACCCTTCACAACCTTGGCGACGCGGTTGATCGCGACAACGCGCTCAACGTACGCGGTCTTCTCGGCGGCAGCTGCGCCGCCGTCACGGCCCTTCCGGTCCCGCCGCTCGCCGCCACCGGCACCGCCACCGCGGCGCTGGGGTCCAGCCATTGGAATTACCTCTCTCTGTCTCCGCTAGCTACGGAACCAGGACTCAGAACTTGAGTCCGGCCTCGCGGGCGGCGTCCGCCAGGGCGGCGATGCGCCCCGCGTACTGGTTACCACCACGGTCGAACACGACGGCCTCGACACCGGCGGCCTTGGCGCGCTCGGCGACCAGGGCGCCGACCTGCTTGGCCTGCGCGGACTTGTCGCCCTCGCCACCGCGGATCGAGCTGTCCAGGGTGGACGCCGACGCCAGGGTGTGACCCTTGATGTCGTCGATCACCTGGGCCACGATGTGGCGGTTCGAGCGGGTAACGACCAGACGCGGACGCTCCGCCGTACCGTTGATGTGCTTACGGATCCGGATGTGGCGGCGCTTGATCGCGGCGCGCTTGTAGGCGTCGCCCTTAAGGATCTTCTGTCCGTATGCCATGGCTTACTTACCCGCCTTTCCGACCTTGCGGCGGATGACTTCGCCCTCGTACTTGACGCCCTTGGCCTTGTACGGGTCGGGCCTGCGCAGCTTGCGGATGTTGGCCGCAACCTCGCCGACCTTCTGCTTGTCGATGCCCTCGACCGAGAAACGGGTCGGGGACTCCACCTTGAAGGTGATGCCCTCGGGGGCCTCGACCAGGATCGGGTGGCTGTAGCCGAGGGAGAACTCCAGGTTGGAGCCCTTCGCCACGACGCGGTAGCCGACACCGCTGATTTCGAGCTTCTTGACGTATCCCTGGGTCACACCGGTGATCATGTTCGCCACCAGCGTGCGGGACAGGCCGTGCAGGGCCTTGCTCTGCCGCTCGTCGTTGGGCCGCAGCACCTGAAGGGTGCCGTCCTCGGCCTTGGCGATGTCGATCGGCGCGATGACGGTGTGGGTCAGTTCGCCCTTGGGGCCCTTGACCGCGACCGTACGGCCGTCGATGGTGACGTCCACGCCGGCGGGAACCGGGATGGGGAGCTTGCCGATACGCGACATTGTGTCTCTCCTCCGTTCCCGAACTACCAGACGTAGGCGAGGACTTCCCCACCCACGCCCTTCTTCTGCGCCTGCTTGTCGGTCAGGAGACCGTGGGACGTGGAGATGATGGCCACGCCCAGGCCGCCCAGCACCTTCGGCAGGTTGGTGGACTTCGCGTACACCCGGAGACCGGGCTTGGAGATCCGCTTGATGCCCGCGATGGAGCGCTCACGGTTGGGGCCGAACTTCAGCTCCAGGACGAGGTTCTTGCCGACCTCGGCGTCCTCGACCTTCCAGCCCGTGATGAAGCCCTCCTGCTGGAGGATCTCCGCGATGTGCGACTTGATCTTCGAGTGCGGCATCGCCACGGAGTCGTGGTACGCCGAGTTCGCGTTCCGCAGACGCGTCAGCATGTCTGCGATCGGATCAGTCATGGTCATGAATTGGCCTTCGGCCTCTCTCGCCGGGGTTTCCTGGTGCGCCATCCCTCTCCCCGATCCGAGACGGGACGGGTGCGGCGCGGTGGACCTACGGCGTAGTAAGTCGTAAGGGCGGCGGCAGACGCCCAACCCCACAAGCCTAAGGCATGTGAGCTGGACGTCCTGCCGCCCCAGATGCTTACCGAGAGCCCTGCTAATCCCTGATTGGGGGGATTACCAGGAGCTCTTGGTCACGCCCGGCAGCTCGCCACGGTGAGCCATCTCACGAAGGCACACGCGGCACAGGCCGAACTTGCGGTACACGGAGTGCGGGCGGCCGCAGCGCTGGCAGCGGGTGTAGCCACGCACACCGAACTTGGGCTTGCGAGCAGCCTTGGCAATCAGAGCCTTCTTCGCCATCTCGCTCACGCCTCCTTGAAGGGGAAGCCGAGGTGACGAAGGAGCGCGCGGCCCTCAGCGTCGTTGGTCGCCGTGGTGACCACGGTGATGTCCATACCCCGGACGCGGTCGATCTTGTCCTGGTCGATCTCGTGGAACATGACCTGCTCCGTGAGACCGAAGGTGTAGTTGCCACGGCCGTCGAACTGCTTGGGGGACAGGCCGCGGAAGTCGCGGATGCGCGGGAGCGCGAGCGACAGGGTGCGGTCCAGGAACTCCCACATGCGGTCGCCACGGAGCGTGACGTGGGCACCGATCGGCTGGCCCTCACGCAGCTTGAACTGCGCGATGGACTTGCGGGCCTTGGTGACGGCCGGCTTCTGACCGGTGATCGTGGTGAGGTCCTTGATGGCGCCCTCGATCAGCTTGGAGTCGCGGGCGGCGTCGCCCGCACCCATGTTGACCACGATCTTGACGAGACCGGGGATCTGCATGACGTTCTCGTACTTGAACTCGTCACGCAGCTTGCCCGTGATCTCCTCACGGTACTTCTGCTTCAGGCGCGGAGTGGTGGTGGTCGTCATCAGATGTCCTCACCCGTCCGCTTGGCAACGCGGATCTTGTTGCCTTCGTCGTCGAAGCGGTAACCGACGCGGGTCACGACCTTCTTGCCGTCCTTCTCCACGACCAGCTGGACGTTGGAGACGTGGATCGGCGCCTCGGTGGTGACGATGCCGCCGGCCTGCGAACCGCGAGCCGTCGGACCGGCCTTGGTGTGCTTCTTGACCCGGTTGACACCCTCGACCAGGACACGGTCCTCGCGGGGGAAGGCCGCGATGACCTTGCCCTGCTTGCCCTTGTCCTTACCGGTGATGACCTGGACCAGGTGCCCTTCTTGATCTTCATGCTCACAGCACCTCCGGCGCGAGGGAGATGATCTTCATGAACTTCTTCTCGCGCAGCTCACGGCCGACCGGGCCGAAGATACGGGTGCCACGAGGGTCGCCGTCGTTCTTCAGAATGACGGCGGCGTTCTCGTCGAAGCGGATGTACGAGCCGTCCGGACGGCGGCGCTCCTTGACGGTGCGAACGATGACCGCCTTGACGACGTCACCCTTCTTCACGTTGCCACCGGGGATCGCGTCCTTGACGGTGGCGACGATGACGTCACCGATACCCGCGTAGCGGCGACCGGAGCCGCCGAGCACACGGATGCAGAGGATCTCCTTCGCACCCGTGTTGTCGGCGACACGCAGTCGCGACTCCTGCTGGATCACGTCTATCTCCTGGTTGTCTGCCGGTTCCCGCAGGGCCCTTTCGGGACGCACCTGCGAGCCTGGCGGAACTGTCCTGCGGGGTGGCCCCCCGAAAGAATTACTTAAGCCTCTGTGGGCGAAAACCCGCGCCGGGGCCGCATGGCCGCCCCGGCCGGGGGTCAGCAGAGGGCTTGCGCCCCCGCTTGGTTACTTCGCCTTCTCGAGGATCTCCACGACGCGCCAGCGCTTCGTCGCCGAGAGCGGGCGGGTCTCCATCAGGAGAACCCGGTCGCCGACGCCGGCGGCGTTCTGCTCGTCGTGCGCCTTGAGCTTGTTCGTACGGCGGATGACCTTGCCGTACAGCGCGTGCTTGACGCGGTCCTCGACGGCGACGACGACGGTCTTGTCCATCTTGTCGCTGACGACCAGACCCTCACGGGTCTTGCGGAATCCGCGGTCCGTCTTGGTCTCTTCAGTCACGTTGCTCTCGCTCATCAGGCGCTCTCCACCGTCTCGATGCCCAGCTCGCGCTCACGCATCAGGGTGTAGATCCGCGCGATGTCCTTGCGGACGGCCTTGAGCCGACCGTGGTTCTCGAGCTGGCCCGTCGCCGCCTGGAAGCGGAGGTTGAACAGCTCTTCCTTGGCCTCGCGGAGCTTGTTGAGCAGCTCCTCGTTGCCCAGCTCGCGCAGCTCGGACGCCTTGGTACCGGCCGACATCACGCTTCACCTGCCTCGCGCTTGACGATCTTGCACTTCATCGGCAGCTTGTGAGCCGCACGGGTCAGGGCCTCGCGCGCGATCTTCTCGTTGGGGTACGACAGCTCGAACATCACGCGTCCGGGCTTGACGTTGGCCACCCACCACTCCGGCGAGCCCTTACCGGAACCCATGCGGGTCTCGGCCGGCTTCTTGGTGAGGGGGCGGTCCGGGTAGATGTTGATCCAGACCTTGCCACCACGCTTGATGTGACGCGTCATGGCGATACGAGCGGCCTCGATCTGGCGGTTCGTCACATAGGCCGGGGTCAGCGCCTGGATGCCGTACTCGCCGAACGCAACCTGCGTGCCACCCTTGGACATGCCGTTGCGCTTGGGGTGGTGCTGCTTGCGGTGCTTGACCCTACGGGGGATCAGCATGTCGGTCAGGCCTCCGTTCCGGTGCTCTCAGCCGGAGCGGCGGACGCGGGAGCCTCGGCCTTGGGGGCCTCGGCGCCGGCAGCCTGCTGCGGCTTGCGACCGCGCCGCTCGCCACCGCGGCCACCACGGGCCGGGCGGTCGGCACCGCCGCGGGCCGGGCGGTTACCCGCACGGGCAGCGGCGTTCTCGGCGCGGACCTCGGCGATGTTCTTGACGTCGCCCTTGTAGATCCAGACCTTCACACCGATGCGGCCGAAGGTCGTCTTGGCCTCGAAGAAGCCGTAGTCCACGTTCGCGCGGAGCGTGTGCAGGGGCACACGGCCCTCGCGGTAGAACTCCGAGCGGGACATCTCGGCGCCACCGAGGCGGCCACCGCACTGGATCTTGATGCCCTTCGGCGCCGGCCTTCATCGCCGACTGCATGCTCTTACGCATGGCGCGGCGGAAGGAGACGCGGAGGAGAGCTGCTCGGCGACGGCCTGGGCAACCAGCTGAGCGTCGGTCTCGGGGTTCTTGACCTCGAGGATGTTCAGCTGGACCTGCTTGCCGGTGAGCTTCTCGAGGTCACCGCGGATGCGGTCGGCCTCGGCGCCGCGGCGGCCGATGACGATGCCCGGACGAGCGGTGTGGATGTCCACACGCACGCGGTCACGGGTGCGCTCGATCTCGACCTTGGAGATGCCGGCGCGCTCCATGCCGGACGTCATCATCCGACGGATGGCGACGTCTTCCTTGACGTAGTCCTTGTACAGCTTGTCGGCGTACCAGCGCGACTTGAAGTCGGTCGTAACGCCGAGCCGGAACCCGTGCGGGTTTACCTTCTGGCCCATTACCGGGTTCCTTCCTTGCTGCTGACGACCACGGTGATGTGGCTGGTCCGCTTGCGGATCCGGTAGGCACGGCCCTGGGCACGCGGACGGAACCGCTTCAGGGTCGGGCCCTCGTCGACGTAGGCCTCGGAGATGTAGAGGCTGTCGACATCGGTGTGGTCGTAGTTGTGCGCGGCGTTGGCAATGGCGCTGTCCAGCACCTTGCCGACCGGCACGCTCGCGGCCTGCGGGGCGAAACGCAGGACCGCCTGAGCCTCCGTGGCGTTCAGGCCACGGATGAGGTCCACCACGCGGCGGGCCTTCATGGGCGTGACGCGGATGTACCGCGCCTGGGCCCTGGCTTCCATGGTTGTCCCTTCAGTGTCTGTCATGATCATTCACACCCCGCTGACTAGCGGCGCTTCGACTTCCGGTCGTCCTTGACGTGACCCCGGAAGGTGCGCGTCGGCGAGAACTCGCCGAGCTTGTGGCCGACCATCGACTCGGTGACAAACACCGGGATGTGGGTCTTGCCGTTGTGCACCGCGATCGTGTGGCCGAGCATGGCCGGGACGATCATCGAGCGGCGGGACCAGGTCTTGATGACGTTCTTGGTGCCGGCTTCGTTCTGGGCGTCCACCTTCTTGATCAGGTGGTCGTCGACGAAGGGCCCCTTCTTGAGACTGCGCGGCATCTAAACCCGCTCCTAGCGCTTCTTGTTCGTCTTGCGGCGGCGGACGATGTACTTGTTCGACGCCTTCTTGGGCGAACGAGTACGGCCTTCCTTCTTGCCCCACGGGGACACCGGGTGGCGACCACCGGAGGTACGGCCTTCACCACCACCGTGCGGGTGGTCAACCGGGTTCATGACCACACCACGCACGGTCGGGCGGACGCCCAGCCAGCGCTTGCGACCGGCCTTGCCCCAGTTGATGTTGCTCTGCTCGGCGTTGCCGACCTCGCCGACGGTGGCGCGGCAGCGGACGTCGACCAGGCGGATCTCACCGGACGGCATGCGCAGGTGGGCCATCTGGCCCTCCTTCGCGAGCAGCTGCACGGAGGCGCCGGCGGAGCGGGCGAACTTCGCGCCGCCGCCCGGACGCAGCTCGATGGCGTGCAGCGTGGTACCGACCGGGATGTTGCGCAGGGCAAGGTTGTTGCCCGGCTTGATGTCGGCCCCGGGACCGTTCTCGACGCGGTCGCCCTGCGACAGGCCACGCGGCGCGAGGATGTAGCGCTTCTCGCCGTCCGCGTAGTGCAGCAGCGCGATACGCGCGGTGCGGTTGGGGTCGTACTCGATGTGCGCGACCTTCGCCGGCACGCCGTCCTTGTCGTGACGACGGAAGTCGATCACGCGGTAGGCGCGCTTGTGGCCACCACCCTGGTGGCGGACGGTCACACGACCGGAGTTGTTACGGCCACCCTTGCTGTGCAGGGGGCGGACCAACGACTTCTCCGGCGTGGACCGCGTGACCTCGACGAAGTCGGCGACGCTGGCACCACGACGGCCAGGAGTCGTCGGCTTGTACTTGCGGATACCCATTTCTCAGTCCTCGTCCGATTCCGGACGATCCTGACCGCTTACGCGGTCGGACCGCCGAAGATGTCGATACGGTCGCCCTCGGCGAGGGTCACGATCGCGCGCTTGGTGGACGCGCGCTGGCCGAAGCCCGTGCGGGTCCGCTTGCGCTTGCCCTGGCGGTTGATCGTGTTGACCCCGGTGACCTTGACCGAGAAGACCGCCTGAACGGCCTGCTTGATCTGGGTCTTGTTGGCGCTCGGGTCGACGATGAACGTGTACTTGCCCTCGTCGAGGAGCGCGTAGCTCTTCTCCGAGACGACCGGCTTGAGCAGCACGTCACGGGGGTCCGTGAAGGACTTGCTCAGCGGGGTCTCGACGGTGTTCTTGCCCTCGGTGGCGTGGCGACGCGCCTTCTTGACGCGAGCCTCCTTGGCCTTCTTCGCGGCCTTCGAGGCGATAGCGGGGTGACGGATGGCCATCAGACCTCGCTCCCTTCGGTGTCGTTGGCCTTCGGGCCGGCGACGAAGGACTCGAAAGCGGCCTTGGTGAAGACCACGTCGTCCGAGACGAGAACGTCGTACGTGTTCAGCTGGCCCGGCTCCAGGATGTGGACCTGGGGCAGGTTGCGGGCGGACAGCCACGCGGCCTCGTCGGCGCGGTCGACGACCAGGAGCAGGTTCTTGCGCTCGCTGATCTTGCCGAACAGGCTCTTGGCGGCCTTCGTGGACGGCGTCTCGCCCTCGACCACGCCGGAGACGACGTGGATGCGGTTGTGACGGGCCCGGTCGGTGAGGGCGTGACGCAGCGCGGCAGCCTTCATCTTCTTGGGCGTCCGCTGCGAGTAGTCACGCGGCACGGGACCGTGCACGACGCCACCACCGGCGAACTGCGGCGCGCGGGTCGAACCCTGACGGGCGCGACCGGTGCCCTTCTGGCGGTACGGCTTCTTGCCACCGCCGCGGACCTCGCCACGGGTCTTGGTCTTGTGCGTGCCCTGGCGGGCAGCGGCCAGCTGCGCGACGACGACCTGGTGGATCAGCGGAATGCTGACCTTCTCGACGTCGAAGATCTCCGCGGGGAGCTCGACGGAACCGGCCTTGTCGCCCGCCGGCGAAAGGATGTCAACAGTGCTCATTACCTCAGGCCCCCTTGGCCGCGGTGCGGACCAGGACGAGGCCGCCGTTCGGACCGGGAACCGCGCCCTTGATGAGCAGCAGACCCTTCTCCGCGTCAACGGCGTGGACGGTCAGGTTCTGGGTGGTGACCCGCTCGTTGCCCATGCGACCCGCCATGCGGAGGCCCTTGAACACACGGCCCGGGGTGGCGCAGCCACCGATGGAACCGGGAGAGCGGTGCTTGCGCTGGGTGCCGTGTCCGGCGCCGAGGCCACGGAAGTTGTGGCGCTTCATGACACCGGCGAAGCCCTTGCCCTTGCTCTTGCCGGTCACGTCGACCTTCACGCCGGCCTCGAACACCTCAGCGGTGATCTCCTGGCCCAGCGTGTACTCGGAGGCGTCCGCGGTGCGGATCTCGACGAGGTGGCGACGGGGGGTGACGTCGGCCTTGGCGAAGTGGCCCTTGAGGGGCTTGTTCACCTTGCGCGGGTCGATCTCGCCGAAAGCGATCTGGACGGACTCGTAGCCGTCGACATCGTTCGTACGGACCTGGGTGACGACGTTGGGGCCGGCCTTGACGACGGTGACCGGGACGACGCGGTTGTTCGCGTCCCACACCTGTGTCATGCCGAGCTTCTCGCCCAGGATGCCCTTGATCTGCTTAGCCATCTCTCAGATCACCGGCCTCAGAGCTTGATCTCGATGTCGACACGCCGGGAGGTCGAGTCGCATCAGAGAGTCAACGGTCTTGGGGTGGGGTCGAGGATGTCGATCAGGCGCTTGTGCGTGCGCATCTCGAAGTGCTCGCGCGAGTCCTTGTACTTGTGCGGCGACTTGATGACGCAGTACACGTTCTTCTCAGTGGGCAGCGGCACCGGGCCCGCGACCGACGCACCAGTACGCGTCACCGTCTCGACGATCTTCTTCGCCGAGCTGTCGATGACCTCGTGGTCGTAGGCCTTGAGCCGGATGCGGATCTTCTGTCCCGCCATGGCTACTCAGTAGTCCTGTCTCTCGTAACGCTCTGGAACCCGGTGTTCCATTTCTCTTCCCTCTCCGACCCACGCGGTCGGGCGTGTCGCTCTCCCGCTGACACAGATGCCCCTTGTTCGAACATCCCTGCGGGATTGCACACGGCCCTTCCGGAACCGCGAGCCGGAGGCGAAAGCCCACCGGGTGCCTGGCCGGCGCCGCACTGACACTTCCCGAAAGATTCCCGTACGTCGCCCCAGCGCTGCCTTACGGCAGTTGGAACGACGAGTACTGTGGGACTCGCTTCCGGTCCTCCCGGCGGGAGGCGCGCAGCATCAACACTCGACCGAGCAACTCGGACAGTCTGCCATACGGGGCACGGCGGACGCCAATCGAGCCGGAGAGAATACCCCGGGGGTGACGTAGGTCAAACCGGGGCGGCCGTGGGCCCGCCGAAGGACGCCAGGAAGTCATCGACAACACTCCTGGAGAACGGGTCCGTGTCCGGATCCTCGGGTGTGACGATGCTGACGGCGTAGCCGTGTTCCTCCAGAAGTCCTCCGTCTCCTGGCCAGAGCTGAACGTGACGATGCCCGAGAGGCCGTCGTCCTCCGGCTCGGGCAACCGCCAGTCGGCCGGGACGCCGGGCGAAAGCGGTTCCCCGTACAGGAAGATCCCGGGCCACCGCTGCCGGCCGAGTCGCACGAAGCGAGGCATGCCCTCGGGGAATGACGCGTCCACGACGAAGTCGGTTCGGTGAGATCCATGAGAGTGCCTCGCGGTGGTGTGGAGTGTCTGCGGCCGGTGCTGCGGTCAGGCCTTCCAACCCGATGTCGGACCGTCGATACCTGATCGCGTCGCTGGGATGGCCACGTCGCTGTTGGAGAACCAGATGTGATCGCGACACCCCCTCGAGGCGTCCCGAGAAGAGCAGCAACCGTGCCTGTGCGCGACTCGCCGCCAGGACGCGTGTAGGTGTCAACCGCGCAGCTGACGAGGTGGTGATCGAATCAGCAGGTCGGCCACTCCGCCGTACGCAGGACGACGACGAGCTGCACCGGTGCCTCGTTGTCATCGTGTTTGACCCCTGCCAGAGGGATCTTGCCGGAGACCCTCCATGCGGTGTGGTCGATGAAGTCCGCCCCGTCCGTCAGGTCCTCGTCGGACACCTCGAGGCGAGTTCCGAGCGCTCCGGACTGGAGCTGGGAGACGACGGCCGGGAGTTCGGCGGCAGCGATGTCACTAACGGCGCCTGTCAGCCCGGATGGGGAAGGCTCGTCGTCAGTCGTTCGACCGCGGCCGTCACAAGTCGTTCGCGCTCCGCCTCCGAGAGCACGTCCGGGAGAGTGAGCTGCTCGACGATCAGCCAGTTGAGCGTGAGGTACAGCAACTGGACGGCGGTGGCGTCGCCGGGCAGGCCGGATTCCTCGTGGTAGGCCACGTTGGCCCCGAGGTCGGCACGCACCTGTTCGGTCAGCACCTTGCGGAGCTGTGGCCGCCGGGTGGCCTCCAGGCGCAGTTCGAGGAGTGCGAGGTAGCCAGTGCGGAAGTCGCTGATCCGGCCGACGAGTTCGCGCATCAGGGTCGCGTAGGTCTCCCGGTCCCGCGCCCTCGTACTCGCCCGCTGCCGGGCGATGGTCGCCTCGTCGGGCTGGAGCCGCTCGTAGACACGCGCGCCGGCCTGGGTGAGCAGGTCGTCGCGGTTGGCGAAGTAGTTGGAGGCCGTACCGGCCGGCACAGCAGCCTCGGTGTCCACCGCCCGGAACGTCAGACCGCGCGCGCCCTCCCTGGCCAGGACCTCGATGGCGCCGTCCACGAGGGCCGCCCTGCGTTCGTCGTTCCTGCGCACCATTGACACCACTCCAGACGTAGTACTACGTTCACAGTACTCCGAGCAGAGTACTACGAATGGAGTTGCATCGATGCGAGAACTCGTCTACTACGTCGCCGTCTCCCTCGACGGCCGGATCGCCGGCCCCGGCGGAGAGTTCGACTTCTACCCGGCAGGCGACGATGAGCAGGCAGCCGCCTACAGCGCCTGGATGAATGAGCGCTATCCCGAGACCGTCCCCACCGCGCTGCGCGCCGCGCACGGCTTAGCCGATGCGCCCAACCTCCACTTCGACACCGTGCTGATGGGGCTGGGCACCTATCGCGCCGTGCTGGATGCGGGCATCACCAGCCCGTACAGACACCTGCGTCAGTACGTGGTGTCGAGCACGCTCGGGGTCGGCCCCGACCCGAACGTGACCGTGGTCAAGGACAGCCCGCTCGAACTGGTCCGCAAGCTCAAGGCAGAAGAAGGGAAGGACATCTGGCTGTGCGGAGGCGGTCGGCTCGCGGGATCTCTGTTGCCCGAGATCGACAGACTGATCATCAAGAGCTATCCGGTGGTGGCCGGGGCCGGTATCCCGGCGTTCGACGGGGCGTTCGACCCCACGCTCTTCAGCGTGACGGAACGCCGGTCGTTCGCCAATGACGTCACGGCGACCTGGTTCACGCGGCGGTAGGGAAAAGGATCAGTGCCGGGAACGACGCCCGCGCCCCGCCCGCCGCGTCTCCCCGACGGCGTCCGCGAACTGCAGCCACCAGCCCTCCACCTTGTTCCGCACCGTCGCGAGTCAGGGTGTCGTTGATGGCGTCCTCGGCCAGGCCCTTGGGCCCCTCCCTGCGCAGCACCGCGTACAGCTCCGGCGTCAGCTCCCGGTTGAGTCGCGCTGCGGTACCCGCGGCGGTGAAGGCGTACCCCCGCTGCTCGGGGTGCGGCAACTGCGTCGCCCTCACGATCCGAGGCGAGGCACGCCGTCGCTCTCCAGCGCACTGCGCACATACCGCTCCAGGCTCGGCGCCACGAGGATTCTGCTGTCCGTCTCATGGTCCCAGACGAACACCTCGTGGCGTTCGAGTCGCCGGACGAAGGCGAACTGGTCTCCCCCGCCGTTGTCTCCGAAGAACATGAGCGAATCGAACTTCATGTACAGGGACTTGTACTGTTCGTCGTTGCGGAACGAGAGATTGTCACCGAGGATCCGCTCGGCGGACCAGACGACGTCGAAGCGGGACTCCGCGTTCGACCGCGCGGTGAGCGTCCTGCGGAACGACGGCTAGACCGACGCCACGAAGTCCGACCAGGCCTCCGGCGCGAGGGCGAGCCGGGGGCCTGCGGCCTGCTTTGAGTCGCGGACGTGAATCACACCCGGAGTGGTCGCGATCTCCACGCAGGAGTCGCCATCAGGGCCACTGCTGTAGCTGCTCTTGAACCACGCCAGTTCGGAGGCGTCCCCGATCGAGGGCTTGCGGATCATGTCTCTCCCAGCAGTTGCTCAATGAAGGCCAGCGACTCCCGTGGTGGAAGGGCCTGAGCTCGGATGGTGCCATACCACAGTTCGAGGATCCGGATCTGCTTCGGATCAGTGGTCGGTCGCCCGTTGAAGGCGCCGTCGGACCGGCCCACCGCAGTACCGTCCCCGAACTTCAGCACCTCGATCCTCCCGTTCAGACCGGGATGGGCCTCGCTGCTCGTCGGCATCACCTGAAGCCTGACGTTACGCAACCGCCCCACCTCCAGCAGGCGCTCAAGCTGCTGACGCCAGACCATTGTGCCCCCAACCGGGCGCCGCAGCGTCGCCTCCTCCTGGACGAAGCTGAGCGACGGCGCCGGTGACCGCTCGAACACGGACTGCCGGGCCGTGCGCGCAGCCACCAGACGCTCCACCTCGTCCGGCGCGTACGCAGGCTGCCAGGACTCGAACAGGGCTCGCGCGTGATCCGGGGTCTGCAACAGGCCGTTGATGCTGATGCTTTCGTACACCCCGATCTCAACCGCCTGCCCCTCCAACTTGGCCAGCTCCCGCACCCGCTTGGGATACCGAACCCTCTTCACGTCCTCCCACGTCGCCGCAATCAGCCCACCCGCCCCCAACACCTCATCCGCCCTGACCAGATAGTCCTGCCGAGGAATCCGCTTCCCGCCCTCGATCTTGTAGACCATGTCCTCGCCGTACCCGACCGCCGTCCCGAACTCGGCTGCGCGCATCCCCACTGCCTCCCGCCGCAGCTTGAGCTGCCGCCCTACGGTCGCGATGACGGCGACACCCCACTCGTCGTCCGGATCCACCTCCCAACCCGGCTCGTCCGCCTCGCCCTTGAGCCGACCCGCGTCCGCCTCGACCGCCGTCATCCCGCACCCTTCCGTCGCACGACCGTGCCCAGCGCCCTACCCGTACGCCCGGCCCCGACAGCCCGGACACGACCGGACAAGCTCCGGACAGTTACCGTACGCACCCGCTGAGTCACTGTTCACTGTAAGCACGGACGGCCACGCTGAGTGACGTGAAGCAGCAACCCCCTGAACTCACCACCCCTGTCCGCAACTTCAGCGTCCAGCTGTCTCCCACTCCCCGCGGCGCCCGCCTGGCCCGTCTCCTGGCCACCGAACAACTGCGCTCCTGGGGACTGCCGTTGGACCCGGCGAGGCAGGTCATCGCAGAGCTGTCGGCCAACGCGGCGGAACA
>KE354181.1 GCA_000415505.1 Streptomyces afghaniensis 772
GGTCCGCGACGAGGCATCCGTCCAGTTCGTCCGCCCCAGGACGCCGTCGCAAGCGCAGTCCCAGCAGCGGCTGCCGCAGGAAGAGGGGGCACGCTGATGGACCTCACGATGCCGCTCGTCGTCGGCGCCGTCCTCGGCCTGGGCATCTACGCCCTCGTCCGCGCCCTCATGCCCAGCAAGCGCAGCGCGATCTCACAGGTCGCGCGGATCGACGCGATGCGGGCCCGCGGCTCGGCCTACGAGTCGGCCCGCGTAGAACGCGAGAAGGGGCGCCTGGGCGCCCTGCGGGCCGAAGTCGGCCTGCGGGTCTCCGAGTTCTACCTCCAGCAGGGCTGGGAGCAGCGCTCGCTGCGCGCGGACCTGTCGGTCCTGGACCGCAGCTGGGAGAAGTTCCTGGCGACGAAGGTGCTGCTGGGTGTGGCGGGCCTGTTCTTCGGCCCGTTCCTGTTCGCCATCGTCTACACGCTCGGCGTCGGCCGCAGCCCGATCATCCCGGTGTGGCTGGCGCTGCTCTTCGCGGTGATCTTCTTCTTCCTGCCCGACCTGGAGGTACGGCGGGACGCGGCCGAGAAGCGGCGTGACCTGCGGCGCGTGATCGGCGCGTACCTCGACCTGGTGTCGATGAGCCTCGCCGGCGGACGCGGTCTGCCCGAGGCCCTGATGGCGGCGGCCGAGATCTCCGACGGCTGGGCCAACCAGCGCATCCGCAACGCCCTCTCCGACGCCCGCATCACCGGCCTCAGCCAGTGGCAGGCGCTCGGCCAGCTCGGCGAGGAGATCGGCGTCGAGGAGCTCAAGGACCTCTCCGCCTCCCTGGCCCTGGTCGCGGACGACGGTGCGAAGGTGCGCGAGTCCCTCGCCTCCCGAGCCGAGACCATGCGGCACCGCGAACTCGCCGAGATCGAGGGCAGCGCGGGCGAGAAGTCCCAGTCGATGCTCGTGGCGCAGCTGCTGCTGTGCGCCGGGTTCCTGGTGTTCCTGATCTTTCCGGCGGCGATGCGGGTGTTCCAGGTGCAGTGAGCCGTGCAGTGAGCCGACCTTCACAACTCCAGAACTTCCCGGAACTGATTTCGAAAGGACAAGTCGTCATGATCGGACGCAACTTCCACACGGGCATCCCGGCCGTGGACTTCCTGGTCACCTTCCTCCAGGCCCGTACCGAGCGCGCCCGCTCCGGCGAGCTGGACCGCGGCGCCTCCGCGGTCGAGTGGGTCATCATCTCGGCGGTCGTCGTGGCGATCGTCGGTGTCGTGGCCGCCATCATCAACGCCGCGCTGAGCGAGGGCGCCAACAAGGTCGGCGACTGCATCAAGGGCGCGGACGCGGGCAAGACCTGCTGATCCGTCACAGGGACGGTCGCAGGGGCAGTCACGACAGTCGTACGGACAACGGGATTCACGGGGATGCCGGCAGACGTGAGCAGACGGATACGCCGCAGGGTGCGGGCCGCGCGGAGAGCGGCGGCCGCCCGCGGTGACTCCGGCATGACCGCGATCGAGTTCGTGCTGCTCACTCCCGTACTGTTCTTCATGATCTTCGCGACCGTGCAGTTCGCCCTGTACTTCTTCGCGGACCACGTCGCCCAGGCGGCGGCCCAGGCGGGAGCGCGCAAGGCGCGTGCCACGGCCGACGAACAGCCGGGCGCGTGGCGGGGCGAGGCCCAGGACGTGGTGGACAGCTACATCCAGCAGCTGGGCCCGCAACTGGTGCTGGGGCCTGACGTGAAGATGCTCCAGCCGGACCAGAACACCGTCGGTGTGGAGATCGAGGCCCGGGTGCCGACGGTGTTCCCGGGGCTTGACCTGACGGTGCACGCGCAGTCGGCCGGCCCGGTGGAGCGGTTCGTACAGGAGGAGAACTGATGACTCCGTCTCCTCCGGCTTCCTGGAAGGACAACCGACGGGCGGACGACCGGGGCCTGTCCACGATCGAGGTCGTGATCCTCGCCCCGGTGATGATCCTCTTCATCCTCGTCCTGGTGGCCTTCGGCCAGCTCGTCGACGGCCGCGGAGCGCTCGACGGAGCCGCCCGGGACGCCGCCCGCGCGGGCTCGATCCAGAAGGACCACGCCACCGCCATGGCCGAGGCCGAGAAGGCCGCCGAGGCGAACCTGGCGGACGTCTGCTCCGGCCCCGTGTCGGTCGTCCAGACGAGCCAGGGCTTCGAGCCCGACACCATCTTCACCGTCGAGGTGAGCTGCCAGGTGCGCGGCCTCGCCATGCTCGGCCTCGACGTCCCGACGACGCTGTCGGCGAGCTTCAGCTCCCCGCTCGACCCGTTCCGGAGGTCGGCGTGAGAAGCCTCCCGCCCTGCTGCCGGTCGTGGTGGGCCTCCCGTCGCGGACACCTGGACGACCGAGGCTCCGGCGCCGGCGCGGTCATCATCTTCGCGCTGGTCTTCCTCTCCCTCTCTGCGTTCGTGATCGACGGCGGCCTGTCCATCTCCAAGCGGGAACGGGCGGCCGACATCGCGGAACAGGCGGCCCGCTACGCCGCCCAGGACATCGACCGCGACGCCCTCTACGAGAACGAGGGCGGCCCCGCCCCGATCAACTTCGAGAACTGCAACGCCCGCGTGAAGACCTTCGCCCGCGAGATGGACATGACGGGCGCGGACATCGCGGCGACCCACTGCGTGGCGGCGGACGCCCAGCAGGTACAGGTCGAGGTACAGCTCACCTACTCCCCGGTCTTCACGGGGATGTTCTACGGCGGCGACGTGGTCGTGCACGGGCAGGCGGTGGCGGAGAACGAGGTCGGCTGATGCCCGCCGCGCCCGTTTCCCGACCCTCTCGGCTCCGCTGAGCACTGAGCACGATTTCCCCCACTGGAGATACACGATGGCCCCGACGGGCAAGTCGACCGTCAACCTGCCCACTTGGATCTGGCTCGACAAGGCCAGGTTCAAGAAGCTGTCGGTGACGGCGAGCCTGCCCGGCACGGGCCTGTCCGCGATTACAACCGCCGAACCCGTCTCCCTGCACATCGAGCCGGGCACGGCCGACGCCCAGACGTACCCCGCCTCCGGCGAATGCGCGATCAACGAGGACGGCAGCATCGGCGCGCCCTACGCGAAGGGCAAGGCCGACCAGACCCCGCCCTGCGACGTCAGCTACCTGCGCTCCTCCGGCTCCGACGGCCCGTACCCGCTGCGCGCCACGGTCACCTGGAAGATCAGCTGGACGAGCACGAACGGCGAGGGCGGCGACCTCCCCGACGGCACATTCGGTACGACGCAGGACGTGACGGTGCAGGAGATCCAGTCGGTGAACCGCTGATCCGGAACATTCGGCGGATCTGCACACCGTTCACCGCGAGGTCGTGAGAAACGAGGGCGGGAACCGAGCACCACTCACTCACCCCGCCGTGCATTGCCCTCCAGTACCGCGCAGTGGCAGAACATGTGAAGACGGCAGGCATTTCGGTGACCGAAGACTCACATTCATGACTTCGGTCACCGAACTCCGTCGCACCCCGATAACCACTGACTGGCCGTCCCTTCTCCCGACGTGCTTTGATCGGTCGCACTCCAGCACTTCGAATGATTTAAACGAAGGGAACCGCCCTCCATGGCCTTCACCCCGCAGATCCAGACCGCCCACATGTCCGACGCCGAGCTGGACACCATCGCCGGCGGCCAGGCGGGCGGCACCGCGGGTGCCGGCGCCGCGGCCGGTCTCTACGTCGAGACGACGGCCGCCGGTGTCACCACCGGTGTCGGCGGCGGCGTGGGCCTCGCCGTCTCGCCCGCGGGCATCGCGGCGGACCTGCACCTCAACGCCGCGGTCGCTTCCTGACCCCAGGCGCGCCTAAGGCCCCGGATCTCCGGATCCGGGGCCTTTTCACGTCAAGGGCGCGGTTTACTTACCGCCGCCACCGCCCCCCTTGCCACCCTTCCCACCCCGCTTGTCCTCGGTCTTCATGGCATCGTTGACCTGCTTGGCGAGCTCGTCATCAAGCTTCTTGAACTCACGGACGACGGCATCGGACATACTCGCCAGCGCATCGAGCTGCTGCGTGATGTCCTCACGCCCGTCCTCCCAGTTGGACTCGAAATCCCCGAGGGCGTCATTGACACTGCCGTCGCCGATGTCGTCCTTGTAGGACTCGAAGAGCTTCTTGGTGTGATTCAGACGGGTCTTGATGGAGCGCAGTCGGCGCCCGTAGCTCTCCAACTCACTCAGCGGGAGCGCGAGGTCGCTCTTGCCGTTGCCCATATGGAGTCCCCCAGCAGTTTCGGACGGCTCAGATGAAACGGAACGTGCTCGTCACAGCGTCGAAGATGTCATGGAACGCCTCTGCCAGGTCCAGCACGGGGCTGGCCCCCGACACGAGCACGAGTTGGTCCGTGGTACCTGGAACAGGCACGTACGTCTGGGTCAGCACCATACGCAGGGTACGGCTGTCCCCCTGTGAGACGGGAACGTCCTCGACGCCGTAGGTACGTGCTCCCAGACCCACTTCCGGTATCTCGACTGTCGTGACCTTGCGCCAGGCGTCGCCCTCCCGCCGGGGCGTGATGGTGCGCAGGCTGTCGGCGATGGCACGAGGGTCGGTGGAGAGGGCCACGCCCTGCTTGTTCTTCGCGCCGAGGACCGAGACTGTGAGGGTAGCGGACAGCGGAATGCCGTCGAAGTTCTCCGCCATACAGCCCAGGTAGAGGGCACCGGAGTCGTGCGCGTCCTTGGCCATTTTACGGAGCATGGCGCTCACGTCGGCGCGGTACGGGGCGAGTTCAGGCATGTCCCGAACCCGCTCGTCGACAAGGGTCCTGATCGTGGCCTCACGGCCCTCGGGACGGACGTCGAACTCCCACCACGACTCTGGAACTGCCAGCGAGAAACTGGACATCAATGCAACCTAACTTTCCGGTCCGTGTTCCTATCCCATGCCGATTCCGAGGTCCTGTGTCGCAATTTCGATCAGCCTGGTTTCGGGAACCGGTGGTGCCTCGTATCGCAGGGTCCTGATGTGCTCAACGAACTCGTCAGGAAGAGACACGTGATACTTGGCCACGTAATAAGGGAGATCTTCACGCCAGAGCCAAGTGCCATCGGTGAAGAGCGATCCGACGCCCGTCAGGTCCGGTGCGTCAGGGTCCAGGACGTCCGGTCCCGCACTCATTTCGCTCCAGATTCCGGTTCCCTTTCTGAGGTAGTCCAGGATGTTTTTCTCGTCCGGCTCGCCTGAGGGCCTGACGGCATCCTTGATCGAGCCGGTCTCGGCCAGCCCCCAGCCCGGAGAGAGTTCGGAAAAGAATCCTACGGGGCGAATCATCGAAACTCCTTGTAGTGCCGCCGTCTTCAGGCCATGGGAAGAAATGTGAGCCACACTCCACCGTCCCTGATGTGCGGTGTGAAAGGGCCCTCGCCGAAGCTGGGCACACCGACTGCGTTGGTAGGAGCCTTGACGGGAACTCCCAGAGAGTTCGCCATCTCTTGGATGACGTGCGGTTGGGCAGCTCCGGAATGGCAGGTGAGCATCCTGATGGGTTCACCATTGTAGCCGGGTATTCGATTGATTGTATCAAGGACGTGGTTCGGGTGAACGGTGTGGCCACCTGCCCTCAGGCCTGCTCGGTTCGCCTCGCCGGCAAGCATGCGCCCGTCTCTTGTTCCGTGAATGATGACGTCCTGGTAGCCAGGAAGTCGCTCTGCGACATCGAAATTCCGGAGGGTGGCAGGATCATACCCAATGGCAGTCGCCCCTTCCTTGTGGTAAACGGGAATGTCCGAGGGAAGAGCGTCATCGGCTGCCCTCGTGGGAGGACTCACGCGAGGGGAGTCGGCCTTCCACCAACGGCTCTTTCCCATCATGCTGAAGGTCAGGAACCGGAGGTCTTTCAGTGCGCGAATGCTGTTACCGAGGTTCTTCAGGCCGCCGCCGATGCCACCCATGAAGCCGGCGCCCAGCGCTTTCAGTCCGCCGGCCTTCCACAAACTGCCCAGCTTGGCGAGACTGGTGAAGCCTTTCGTGGCAGGTATGCAGTCCAGTGCTGCCCATAGCAGGTCACCCCACCCGGCTTGCCCCTTGACGACTTTTCTCAGGGTGTCGGCGAGCACCACGAGTGCTGCTGCGAAGACGAGCCAGCCGAGCGGTCCGCCAATGATCATCACGATGATGCCGACGACAGTCACGACCCACTTGCAGATCGTGACGATCTCGTCCCAGTTGTCGGAGACCCAGTCGCCGATCTCCTCCCACCAGTGGCGGTTGGGGATCCCGGCGTCGGAGGCCTCCTGCAGTTTCGTGACCGTGCGGCGGGCGGCCTCTTCGCGCATCCGCTGTGCCTGTCCGGCCAGCTTCTTGGCCGCGTCGAGGGCGTTCTGCGCGGCTTGGACGTCCTGCTCGGCCGAGGCCTGGCGAGCCTTGGCGTGCTGCGCGTTGCGGGTGGCGCGGCGAACCTCTGCCTCGTCCGGCTTGGGGACGTCCTTGCCGACGTTCTTCGACGGGTCGTAGGAGTCGGCCTTCTCGGTCGCCGTCCGTACCCAGTCTTTGGCACCGGACAGTGCCGTCTGGGCGGCGGTGAGTTCGGCGCGCGCCTTCCGTCCGTCACGCAGTGCCTTGTCGGCTTTGTCCTGGGCAGTCTCCAGGTCCGGCCAGAAGGATGCGAGGGCATCGCCGGCCAGGTCGTACGACTTTTTCAGCTTCCTCAGCTTCTTGGGCGCGTCCGCGAACTCCTCCGCGAAGACGTCCGCTGTCTTGCCCGCCCAGGAGAGGATCTCGTCCTCCTTGGCGATGCCCTTCAGATCACGCAGGGCGTCGGCGACGTCGTCGGCGAAGTCATGCAAGGCGCCGGCGAGTTTGCGGATGCGTTGGGGGTCACCAGGTGTCGGGTCGTCGTCCCGGTCGAGTATGTGCCAGTCGGTCGGCCTGTGTGACACGTGTGTTCCCCCGTAACACCTGCTTCAGAAGGCATGTCGAACGTACCGCACGTCAAGTCGATGCCTTTGGAAGGCCGGCGATTGTGAGCGTGAGGTGATTCAGGGGGGCGGATCCCGCACGCCGGGGCATGCTGCGGCGTGCGGGCATGAACTCTCCTGGCGGCTTCGTTCTCAACGCGGGCACCATCGCGCGCTGTGGACCCTACGACCGCACCTCAGCGGTTGATCGACTGAATTTCCTGGACGTTCATGTCCTGGGTCGTCTCGAAGGTGCCGTCGGGGAGGTCGCCGCCGGTGCCGTCGGAGCCCTGCCAGGTGATCTGCCAGGTGACGCTGGCGGACAGTTGGTACGGGGTGCCGTTGGTGGCGCGGAGGTAGCGGATGCCGCAGGGCGGGGTCTTGTCGGCGTCGCCCTTGGTGTAGGGAGTGCCGATGGAGCCGTCCTCGTTGATCTCGCAGTCGCCGGAGGCCGGGAAGGTCTCGGCATCGTCCGTACCCGGTTCCAGGTGGAGGGCGATCGGCTTGGCCGTCGTCTCGGCCCACAGGCCCGTGTTCGGGAGCTCGGCGCGGACCTTGACCTCCTTGAAGGTGCCCTTGTCCAGCCACACCCAGGTCGGCAGGTTCACCGTGGACTTGGCCGCCGGCTTCAGGTCGACCTTCGTTTCCGGGACCTTGACCTTGTTGTAGGCGTACTCGGCGAGCGTCTTCGGGGTGGGGGTGTTCGGGTCGTCCGGGACCTCTCCGGCGTCCACCCAGAACATGATGCGGCCGCAGTCCCAGGACTCCGAGTCGTTGGGGTCGGGGGCTACACCGCGCCAGAAGTAGCCGTCCTTGCCGAGGTTGTAGTTTTTGTAGCCGTCGGCGGTGCTGTTCGTCGGCGCGTGCATGTCGAAGTTGTCCGCCGGCTTGCCGTCTCGGTAGTGGTCGGTCCAGAGCCCCTTGCCCCACCAGGACTCGTGGATGCCGACGTCGCCGCCGCTGTCCGTGTCCACGAAGTGCTTCAACTGCTCAGGAGTGAAGGCGGGCTCGTACCAACAGGCAGGCGGCTTCCAGTTGGGATCGACCGTGCCGAGGTTTCCCTCCTTGCCATCGCCGCCCCCACCGCTCGGATACGTGAGCTTGATGTTGGAGACGGAAGCCGACAGGGTGCCGTTGCTACCGGCATTCCCCGTGCTGTTGCCACCGGACGGCTTCTTGTCGTTTCCCACGCCGATGGCATGAGCCGATGTAGTGGAGAGGATGACCGCAAGAGCCGTCGCAACCATCGTGGGCAGGGCCCCCTTGCGTCGCGTCATCAGGAGCAACCGCCCCTCTTCGAGTTCGTGGACACGGTCTGCCACACGCCCTGCTCGTTCTTCTGCATCGTGACGACATAGGCGACTTGCGGGTCAGTCCCCGCAGGATTACCGACGACCTCGCCCGTCTTGCGGTTCTTGGTCTGCGCCTTGCTCTCGTCCGTGCAGTACCTGAGCTGGGCCTTGGTCTTCTTCGCGAAGAGTGTGGCCTGAGGATCGAAGACAGGAAGCTCGCCGATGACGGTGACGTTCTTGCCTGTGTAGGACTTGATCCACTCACGATCCTGGGAGAGACCGGCTTCCGTGTCGTAGAAGGCGAGGGCCTCACCGCCGTCGGGCTTGTTCTCGATGATGGCCGCGTAGCCGGCCCGGAGCTGTTCCTTGCCGTCGTTCAGTACGGCCTGCTCGTCGGGGTCGCTGCTCGTCCAGTTCTCGAAGGTCAGCTGGAAGCTGCTCGGAATGGTGATGTCAGGGCGCTCGGAGCCGGATGGCGTGGACGTAGAAGCCGAAGCCGACGGGCTCGACCCTGCGTCCGCGCCCTTGATGTCGTCCGACGACTTGTCGCCACCCCCACCGCAAGCAGTGAGCAGAAGTGCCGCCGTCACGGTCAGCGTGGCGGCGGTGGTGGTCAGGGCGCGGCGTGCCACGGTTCGTCTCCCCCGGTGTTCGGCGTGTGCGGCAGAGAACGAAGCTATCAGGGGCGGGTAATGGGCCCTTGAGAGGCCATGGGGGATTGTGTGGGGAAGGTGAGTAGTGTGGCGTGGCAGGTGCGAACGCCGGAGGGTTTCGGGGAGGGCGTCATCGCCGGCATTCCTTCGCCTTGCCGATGACCACGATGCGCGGTCCGCCAGACCTCGGCGCCGCCGGGCGACGAGGGCGCCCTTGCTGTCCCTCATGGTGGTGACATGTGCGTCGCCGTACTTGTCCGACCCGTAGACGGTCCATCCGCCCTTCACTCACGCCTCGATCTGCGACCCCGAGGCATGTGCAGCAGGGAACGGGGTTGTCAGCGGTCGATCATGTCCCCCGAGCAGCCATGGCAGATTGTGTGCAGGGCGTGAGGAATCCGCGTGGCAGCTGCGAAGGGTGTCGTTCCGGCGCCTCGGTCGCACGGTCAACCGCCTGCGGCCGGCCGGGCAAATCGGACGTCAAGGCCGTTCGTTCCCCACGCCCTTCGGCGACCTCAATAAGAGTCCATAAGATCTCTGTAGGCTCAGCACACCTCAGGCTCAGCACACCTCTCGCCACCAGTTCGCCTCACCGCGCTCACACACGACCCCAGGACACCCGCCATGCCGCGACGCCGCACCTCCAGCTCGTCAAGCTCGACGGGAAGTACGACGGGAACGACGGCCCCGACGACGACTCCGAGGAACCGGACGCCGCAGCCGGTGAGGGTGCGGCGGCGGTCGTTCGGGGACTTCGTCAAGGCGTTCCTCGCCTTCGTCGCCCTGGCCGTTCTCCTCGTCGGCGTGCCCGGCGCGCTGGCCACGCAGATCGGGTGGCCGTTGCCGAACGGGGTGCCGAGTCTCGACTGGCTCCAGCAAGAGATCACCGTTCAGACGTTCCTGAACATCCTCACCGTCGTGGTGTGGCTCGCGTGGGCCCAGTTCACCGCCTGCGTGCTCGTGGAGATGAAGGCCGCGCTGTCCGGTGTCGGTGTGCCGGGGCGGGTACCGGGCGCCGGGCCCAGTCAGTTGCTCGCCCGGCAGCTCGTCGCCGCGCTGCTGCTCGTCGGCGCCACCGCGGCCAGCTTCACGCCCGGGCTGTCGCAGCTCGGGCAGAGCGGGTACGACGCCAACCAGAAGCCCACCGTCGCCGCGGCCCAGCAGACCCCGGGCTTCTTCGCCCAGCAGCAGGAGCAGGCCGCCGACACCGCGTCCGCCCTCGCCGAGCAGGCCTCGCACGCCGACGCCGGTGGCAGCACCGCCAAGCAGGGCGACACGAAGTACTACCGGATCCAGCCGCCCGAGGGACGTCACCACGACTCCCTGTGGGAGATAGCGGAACGGCACCTCGGCGACGGGCGTCGCTACAAGGAGATCTTCGAGCTCAACAAGGACCGCATCCAGCCGGACGGGTCCAAGCTCTCCGAGGCCAGCCTCATCCGGCCTGGATGGATCATGGAGATGCCGGGCGACGCGCGCGGCGGCGAGCTCGTGGAGATGCCGGACGAGGCTCCCAACGTGTCGCCGGACGTGCAGCAGCAGATCGCCGACTACGCCCAGACGGGGGACCACGCCCAGGGCGGAGGCAGCGGTGCCCAGGGCGGCGGGCACGAGCACGCCGGTGGCGGCCCCTCCGCATCCCAGGTGTCCCTGCCCGAGCAGCGCCCCGCCCCCGACTCCGGCCACCAGCAGGCCACCGGCGTCGACGCCGAGTCCGAGAGCTCCTTCGGTCTGCCCGAAGCCCTCCTCGGCGCTCCCCTCCTCGCCGCCGGTCTCCTCGGTGCCCTGGGGCGGCGGCGCCGGCAGGCGCTGTGGCAGTCGGCGTTCGGGGCCGTCGGCGGGCGGCGCGGTATGGAACCGCCCACGCCGAGCGGGGACGCGCAGGACGTGCAGGACGCGCTGCTCGTCGGGGCCGACCCCGAGGGTGTGCGGTTGCTCGACCGGTCGCTGCGCGGTCTCGCCGCCTCCCTCGCCGAGGAGTCGCGCGCGCTGCCGGTCGTGTACGCGGCCTGGCTCAGCAACGGCGACCTGCACCTCCAGCTCGCCCAGCCCGCCGGGAAGCCCCGGCCCCCTGGCAGCAGGGGCAGGACCAGACCTTCTGGATGCTGGCCCGCACGGACGCCGAGCGCTACGAGGACGTCGACACGGCCGCGCCCTACCCGGGGCTCGTCAGCCTCGGCACCATGGACGACTCGCGGCTGCTGCTCAACCTGGAGGCCGTGCCCGGCATCGTCTCCCTCTCCGGCCGGGAGGCCGACCGGGCCGCCGTCTTCGCGTCCGTCGCCGCCGAGTTGGCGACGAACGGGTGGTCCGACCGCATGACCATCACGCTCGTCGGCTTCGGTGAGGACCTGACGCCGCTCGCCCCCAACCGGATCCGGCACCTCGAGGACATCGAGGCGCTCGTCGAGACCATGGAGGCCGAGACGCGGCAGCGGCGCGGAGCGCTGGGCGCCGCCGGGCACGACTCCGTCCTCACCGGGCGCACCGGGCCCGCCCAGCACACCCGTTGGGCCCCGCACCTGGTCCTGCTCGCCGCCCAGCCGTCCGCCGAGAACGCCGTCAAGCTCGCCGAACTCGCCTCCGACGCGAGCCGGCTCGGCATCGGCTACCTCGTCGGCACCGAGACCGGCGACCTGCCGGGCGCCGCCTGGGAGATGGAGATCACCGGCCAGGGCAAGCTCCTCGCCCCCCTCCTCGGGCTCGAACTCGACGCCCAGTTGCTGCCGGTCGCGCAGCAGCGGGCCGTGGTCGAGCTGTTCGTCGAGGCGGACCCGGAGCGCGAATCCGACAGGCCCGCGAACACCCCGCCGTTCCTCGTCGACATCAGCGAGCAGGGCCGGCCGGCCGTCTACGCCCGGCTCGTCGGACCGTACGAGATCATCGGCCTCGACACCCCGGACGGGGAGCGCAGCGCACTGCTGCACGAGGCGCTCGCCCTGCTGCTCCTGCACCGCGAGGGCGTGCACCCGCGCGTGCTGTCCTCCGCGCTGTGGCCGCGCGGCGTCACCGACGACGTACGGGGCGCGCTCCTGGACCGGCTGCGCGACTGGCTCGGCGCCGACCCCGACGGCACACCCCGCCTCGGCAGGGACGCGACCGGACGGCTCACGCTCGCCAAGTCCGTCGTCTCCGACCTGGACGTACTGCGGTCCCTCTACCACGAGGCCACGCAGGGCAAGGGCGTCGGCAGCCGGGCCGTGCGCGGGCGACTGCTCACCGACGCGCTCGTGCTGGTGCGCGGGCCGCTGCTCGCCGACCGGCCCGAGGGCCGCTACCGGTGGCTCACCCACGAGATCGTCGACGCCCAGCTGCCGCTGCTCGTCGCGGACACCGGGCTCGCGCTGTGCGAGTTCCACATGGAGAAGAACCGCGCCGAGAAGGCCATCGAGGCCCTCAACGCCGCCCTGCGCACCGCCCCGGCCGACGAGCGCCTGTGGCACGAGCTGCTGCGCGCCACCCACGCCACCGGCGACACGTCCCGGCTGACCGCGCTCGCCACCGATCTCATCGGCCGCAGCGGGGCCCGCGGGCTGCCGCCGCGTACCGAGGCACTGCTCGACGAGCTGCTGCCGACGTGGCGCGACGCGATCGCCGCGGTGGGATGAACACCGGGGTCCTGGTCATCGCCGCCGCGCTGTGGGGCGCGGCGGCGGGCGCGTTCCTGCCGCGCGCGGCCTACCGGTTCTCGGCCCCCTCGGGGGAGCCGTGGCGGGAGCGGTGCCCGGGCGGGCACGCCCTCAAGGGCCGGCTCACGGGCTGGCTCGGACGGGCCGCGTGCCCGGAGTGCGCGGAGGCCGCAGAGCGCGACGAGGCCGGATACGGGCCTCGTACGACACCACTGGTGATCGCCACCGCCCTCGTCTGTGCCGCCCTCGCCGCCGCCACCGGCACCCGGCCCGAGCTCGGCGTCTGGCTGCTGCTCGCGCCCGTCGGGGTGCTGCTGACGGCCGTCGACTTCCGGGTACGGCGGCTGCCCGACCCGCTCACCCTCCCTTTTGCCGCGGCCGCGCTCGTACTGCTCGGCCTCACCGCGCTCGTGCCCGAGCACGCGGGGGAGTGGACGACCGCCCTGCTCGGCTCGCTCGCGCTGGGCGGCGGCTACTTCGTGCTGTTCCTCATCAACCCCGCGGGGATGGGCTTCGGCGACGTCAAGCTCGCCCTGGGCGCGGGGGCGGTGCTCGGCTGGTACGGCTGGCCGACGGTGATGCTCGGCACCTTCGCCGGGTTCCTGCTGGGCGCGCTGTACGGCGGTGCCCTCGTGGTCGCGCGGCGGGCCGGGCGCAAGACGGCCATCCCCTTCGGGCCGTTCCTGATCTCCGGCGCCTTCCTCGGACTCCTGGCCGGGGCCTACGCGGCCTGACGTCCAGCGGCCCGAACGGCTGGCGTACGCTGGGCTGGTCCGTCCACAACCCTTACGAAAGGGACGCCCGGTGACCGAGAAGGCCGACCTTCAGCCCATCCTCGACCGTGCAGCCGCCGGTGGGCGGATCACCCCCGACGAGGCGCTCGCGCTGTACCGGGACGCCCCGCTGCACGCGCTGGGCGCCGCGGCCGACGCCGTACGCCGCCGCAGGTACGCCGGCACCGAGCACATCGCGACGTACATCATCGAGCGCAACATCAACTACACGAACGTGTGCGTCACGGCGTGCAAGTTCTGCGCCTTCTACGCCGCCCCCAAGGACACCGCCAAGGGCTGGACGCGCGACCTGGACGACATCCTGCGCCGGTGCGCCGAGACGGTCGAGCTGGGCGGCACCCAGATCATGTTCCAGGGCGGACACCACCCGGACTACGGCGTCGAGTACTACGAGAAGCACTTCGCGGCGATCAAGAAGGAGTTCCCCCAGCTGGTCATCCACAGCCTGGGGGCCTCCGAGGTCGAGCACATGGCCCGCATCTCCAAGGTGTCGGTCGAGGAGGCCATCCGGCGCATCCACGCCGCCGGGCTCGACTCCTTCGCCGGTGCCGGTGCCGAGCTGCTGCCCGAGCGGCCCCGCAAGGCCATCGCCCCGCTGAAGGAGTCCGGCGAGCGCTGGCTGGAGATCATGGAGATCGCGCACGGCCTGGGCGTGGAGTCCACGTCCACCATGCTCATGGGCACCGGCGAGACCAACGCCGAGCGCATCGAGCACCTGCGGATGATCCGGGACGTCCAGGACCGCACGGGCGGCTTCCGCGCCTTCATCCCGTACACCTACCAGCCCGAGAACAACCACCTGAAGGGCCGGACGCAGGCGACCCTCTTCGAGTACCTGCGGATGATCGCGATCGCCCGGCTGTTCATGGACAACATCGCCCACATCCAGGGCTCGTGGCTGACCACGGGCAAGGAGGTCGGGCAGCTCTCCCTGCACTACGGCGCCGACGACCTCGGCTCGATCATGCTGGAGGAGAACGTCGTCTCCTCCGCGGGCGCCAAGCACCGGTCCAACCGGATGGAGATCATCGACCTGATCCGCAAGGCCGGGCGGGTGCCCGCGCAGCGGTCGACCACGTACGAGCACCTCGTCGTGCATGACGACCCGGCGAACGACCCCGTCGACGACCGCGTGGTCTCGCACATCTCGTCCACGGCGATCGACGGCGGCACGGCTCACCCCGAGCTGAAGCTGCTCGCCTCCAACTGAGCGGCCGTGGAGAGGTAGTTGGAAACCATTCACACGGCCGACGCCGTCCGCGTCACCTGGGACTCCGAGCCCGTCAAGGGCGGTGCCGTGGCCGTCGGACGGGACCGGATCGGTGCCGTCGGAAAGCTCGACGACGTACGCGAGGCGTTCCCCCGGGCCCGGGTCCGCAGGTGGCCCGGGACCCTCGGTCCTGCCCGGGTCCACGAGGGCCCGCTCCCGGACGCCCCGAGCCCGCGCGAACGCGTCCACGAGGTGCTGAAGCTCGGCGCGGTCGCGGTCCTGGAGGAGCACGTCGACTCGCCGGAACTCCGATCCGCCGCCGAGCGCAACGACGTCGTCGTCCTGCCGCGTGCGCGCGGCACCGCGATCGTCCCGACCGGCCGCGCCGACCTCGCCGTCTTCGACGACGCGGGGGAGTGCGTCGTGACGGTGTGCGCGGGGCGGCTCGTGCACCGGCGGCGCTGATCAGCGTCCCTTGATCCGTCAGTCCGCTTGATCCGTCAGTCCGCACAGGTGATCCGTCAGCCCGCGAACGCCTCCCCGAACGCCCCCGAACGCTGCTTCACCCCACTGCAATCGGTCGCGGGCCGGTCCGAGGCGGAGCCGTCCGCGCACTGCCGGTCCCGTGCGGCCGACCACATCGACACCCACCCGATGCCCTTCTCCTCGGCGAAGGCCCGGACCTCGGCCGCGTCGGCGAGCGTGAAGGTCTCGCCCTTGACGTCGTTGACGCCGATCATCGAGGTGAGCGCCATGCCCCGCCAGGCGGCCGCGTCCGAGGTGCCGAAGACCTCCTTCAGCTGGGTGTGCGCGGCCTTGGCGGCCGTGAGCGCGTAGCCGCCCATGTCGCCGTCGTACGAGGTGCCGTAGTTCATCGTCATCAGGTTGACCGTGGCGACCTGGACGCCGTTGTCGTTGGCGGAGCCGAGCAGCGCCAGGCTGTCCTTGCCCAGGCCCGAGGGCATGACCGGGAGCGTGAAGGAGACCTCCAGATCCGTACGTTCCTTCTGGAGCAGCGCGATCGCCTTCGAGCGCAGGTCGACGGAGGCGGAGTCGGCCAGCTCGTCGCCCTCGACGTCGAAGTCGGCCCGGGTGGCACCGGCCGCGTCGAGGGCTGTGCCGTACGCCGCCGCCAGTTCCGTCGCGCTGTCGCACACCGCCGCGAGTTCCTTGCCGGAGGCGCCGCCGAAGGAGACCCGGACCTGGGCGCCGTTCTTCACCAGTCGCGCGATACGGGACTTCACCGCCGGGTCGCCGATCGCGTGGCTGCCGTCCCAGCGCGGGGTGCAGTCGTCGCCGTCGGCCAGGACGAAGGCCAGGTTGTACGTCGTCGGGGAGCCGGCCGAGTCCGTGCCGGCGGCATCGGTGGCGCTGACGTACGGGGCGTACGCGGTGCCGGTCCCGGCAGGGGACGAGGTGCTGGGAGCGGCTGTCGCCGAGGGCGCCGGGCGTGCTCGGTCGACCGGTTCGGCCTGTTCGGAGCACCCCGTGGTGACCAGGGCGAGCAGGCCGCCCAGCCCGACCGCCGCCGGTTTCCGGTAACTCCTCATGGCGCACGCTCCCGTTCTCCTGATGTCGCTGTCCGCGGTTCAAGACCCCATACGTTTCCCGGCCGCAAACGTCTCACATCAATTCTGGTGCCCAGGGCGAGTTCCGCAGACAAACGCGAGAACTCTCGGAGAAAGGACAGGCTGAGTCGTTTCTCGTGGTTCTCTCACATGAAAACCCGAGTTTAGGGCACATGAACGCCTCCTGGTGTCCGGGGAATACATTCCGAGTCGGCCATCGAAAGCCGCGTCACCCGCGGTCGCCGCCGCAAACGCGGCAACGAGTCCGCCGAAGGTCCCGTGTTCATTGCCAATTCCGGACGCCGGGCCCGGCTGCTGCGCCGGATCGGCCTCCTCCTGGGGCCGTCCGCCTCGGATAGGCGACAGTGTTCGGCGCGGCCTTGGCCGGGGCACCTCGCTCACGCCGTCGCAGTTGCTGCCGTTCGCGGGTGCGGGGCCCGGGGGTGGCTCCGGTGGGCCCGGCGGTCCCGGGGGGCGGGGTGTCCGGCCCGGCGGTGTCCCCTCGGCTCCGCCGCAGGGAAGCGCCACTGTCGGTCCCACGTCGGCCCCGTCCCGGTCCCTCTCGCCGTC
>KE354182.1 GCA_000415505.1 Streptomyces afghaniensis 772
AGGAACTCGTACCACGGAGCCGTACAGGGCCCGCTCGCGCTCGACGAGCAGGGGCAGCGGCTCCGAGGTGGTGACCAGGTCCCGCAGCGGGTGGCGGGCCAGGACCTCGTCCACCTCCGGCGTCAGCGCCGCAGCCAGCCGCGCCGCCGCCGGGCGGTCCTCGTCCCGCAGGGCGGCGACGGCCGCGAGGATGACGCCCCGGCGGCCCCCCTCCTCGGGCGCACCGGCGGCAGCCCTCTCGTACAGGCGCGCGCCCTCCTCCAGGACGACGTCCGTGTCCATGCCCGCCGGAATCTTGATCTGCGCGTGATGGCGCCAGGTGCTGACGGGGTCGCCCCACGCCTCCACCGTGAACGACCACAGGCCGGGCTCCCCGGCGGTGACCTCGGCGCCCCACCGGTCCGTGCCCGGAGCCAGCTCACGCATCGGCGTCCATGGGCCGGGGCGGCCCTCGGGATCCTTCAGGACGACATTGGCGGCGACCGCGTCGTGCCCCTCCCGGAACACGGTCGCCGAGATCTCGAAGGTCTCGCCGGTCACGGCCTTGGCCGGCCGGCGTCCGCGCTGGACGACCGGGCGGACATCGAGCACGGGTATGCGCCCGACGGCGGTCGCGTCGCCCACGGGGGGTGGCTGTGGGACCTGCGGACCGGCGTCGGCCGGGCGCACTGAACGGGACTCGCCGCTGGGCGCGCGCGCCCCGGTGCGACGGGTGGGGGGTGGTGACGAATGGTGCTTGGCGGGCATGACCGCTCCTGTCCGCGTCAACGTGGGTGGGCGGATGTCTGTGGGGAGGTGGGTCCTGCATGGTGCTCCTGAGAGGGGTACCCGGAGGAGCCTTCCCACCCTATTCGGGTGGGCAATCCGGCACTTTGTTAACTACTCACGCGTATGTCGACACACAAGACCGGCCTCGTCCGCGACGGACGAGGCCGGCCCCTGCGCGTGGCTGCTCCTTCGCCCTAGCCCTGCGGCACCCGCAGTAACTTGTCCGGCGAGCCGGGACCCCGGCCGGAGATCTTCCCGGTCGCCGCTCCCGCGGTCAGAGCCCTCGTGACCTGGGCCGGAGCCGCCTTCGGATGATCGGCCAGATACAGCGCGGCCGCGCCCGCGGCGTGCGGTGCCGCCATCGAAGTACCCGAGAAGGTGACCCGTGCGGTGTCGCTCGCGGCTGACGACGAGGTGATGCCCACGCCCGGGGCGAACAGATCGAGGGCCGGACCGTGATTGGAGAAGGCCGGTTTCGCATCCCTCCGGTCGGTCGCGCCGACCGTGAGCGCCTGCTTGACGCTCGCCGGGGAGTACAGGCCGGCCGGCCTGCCGTCGTTGCCCGCGGCGACCGTGTAGGTGACGCCGGAGGCGATGGAGGCGCGGACGGCGGCGTCCAGCCGCTCGTTGCGCGGGCCGCCCAGACTGAGGTTGGCGACGGCGGGTTTCTTCGCGTGCCGGGTCACCCAGTCGATCCCGGCGATCACCCGGGCCGTGGTGCCCGCCCCCGCCGCGTCGAGGACGCGCACGGAGACGACACGGGCCTGCTTGGCGACACCGTGGGCCCTCCCGGCGACCGTGCCGGCGATGTGTGTGCCGTGGCCGTTGGCGTCCGACGCGACCTTGTCGTTCCCGACGAAGTCCCAGCCGTGGCTCGCCCGGCCGCCGAAGTCCCGGTGCGTGGTCCGGACGCCGGTGTCGATCACGTACACGCTCACCCCGGAGCCGGCCGACTCGGGAGAGGTGTAGCTCCGGTCCAGCGGTAGAGCCGGCTGGTCGACGCGGTCCAGGCCCCAGGAGGGCGGCTCGGCCTGTGTGCGCTCCAGCCGCACGCGGGTGTCCTGGACGACCGAGGCGACCCGGGGGTCGGCGGCGAGCCGCCCGGCCCGTCTCGCGTCGGTCCTGATCGCGTAGCCGTTCAGGACCGTGCCGTAGGTGTGGCTGATGTGCACCCCGTACTTCTCGGCGAGGGCCCGTCCGGCCGCCGACGGAGCCCGTATGCCCTCCTTCAGTGTCACCAGGTAACTTCCGTGCACGGAGCCGGGTTCTCCGGCGCCGAGTATCCGCCCCTCCGGTACGGCGTGCGCGGGCAGGGTGGTGGCCGAAAAAGCCGCGGCACAGATCGCCGCCGCCAAGCCCCCCGTCCAGCGCAGACGCCGTGTGCGCGTCCGTGCCATGGTCCGAGTTCCCCTCCTCGACTCGGCGTACGGCTGCCGCGCGGCGCCGCGTACGGCGGGCGCGGGCCCGGTACGCCAGGGGCAGCCTCTCGTGGCGGGTGAAGCGCCACAAGGACGCCTATGGGGGCGGAATCGGCCATATCCGCGGATGGGCCGGTTCCGGACGATCGGGGATTGGGTGCCGGAGCTTCACCGGAGGCGGCACCGACGCCGGTACTGTCGTAGGTGACGTCGATGAAGCCCTGTGTCAGAACCCTGCGTCATCCTGCGAACGCGCCGAGGTGGAACCCGTGAAGGCGATCCGTCGATTCACCGTCCGACCCGTTCTCCCCGAACCCCTCCGGCCGCTCAGTGATCTGGCCCGCAACCTGCGCTGGTCGTGGCACGCGGAGACCCGTGACCTGTTCCAGTCCGTCGACCCCGAGCGCTGGGCCGCCTCGGGCGGCGACCCGGTCCGGCTGCTGGGCAGCGTGCCGCCCGCGCGGCTCGCGGAGCTGGCCCAGGACCGCCGCTTCCTGCGCCGCCTCGCCGCGGTCGCGGGCGATCTCAACGACTACATGACCGGCGACCGCTGGTACCAGGCCCAGCCCGACGAACTGCCCGCCGCGATCGCCTACTTCTCACCCGAGTTCGGCATCACGGCCGCCCTGCCCCAGTACTCCGGCGGCCTCGGCATCCTGGCCGGCGACCATCTGAAGGCCGCCAGCGACCTCGGTGTCCCGCTGATCGGCGTCGGCCTGCTCTACCGGCACGGCTACTTCCGCCAGACCCTGTCCCGGGACGGCTGGCAGCAGGAGCACTACCCCGTCCTCGACCCCCACGAGCTGCCCGTGGCCCTCCTGGAGGAGCCCGACGGCACCCCCGCCCAGGTCGCCCTCGCCCTGCCCGGCGGCAGGCAGCTGCACGCCCGGATCTGGCTGGCGCAGGTCGGCCGGGTCCCGCTGCTGATGCTGGACTCCGACGTCGAGGAGAACGACCTCGGCGAGCGCGGCGTGACCGACCGGCTCTACGGCGGCGGCAGCGAGCACCGGCTGCTCCAGGAGATGCTCCTCGGCATAGGAGGCGTCCGGGCGGTGCGCACGTACTGCCGGCTCACCGGGCACCCCGCGCCGGAGGTCTTCCACACGAACGAGGGGCATGCCGGGTTCCTCGGCCTGGAGCGGATCGCCGAGCTCTGCGCCGAGGGCCTGGACTTCGACTCGGCGCTGGAGGCGGTCCGCGCCGGGACCGTCTTCACCACCCACACCCCCGTCCCGGCCGGCATCGACCGCTTCGACCGCGAGCTGGTCGCCCGCCACTTCGGCCCCGAAGCCGAGCTGCCCCGCATCGACGTCGGGCGCGTCCTCAAGCTCGGCATGGAGACCTACCCCGGCGGGGAGCCCAACCTGTTCAACATGGCCGTGATGGGCCTGCGCCTCGCCCAGCGCGCCAACGGCGTCTCCCTGCTGCACGGCAACGTCAGCCGCGAGATGTTCTCCGGCCTGTGGCCCGGGTTCGACGCCGACGAGGTGCCGATCACCTCCGTGACCAACGGGGTGCACGCACCCACCTGGGTCGCCCCCGAGGTGTTCCGGCTCGGCGCCCGGCAGATCGGCGTCCACCGTGCCGAGGACGCGCTGACCGTCGGCGGCTCGGACCGCTGGGACGCGGTGGCGGACATCCCCGACCAGGAGATCTGGGAACTGCGGCGGGGCCTGCGCGAGCAGCTCGTGACGGAGGTGCGGGAGCGGCTGCGGGCCTCCTGGCGGCAGCGCGGCGCCGGCACGGCCGAGCTGGGCTGGATCGACGGCGTGCTCGACCCGGACGTCCTCACCATCGGCTTCGCGCGGCGCGTCCCGTCGTACAAGCGCCTGACGCTGATGCTGCGCGACCGCGACCGGCTGATGGACCTGCTGCTGCATCCCGAGCGGCCGGTCCAGATCGTGGTGGCGGGCAAGGCACACCCCGCGGACGACGGCGGGAAGCGGCTGGTGCAGGAGCTGGTGCGGTTCACGGACGATCCGCGGGTACGGCACCGCATCGTGTTCCTGCCGGACTACGGCATGGGGATGGCGCAGAAGCTGTACCCGGGGTGCGACATCTGGCTCAACAACCCTCTTCGCCCACTGGAGGCCTGCGGCACGTCCGGGATGAAGGCCGCCCTCAACGGCTGTCTGAATCTGTCCGTCCTGGACGGCTGGTGGGACGAGTGGTTCCAGCCCGACTTCGGCTGGGCCATCCCCACGGCCGACGGTGTGGGGACCGACCCCGACCACCGCGACGACATAGAGGCCGCGGCGCTGTACGACCTGCTGGAGCAGCGGGTGACGCCGCGCTTCTACGAGCGGGGCGGCCAGAGCGGGCTGCCGGACCGCTGGATCGAGATGGTCCGCCAGACCCTGAGCCTGCTCGGGCCGAAGGTGCTGGCCGGGCGGATGGTCCGCGAGTACGTGGAGCGGCTCTACGCGCCCGCTGCGCTCTCCCACCGGTCCATGGGCCCGGACGCGGCGCGCGATCTCGCCGAGTGGAAGACCAGGGTGCGGGCGGCGTGGCCGGGGGTCACCGTCGACCATGTGGAGACGTCGGCGTCGGCGGCGCTGGCGGAACTGGGTACGACGCTGGGGCTTCGCGTGCGGGTCGGTCTCGGTGAGCTCGGGCCGGACGACGTGGAGGTGCAGGCCGTTTCGGGGCGGGTGGACGAGGAGGACCACATCGCCGACGCGGCGGTCGTTCCGTTGAAGCCGGTCGGGTCCCCCGAGCAGGACGGGCGCTGGGTTTATGAGGGGCCCTTGTCTCTGGATCGCACCGGGCCTTTTGGGTATACGGTGCGGATCCTTCCCGCGCATCGGCTGTTGGCTTCGAGCGCGGAGTTGGGGCTGGTGGCCGGGCCGAGCGAGGAGTTGGTGGAGGCTGCGGGGTTGCTTATGCGGTGAGCGTCGGGGGTGGCAGTGTTCGTGGCCGTCTGAAGGTGCGTTGTGGCTGGTCGCGCAGTTCCCCGCGCCCCTAAGCGTCTGCACCACCCTGCGTTGCCAGGTTCCGTAGGACATTGCCGCACCGCCGCGCATACGCGTGCTGGAAGCCCCTGGTCGCCAGCCCGCCCGCCTTTGCGTACCACTTGGCCGCGCGGCTGAAGGCGTTCACGGTCAGCCAGACCGTGCCGTCGCCCGTGCGGTCGACCACGAAGGACTCCTCGCCGCACTCGGGGTGGCCGGGCAGCGTGCCGTAGGCCCAGCCGACGCGGCGGGGTTCCTCGACCGTCCACACCACACGGCAGGGGGCCTTGATCATGCCGGCGAGGGTGACGGTGACGTCGACGCCGGGGGCGGCCCGGTCCGCGCCGGCGTCGATGCCGACGCCCATGGCCCGGTGCATCTCCCAGGTGAGCACCGCCTCCGAGGCCCGGCGGAAGACCTCCTCGCCCTCGCCGAGGCGGGTGCGCACGTTCATGGGATGGAAGCCCGGCGGGCAGAAACCCTCGTCGCGGGTGGCGCCGACATCGGCGTAGGTGAAGTCCTCCGAAGACATGGTCACCAAGAGTAGGGCGGCACCCGGGTCTGCCTTCGGTCCGGGTACCGCCCTCGGCCGTGCTTCGGTCAGCCGACGTTGACGGCGGACCAGGCGGCCGCGACCGCCTTGTACTCCGTGCTGGACGCGCCGTACAGCGCCGAGGCAGCGTTCAGGGTGGCCGTGCGGGCCTGCGCGTACTTGGTCGTCGACGTCATGTACGTCGTCAGCGCCTTGTACCAGATCTGCAGCGCCTTGGTGCGGCCGATGCCGGTGACCGTGGAGCCGTTGGACGTCGGCGAGTTGTAGGTCACGCCGTTGATGGTCTTCGAACCGCTGCCCTCGGACAGCAGGTAGAAGAAGTGGTTGGCGGGGCCGGAGGAGTAGTGCACGTCCAGGCTGCCGAGGCCGGCCGACCAGGCGTCGGCCGAGTCGCCGTCCTTGCTGGGCTTGTCCATGTAGCGCAGCGGGGAGCCGTCGCCGCGGATGTCGATCTCCTCGCCGATGAGGTAGTCACCGACGTCGGAGGCGTTGCCCGCGAAGAACTCCGCGCCCGCGCCGAAGATGTCGCTGGTCGCCTCGTTCAGGCCGCCGGACTCGCCGCTGTAGTTGAGGCGTGCCGTGGCCGAGGTCAGGCCGTGGCTCATCTCGTGGGCGGCCACGTCGAGCGAGGTCAACGGGTGGGTGTTGCCCGAGCCGTCGCCGTAGGTCATGCAGAAGCAGCTGTCCGACCAGAAGGCGTTGACGTAGTTGTTGCCGTAGTGGACGCGCGAGTAGGCCGCCTTGCCGTCGTTGCGGATGCCGCTGCGGCCGAAGGCGCTCTTGTAGAAGTCCCAGGTCACCTGGGCGCCGTAGTGCGCGTCGGCGGCGGCGGTCTCCAGGTTGGACGGGTTGCCGTCGCCCCAGACGTCGTCGGAGCCGGAGAAGAGGGTGCCGGTGCCGGAGGTGCCGCGGTTGAGGTTGTACGTCTTGTGGCCGCCGCGCGTGCCGTCCGTGAGGTTGTACGAGGACCCGGACTTGGTGGTGCCGATGGTGACCTTGCCGCTGTAGGTGGTGTTGCCCGTGCCGGTCTCGATGCCCTGGTACTCGTAGAGCTTCTTGCCGGTGGCGGCGTCGGTGACGACGTGCAGCTCGTTCGGGGTGCCGTCCTCCTGGAGGCCGCCGACGACCGTCTCGTAGGCGAGGGTGGGCTTGCCGTCGGCCGCCCAGATCACCTTGCGGGGCGTGGAGTTCGCCTCGGTCTTCTCCGAGCCGGCCGCCTTGGCGAGGGTCACGGCCTGCTTCTCCGCCTTGGCGGCGGTGACGGCGGGCTTGAGCGAGTCGACCTCGAGCTTCGCCTTCGTCGCTCTGGTGACGCCCTTGGTCACGCCGGACTTCGACTCGTGCACCACGAGGTCGCCACCGAGGACCGGCAGGCCCGCGTAGGTGCGCTCGTAGCGGGTGTGGACCGTGCCGTCGGCGTCCTTCACGACGTCCCTGACGACCAGCTTCTCCTGTTCGCCGAGGCCTATTTCGTCGGCGGTCCCGGCGGCGTCCGCCTGCTGCTCCTTGATCAGGGCGGTGCGGGCGGGCGCGGAGAGCAGGACGGGAGCGGCCGCGAGAGTCGGCTTGGAGGAGGCGTCGGCCGCGGCGCTGCTGCCGGAGGTCAGACCGGTGGTGAGCAGGGCGCCGGCCGCGACGGCGGTGGCGATGGCGAGCGTGGTGCGCTTGTGACGCGCGTAGAGAGAGGTGGACACACAAGCTCCTCGGTGTGGGGGAAGTGCTGTGGTGCTGTGCGGCGGGTGGGGGAAGAGTGGCACTTGAGGCGCGTACATGTCAGGACTGCGCGTGATGTTGGCCGGAAATCGACGACGAGGTGGACGCCCGGCCACGTGACCGGACGCATGAAGCGGGCGCCGTCCCGGGGGAGTCGAACCCACCGGGGCGGCGCCCTGTCCTGGGCAGACCGCGAACGGGCCTACGGGAAGGTGAGCTTCCAGCTGTTGATGTATCCGGTGTCGCGGGCCGCGTTGTCCTGGACCCGCAGCTGCCAGACGCCGTTGGCGGCCTCGGAGGAGGCGTTCACCGTGTAGGTGGTGGCGATGTTGTCCGCGCTGCCGCCGGTGCCGTAGCCCTTCAGCGTGTACGCCGTGCCGTCGGGGGCGACCAGCTCCACCTTGAGGTCACCGATGTAGGTGTGGACGATGTCCACCGCGACCTGGAGGTTGGACGGCGCGTTGCCCGTCCGGCCGGAGACGGTGACCGGCGACGTGACCGCCGCGCCCCGGTCCGGGATCGCCACGTCGGCGGTGTTCTCGAAGGACGTACCGCCGCCGCCTCCGCCGCCCGAGCGGGTGCCGACGTTCACGCCCGCCCACGCGTCCTGGACCGCCTTGTACTCGGCGCTGTCGGTGCCGTAGAGCTCACCGGTCGCCGCGAGGGTGCCGGTACGGGCGCCCGCGTAGTTGGTGGTCGAGGTGAACTTCGTGGTCAGCGCGCGGAACCAGATCTTCTCCGCCTTGTCCCGGCCGATGCCGGTGACCGGAAGGCCGTCCGAGGTGGGCGAGTCGTAGGTGACACCGTTGATGGTCTTGGTGCCGCTGCCCTCGCTCAGCAGGTAGAAGAAGTGGTTCGCGGGGCCCGAGGAGTAGTGCACGTCGATCGAGCCGATGCCCGAGTACCAGGCGTCCTTGGACGAGCCGTCCTTGCTGGGCTTGTCCATGTAGCGCAACGGGGTGCCGTCGCCGTTGATGTCGATCTCCTCGCCGATGAGGTAGTCACCGACGTCGGAGGAGTTCTTGGCGAAGAACTCGACGGTCGCGCCGAAGATGTCGCTGGTCGCCTCGTTCAGACCGCCGGACTCTCCGCTGTAGTTGAGGCCCGCGGTGTTGGAGGTGAGACCGTGGGTCATCTCGTGCGCGGCCACGTCGATCGAGGTGAGCGGGTTCGCGTTGCCCGAGCCGTCGCCGTACGTCATGCAGAAGCAGCTGTCCGACCAGAACGCGTTGACGTAGTTGTTGCCGTAGTGGACGCGGGAGTACGCGCCCACTCCGTCGCCGCGGATGCCGCTGCGGCCGTGCACGTTCTTGTAGTAGTCCCACGTCAGCGCGGCGCCGTAGTGCGCGTCGGCGGCGGCCGACTCCAGGTTGGAGGGGCTGCCGTTGCCCCAGACGTCGTCCGGGCCGGAGAAGAGGGTGCCGGTGCCGGAGGTGCCGCGGTTGAGGTTGTACGTCTTGTGGTTGCCGCGGGCGCCGTCGGTGAGGTTGTACGTCGACCCGGACTGGGTGGTGGTGAGGTCGACGGTGCCGGAGTACACCGTGTTGCCGGTGCCGTTCTCGATGGCCTCCCACGCGTACAGCTTCTCGCCGGTGGTGGCGTCGGTGACGACGTGCAGTTCCTGCGGGGTGCCGTCGTGCTGGAAGCCGCCGACGACCGTCTCGTACGCCACGACCGGCTTGCCGTTCCCGGCCCAGATCACTTTGCGGGGCTCGCGGTTGACGGCCGGGCTCTTGGCGTCCTCGGCCTTCCCCGCGGCCAGGGCCTGCTGCCGGGCCTTCGCGGCGGACACCGCGGCCTTCGTCGTGGCCGGCGCGATGGCGGCGCGGGTGGCCTTCACGACGGACGCGGTGGCATCCGCCTTCGTGCTCTGAACGACCAGGTCGCCACCGAGGACCGGCAGGCCGTCGTAGGTGCGCTCGTAGCGCGTGTGCAGGGTGCCGTCGCGGTCCTTGAGGACGTCGCGGACGACCAGCTTCTCCTTGGCTCCGAGGCCGAGGTCCTTCGCCGTTGCGGCCTTGTCCGCGTCGGCCTCGCGGATCAGGGCGGCGCGCTGGGCGGGGGTGAGCCTGACCGACTCCGAGCCGGGGTTCGCCTTGCTCGCGGCCTGCGGTGCCTTCTCCGGGGCTGCGGTGGCGGTGCCGCTCTGCACGGCGGCGGCGATCAGCGCGGCGACGCCGACGAGGGCCACCGCCGCGGTGCGGCGGGGGGTGTGGGGAGTGCGTCTGTGGGAGCTGCTTCTTCGCGAGGAACTGCTTCTCAACACTGGCTCCTTCTGCGGGACCGGGGGTCGCCCGGCCTGGGGAGGTGGAGGTGTTGCCGTGGGGTTGCCGTGGAGCAGTCGTGGGAAGCGTGGCAGGCGAGTGCGCTTTCTGTCAGGGGCGCGTCAACACTATGGCCGGAAACGGTTCGTTGACCGGAAGTTCATGTTCGCTATGCGGACGGTTCACGGGTGTCGGGCAGGTCCCCGTGCCAGGAGTGCCACAGCGCTGCGTAGGCCCCGCCTGCCGCCACCAGCTCGTCGTGCGTGCCGAGTTCGGTCAGCCGGCCGTCCTCCATCACGGCCCCCCGGTCCGCGTCGTGCGCGGTGTGCAGCCGGTGCGCGACGGCGATGACCGCGCGCCCTTCGAGCACGGCGGCCAGGGCGCGCTCGGTGCGCCGGGCCGCCGTCGGGTCGAGCAGCGCGGTCGCCTCGTCGAGGATCAGCGTGTGCGGGTCCGCCAGCACCACCCGGGCCAGGGCCAGTTGCTGGGCCTGCGAGCCGTCGGTGCGGCAACCGCCCTGGCCCAGGCGGGTGTCCAGGCCCTCGGCAGCTCCCGCACCCTCTGGTTTTCTGGCGCGGTGGCCGGTCCTTCAGGGGCGGTGTGAATGTCTGCGCCCGCGCAACGGGGCGTGGAGCCGGATCGCCGACCAGCGATTCGACGTCTGCCGAGGCGGCGTTGAGGTCGATCTCGAGCAGGTGCAGCACGCGCACTGGAAGCCCGGAAGAAATTCCGCTCCCGGTTTCGCGGAGCAGTGCCGTCAGCTCACCGAGGCCCGGCGCGAGAACGAGTGGCTTCGCGCGGGGAACGCGGACGTGCAGCAGCAGGCCCTCAAAGACTTCGCCCAGGCCAAGAACGCCCGCTTCACGTCCGGGTTCGGTGAGCCTGCCTGGCGCCGGAAGTTCCGGCATGAGGGCTTCCGCGTCATCGGCACCGACACGCCCCGGCCGGCCGCACACTGCCAGGGCTGCCGCGTGACCAGTCACCACAGGTAATGGGCGTCGCGACGCCGCGAAGATTCCATCAAAAGGCCTCTACGCCAAACTGTCCCGCCAGGCCCGGTGCAGATCCGCGAACCTGCCCGTGCCGGCGACCAGTCCGGCCGGTTCGCCGTCCTCGACGATCTTTCCGTGTTCCATCACCAGGACCCGGTCCGCGATCTCGACGGTCGACAGCCGGTGCGCGATGACCACGGCCGTACGGCCCTTCAGCACCGTCGCCATCGCCCGCTGCACCGCGCGCTCGCCCGGGACGTCCAGCGAGCTGGTCGCCTCGTCGAGGATCAGCACCGCCGGATCCGCCAGCAAGGCCCTTGCGAACGCGACCAGTTGACGCTGACCGGCCGAGATGCGGCCGCCCCGCTTGCGTACGTCGGTGTCGTAGCCGTCGGGCAGGGAGCCGATGAAGTCGTGCGCGCCGATCTCCTTCGCCGCCCGCTCGATCTCCTCGCGCGTGGCGTCGGGGCGGCCGATCGCGATGTTCTCGGCGACCGTGCCGGAGAACAGGAACGCCTCCTGCGTCACCATGACCACCCCGCGCCGCAGTTCGGGCACGGCGAGGTCGCGCAGGTCGACGCCGTCCAGCAGCACCCGGCCTTCGGAGGGGTCGTAGAACCGGGCCAGCAGCTTGGCCAGCGTCGACTTGCCGGCGCCCGTGGAACCGACGACCGCGACCGTCTGCCCGGCCGGGATCGTCAGGTCGAAACGGGGCAGCACTTCGCCGCCGGTGCGGTAGCCGAAGCGGACGCCGTCGAAGACCACTTCGCGGCCCGGGTGTTCGCTCTCGAGCGGCGGGAGCTGCCGGGGGGTGGCCGGCTCGGGGACCGACGGGGTCTGGGCGAGCAGCCCGGCGATCTTCTCCAGCGAGGCCGCCGCCGACTGGTAGGAGTTGAGGAACATCCCGAGCCGGTCGATGGGGTCGTACAGCCGCCGCAGGTACAGCACGGCCGCCGCCAGCACACCGAGGGCCAGCGTGCCGTCCGCGACCCGGTAGGCGCCCCACAGCACGATCGACGCGACCGCCGTGTTGGCGACCAGCCGGGAACCGGTGACGTAGCGGGCCATCTCCAGCAGCGCGTCGCCGTTGGTCCGCTCGTGCCGCTCGTTGAGCGCGCCGAAGTCCGCGTCGTTGACGGCCTCGCGGCGGAAGGCGCGCACCGGCCGGATGCCGTTCATGGTCTCCACGAACTTGACGATGACGGCCGCGATCGCCGTCGACCGTGCCCGGTACACCCGGCCGGCCCGCCGCTGATACCACCGCACGAGCGCGTAGAGCGGCACCAGGGACGCCACCGCCACACCGCCGAGGCCCAGGTCGAGCCAGAGCAGCATCACCGAGATGTAGACGAAGGACAGGACGACCGTCACGAGCTCCTGAAGGCCCTCGTCCAGCAGCTCACGCAGCGACTCCACGTCCGTCGTGGAGCGGGAGATGAGCCGGCCCGAGGTGTAGCGCTCGTGGAAGTCGACGCTCAGCGCCTGCGCGTGGCGGAAGATCCGGCCGCGCAGGTCCAGCAGCACGTCCTGGCTGACGCGGGCCGCGGCGGCGACGAACGCGAACTGGAGCCCGCCCGCGGCCAGTGCGCACGCCAGATAGCCGACGGCCACCGCGATCAGCGGCCCGTGGTCCTGTGCCCGGAACGCCGGCACGGCACGGTCGATGGCGTACGCCACGAGCAGCGGGCCCGCCTGCACGACCGCCTGCTGGAGCAGCAGCAGGAGCGTGGTGACCGTGACGCGGGCCTTCATGGGCGCGAGCAGGGAGCGCAGCAGTGCGGCGGTGGCGCCCGGAGGCGTGGGCAGGACGTCCCGGTCGAAGGGGTCGCCGGTGGCCGGGGGCCGAGCGCCGGGTGTCCCGCCGTCGGGTTTCTCGTCGCCGGGAGTCCCGTCGGCCGGTGCGGTGGTGGCCGCCGTCATCGTGCGCCCTCCTGTTCGGCTGACTGGCCGCCTGACCGGTCGCCTGACGTGTCGCCCGGCTGTTCCCCTGACTGTTCGCCGGACATCAAGTGCGCGTACTCGGCGTTCGTACGCAGCAGTTCCTGGTGGGTGCCGACCGCGGTGATCCGGCCACCGGACAGCAGCGCGACCCGGTCGGCGAGCAGCACGGTGGACGGGCGGTGCGCCACGATCAGGGCGGTGGTGTCCGCGAGGACCCGCCGCAGGGCGGCCTCCACGGCGGCCTCGGTGTGCACGTCCAGGGCCGACAGCGGGTCGTCCAGGACGAGGAACTCCGGCTGTCCGACGACAGCTCTGGCCAGTGCGAGGCGCTGCCGCTGCCCGCCGGAGAGGCTGTGGCCCTGCTCGCCCACCTGGGTGTCCGTCCCCTGCGGCAGGGCGTACACGAAGTCCGCCTGGGCGACGGCCAGGGCGCGCTCCAGGTCGGCCGGGCCGGCCGTGTCGTCGGCGCCCATGAGAACGTTGTCGGCGACCGAGGCCGAGAAGAGCGTGGGCTCCTCGAAGGCGACCGCGACCTTGGCGCGCAGCGCCTGCCTGGACAGGCCCGTGATGTCGACGCCGTCGAGGGTGATGCGGCCCGAGGTCACCTCGTAGAAGCGGGGGACGAGCGCGGTGAGGGTCGTCTTGCCGCTGCCCGTCGCGCCGACCAGGGCCATGGATTCGCCCGGGCGGATGTGGAGGTCGACCTCGTCCAGGACGGGAGGGGACTGGGGTGGGGCGTCCGGGTAGCGGAAGGTGACGTCGTGGAAGCGCAGGCCTGCTTGGGCTGCGGGCACCGACGCCGGGTCACCGGCAACCCCTCGCTCCTCCACCTCCTCGTCCATCACCTCGAAATACCGCTCAGTCGCCGTCGCCGCCTCCTGGCTCATCGCCAGCAGGAAGCCGATCGACTCCACCGGCCACCGCAACGCCAGCGCCGTGGACAGGAACGCCACCAGCGTCCCCGCCGACAACCCTCCGTCGGCCACCTGCACCACGCCCACCACCAGTGCCGCCCCGATCGCGACCTCCGGCAGCGTCACGATGACGCCCCAGATCGTCGCCAGCAGCCGCGCCTTGCGCAGCTCCGTGCCGCGCAGCCTCCCCGACAGCTCCCTGAACGCCCGGGCCTGGCTCCGGTGCCGGCCGAAGCCCTTGATGATGCGGATGCCGAGCACGCTCTCCTCGACGACCGTGGTCAGGTCGCCGACCTGGTCCTGGGCCAGCCGGGCCACCCTGGCGTACCGCTTCTCGAAGATCACGCAGGTGACCATGACGGGCACGGCGGGCCCGAGGATCACCAGCCCCAGGGTCCAGTCCTGGAGCAGCATGATGACCACGCCGACGAGGATCGTCACGCCGTTGACCAGCAGGAACGTCAGCGGGAAGGCGAGGAACATGCGCAGCAGCATCAGGTCCGTCGTCCCCCGGGACAGCAACTGCCCCGAGGCCCACCGGTCGTGGAAGGCCACCGGCAGCCGCTGCAGGTGCCGGTACAGAGCCGCCCGCATGGACGCCTCGACGTGGGAGAGCGGCCGGGCCACCAGCCACCGCCGCAGCCCGAACAGCAGGGCCTCGGCGAAGCCGAGCAGCAGCAGGTACAGCGCGCCGAGCCAGACCCCGCCCGGGTCCCGGTCGGCGATCGGCCCGTCCACCATCCACTTCAGGACGAGCGGGATCACCAGGCCCACGCAGGAGGCCAGTATCGCGACGAACGCGGCGGTGAACAGCCGCACCCGCACGGGCCGCACATACGGCCACAGGCGCAGCAGCGTACGCACGGTGGGACGGTCCTGGGCGGGGGCGGGTGTCGTGGCCATCAGCAGCGAGCCTACGGATCGCCACTGACACTGCCCACCGAGTTTCCGCCGTACCGGACTCGGCCGTTGGTCCTACGACCTGCGATTTCGAGGGGTCGTACGCCGGCATCAGCCGATCGGCTGATGCCCGTTCGAGCGCGACGGCCGATGCGCCGGCCCGGCCCGCCCCGGGACCCTCGACGCATGTCCGTCATCGAAGTCACCGACCTGCGCAAGGCCTACGCCGGCCGCCCGGCCGTCGACGGTGTCTCCTTCGCCGTCGAGGAGGGCGAGATCTTCGGCATCCTCGGCCCCAACGGCGCCGGAAAGACCACCTCCGTGGAGTGTGTCGAGGGGCTGCGCGTTCCCGACTCCGGCCGGGTCCGCGTCACCGGCCTCGACCCCGTCACCGAGCACGAGGCCACCCGCCGCGTCCTCGGCGCGCAGCTCCAGGAGAGCGAGCTCCAGGCGAAGCTCACCGTCCGCGAGGCGCTGGAGCTGTACAGCGCCTTCTACCCGAGCCCGCTCGACTGGCGGCCCCTCGCCGAACGCCTCGGTCTCACGGCCAAGTTGACGACCCGGTTCGCCAAGCTCTCCGGCGGCCAGAAGCAGCGGCTGTTCATCGCGCTCGCCCTGGTGGGCAACCCCAGGGCCGTCGTCCTGGACGAGCTCACGACAGGCCTCGACCCGCGCGCCCGCCGCGACACCTGGGAGCTGATCGAGGACATCCGCGCGAACGGCGTGACCGTCCTCCTCGTCACCCACTTCATGGAGGAGGCGCAGCGGCTGTGCGACCGGATCGCCGTGATCGACAAGGGCCGGGTGGCCGCCCTGGACACCCCGGCCGGCCTGATCCGCCGCTCGGCGGGCTCCACCGTCATCAGCTTCACCCCGTCCGCCCCGCTGGACGACCGTGACCTGAACGCGCTGCCCGCGCTCGCGTCGGTCGAGCACAAGGACGGCCGCGTCACCCTGGCCGGCACCGACGAGACCGTCAACGCCGTCATCTCCCTCCTCGCCCGCAGCCGCGTCACGGCCCACCAGCTCCGGGTCACCGACGCCACCCTGGACGACGCGTTCCTCGACCTCACGAAGGAGACAGCGGCATGAGCACGGCCCTGGTCAACACCGCCGTACTGAAGAGCGAGATCCGCCTGTTCCGCCGGGAGCCCGGCAGCCTCTTCTGGATCCTGGTGTTCCCGACCCTGCTGCTGGTGATCCTCGGCTCCATCCCGTCCTTCCGGGAAGCCGACCCGTCCTTCGGCGGGCTGCGCCCGGTCGACGGCTACGTCCCGGTGAGCGTGCTGCTCGGCCTGATCATGGGCGGCATCCAGGCGATGCCGCAGACCCTCACCGGCTACCGCGAGCGCGGCATCCTGCGCCGGATGTCCACGACCCCGGTCCGCCCCGCCGCCCTGCTGTCCGCGCAGATGCTGCTGTACGGCGGGGCCGCCCTGGTCTCGGCGCTGCTCGCCCTCACGGTCGGCCGGCTCGCCTTCGCCGTACGTCTGCCGCGGCAGGGCTTCGGATACGCCCTCGCCCTGCTCCTGGCCGTGCTGGCCGCCCTCGCGCTGGGCGCGGTGATCTGCGCGCTGTCCCGGTCCACGAAGATCGCCGGCGCCATCGGGTCGGCGGTGTTCTTCCCGGCGATGTTCTGCGCGGGGGTGTGGATGCCGGTGCAGACCATGCCGGACGCACTGGCGCGCTCCGTCGGCCTCACGCCGTTCGGCGCGGCGGCCGAGGCCCTGAACCGGGCCGCCGCGGGGGACTGGCCGGGTTGGGGCACCTGGGAGTGCTCGTGGCCTGGACCGTGCTGCTGACGGCCGGCGCCTCGCGCTGGTTCCGCTGGGAGTAGGCGAAGGGCCGTGCACACTGAGGAGATGACCTCGGCGGACGAGCAGATCGAGCACCGTCAGAACCAGTTCCACACCTGGGGCGTCTACGGACTGCTCGCCGTCTCCACCCTCCTCTCGGTCGCCGCGCACGAGCTGATGACGAGCCCGGCCGAGTGGTACGCGGCCGGGGCGCTGGTCGTCGCCGCGGTGCTCCTCCAGCTGTGGCACGGGCCCCGCCGCGGCCGCCGGACGCCGTCCGCCCGCGGAACCGTCTACTACGTGCTGCGCTGGGCCGTCTCCTTCGTCCTCACGTGGCTGAACCCGTTCTTCGGGTTCTACGCGTCCACCGGCTACTTCGACAGCGACGAGCTGATCCGCGGAAAGCGCCGGCAGTGGCTCGGTCTCCTGGCCACCGTCGTCGTGGTGGCGGGCTCGCAGTCCGGCGGGATGCCGATCCGCAGCCCGACCCAGTGGCTGCTGTTCGGCGGGCTGCTGGGCGCGAACTTCGGCCTGCTGACGGTGGTCGGCCACATCACCCAGCAGGAGGAACAGCGCTCCCGCGAGCGGGCGGTCACCATCAGCGAACTCGAACGCACCAACGCCGCCCTGCAACAGGCCCTCGACGAGAACGCCGCCCTGCACGCCCAGCTCCTCGTCCAGGCCCGGGAGGCGGGCGTCGCCGACGAACGCCGGCGGCTTGCCGCCGAGATCCACGACACCATCGCCCAGGGGCTGACCGGCATCATCGCCCAGCTCCAGGTCGTCGCGAACGCCCCCGACCTGGCAGTGGCCCGCACGCACCTGGAACGCGCCTCGGACCTCGCCCGGCACAGCCTCGGCGAGGCCCGCCGCTCCGTGCACAACCTCGCCCCCGTGGAGCTGACCGACGCCGGGCTGCCGGAAGCCCTGAAGAAGACGGTCGCCGAGTGGGGTGAACGGACGGGCGTACGCGCCGAGTTCACGGTCACCGGCACCGCCGAGCAGCTCCACGAGGAAGTCGCGGCCACCCTCCTGCGGATCGTCCAGGAGGCCCTCTCCAACGCCTCCCGGCACGCGTCCGCCGGCCGTGTCGGAGTCACCCTGTCCTTCCTCGGCGACCAGGTGATCCTCGACATCCGCGACGACGGCAGCGGCTTCGACCCCCTCACCGTCCCCGCCCGCACCCGCTCCGGCGGCTTCGGCCTCGACGGCATGCGTGCCCGAGCCGAACGCATCGCCGGCTCCCTCACCGTCGAGTCCGAGCCGGGCCACGGTACGGCGGTCTCCGCTCGCGTACCGTTGGTCCGCCATGACTGAAGACGCCGCCAAGGGTGACGCCGCTGCGGGCGACGCCGCGATCACCCTGCTCATCGTCGACGACCACCCCGTCGTACGGGACGGACTGCGCGGCATGTTCGAGTCCGCGCCGGGCTTCCGGGTCCTGGGGGAGGCATCGAACGGCGTCGAGGCGCTCTCGCTCGCCGCCGGCCTCGATCCGGACGTGATCCTGATGGACCTGCGCATGCCGGGCGGCGGGGGAGTGGACGCCATCCGCACCCTGACCCGCACCGGCGCCCGCGCCAAGGTCCTCGTCCTCACCACTTACGACACCGACTCGGACACCCTCCCCGCGATCGAGGCGGGCGCCACCGGCTACCTGCTGAAGGACGCGCCCCGCGAGGAGCTGTTCACCGCCGTACGGGCGGCGGCGCAGGGCCGTACGGTCCTCTCCCCGGCCGTGGCCTCCCGCCTGGTCTCCGCCGTCCGCACTCCCAGGACGCCCGGCAACGAGCCGCTCTCCGCGCGCGAACGCGAGGTGCTGGCCCTGGTCGCCAAGGGCACGTCCAACCGCGAGATCGCCCGCGAGCTGTTCATCAGCGAGGCGACCGTGAAGACCCACCTCACCCATCTGTACGCCAAGCTCGGCGTCAAGGACCGCGCGGCGGCGGTGGCGGTGGCGTACGACCGGGGGATCCTCGGCTAGCCCTCCTCGGTGAGGCGTGATGGGCGCGTGAGGTGTGCGTGAGCCGTCGCTGGGAGCGTGGCTGTCGTCAAGCACAGTCTGTACAAAGGGGATTCGCGTGACCGTGATGGCCGAGACGGACCGTGTGGGAGCCGCGCTGCGTGCGCTCACGTTCGAGCACACCGTGGCGAAAGGGCTCGTGCACCGGCGGGCACTGTCGGAGGTGTTCCTGACCGACAGCAGGGCGGTCGACGACGACCACTTCGTGGCCGGAGCGCAACTGCCGCCGTCCCACGCCTACTACACCGACCACACGACCCGCTCCGCGGTCGATCCGCTGTTCCTGCTGGAGTGCTGCCGCCAGGCCGAGACGCACGCGGTGCACGCGCACTTCGGGGCACCGGACGGCACCAAGTTCGTCCTCCAGCAGTGGTCGATGGACCTGCCGGGCCTCACCGCGCTGGAGCGGGCCCACGGGCCGGCCGAGGTGACGGTCGCGGCCACGACGCACGACGCCCAGTGGGTCGGGGGGTCGCTGCGCGGTCTGCGGTACCGCATGGCGATCACCGTGTCCGGGCAGCCGGTGGGCGAGGTGACGATGCGGGTGAAGTACGTCGCCGACAGCGTGTACGGGATGCTCCGCGGCCGACGGGACGGCGGGAGCACGCCGACGTCCGAGTCGTACCGCAGGCCGGCCCCGGAGGGCCTCGTGAGGCCCGGGCGCGTGGGCCGGGAGCGGCCGGAGAACGTGGTGCTGCTCGACCCGGTCACCGAGGGCCGGCAGGTCCGGGCACGGCTGCTGGTGGCCGGCGGGCACCCCAGCCTGTTCGACCACGCCCAGGACCACGTGCCCGGCATGGTGCTGATGGAGGCGGGACGGCAGACCGCCCTGCTGACTGCCGAGGAGCTCTTCGGGGCCCCGGCGGCGTCGTGGTCGCTCACCGGTCTCGAGGCCTCGTTCGGCGCCTACGCGGAACTCGACGAGCCCCTGACGGTGGTCGGCGACGGCCACGAGCAGGCGGCCGACGCCGCCGGGACCGTCTCGATCCCCGTGACGTTCGAACAGGGCGGGCGCTGCGTCGCCCGGGCCGCCTTCAGGCTGGAACGCGGCGGCAGCGCGGGACGGTGACCGCGTTCCGTGGGGGAGCGGGGAGGGGTCATCCCTCCTGAGCGGTGGAGGACTGGTCCAGGTCACGGTCACGGACCATCGTGAAGATGGCGATCGCCCCGGCGAGGGCCACACAGGCCAGCACCACGTAGACGACGCCCCAGCCGTGCTGGAGACCCTGGACCGCCCGGTCCACCAGGTCCTGCCCACCACTCGCGCGTACGGAACCCAGCCGGCCCTGGACCACGTCGTCGGCCATCGCACCGTCGCCCGCGGACAGTTGCCGGCGGGTCGAGGTGAGCAGCAGCCCCCCACACACGCCACGCCGATCGTCTCGCCGGCGACCCGGAGGGTGTTGAACATGCCCGACGCCATACCGCTGCGCTCGGCCGGCACCACGCTGACCGCCGCGTTGTCCATGACGCCGAAGGCGAGACCGATACCGACCCCGGCCAGCAGCAGCGCCGCGTACAGCCCGGTACGGGACGACACCGGGTCGGTGAACGTCATCAGCAACAGCGCGACGGCCAGCACCGCCGGTCCGACGGCCAGCAGCATCCGAACGGACAGCAACCGCACCAGCGTGCCGGTGAACAGCGGCAGGACGAAGACCGGCAGCGTCAGCGGCAGCAGCATCGCTCCGGACATCGTCGAGCCCGCGCCGCCCGCGCCCTGGAAGTAGGGCGGCAGGTAGACGAGCAGGGCCGCGAACGCGAAGACGATGCTCACCGGCTGCCAGATGATGGCGACGAACGTGGGACGCCGCAGCAGGCTCAGGTCGAACATCGGCTCGGCGACGCGCAGTTCGACCACGACGAACAGGGCGAGGAACAGCGCCGCACCCGCGAAGGAGCCGAGCGTGACGATGCCGCCCCATCCCTGTGAGGGCCCCTCGACGAAGCCCAGGGCGAGCAGCATGAGGGCCAGGGTGAAGGTCAGCACGCCGGGCAGGTCGATGCGCCGCGCACCCGGGTTCTTCGACTCGGGCAGCGGCCGGGCCAGGACGAGCACGACCGCGCCGAGCACCACGTTGACCAGGAACACGGCGTGCCAGGACGCGACGCCCACCAGCAGACCGGACACGAACGGGCCCATCGCCAGGCCGAACCCGATCGAGGCGCCGAAGATGCCGAAGGCCCTGGCCCGGGCAGCTCCGCTGAACGTGTGGGCGAGCAGCGCGGAACCGCTGGTCAGCACCGCGGCCGCGCCCATGCCCTGGACGAAGCGCGCCAGGTCCACGAGCAGGATGGTGGGCGCGGTACCCGCGACGAGCGAGGCCAGCGCGAAGACGGCCGTGCCGCTCAGGAACAGGCGGCGGCGCCCGAAGAGGTCGGCCGCGGAACCGGCCGCGAGCATGAAGGCGGTGAACGCCACGTTGTAGGCGTTCAGCACCCACTGGGTGGAGGCGGCCGAGGCGTGCAGCGCGCCGGACATGTCGGCGAGGGCGACTCCCGGCCCCGTGACGGAGATGGGCAGCATCACGGCGGCCAGAGCGATGGCCACCAGTACACGCGTGGGACCGGGGGCGGTCTCCGCAGGGACGGTCCTGGGTGGTGACAGCTCGGAATCAGCAAGTGACTGGGACATCGAAACCTATCAATCCTGGGGCAACTTGGGTCGGGTGCGTGGTCAGAGCCGGGAGGCCGGCAGCGGGGCCGGCCGGTCGTCCTCGGCGGTGAGGAGAGCGCCGAGCTCCGCGAACGAGGTCACCTGCGCGTCGATGAAGGATTCGAACGCCGACACGTCGTCGTCCGAGAAGACCGCGCCGCGCATCAGCACCGTACGCAGTCCCGCGATCTTGGCCGCGCGCAGGGCGAGCGGGGAGTCGTCCACCAGCAGCCACTGCCCCGGGTCCACCTCGCCCTCGGCCGCGAGCAGCGCCGCGTAGGTGTCCGGATCGGCCTTGGAGGCGTGGTCGAGCGCCACGTAGTCCTCGGGCCGGAACAGCCCGTCGAGCAGCGAGCGGCGCGCGGTGGTGCGGTCCATCGTGGAGAAGACCCGCAACCGCACATCCCGCGCACGCTGCTGCGCGCAGAACGCCTCCACGCCCTCGCCGAGGGCCAGCGGCGTGCCCCGGACGGCGGTCAGCGACCTGAGGGCGTCGATCTCGGCGCTGAGGTGCTGCTCGATGCCGAGGCCCGCGAACAGCACGCGCAGGCTCTCCCGCTGGGGAAAGGTGCTGATGGCCTTGAACTGCGTGACCGTCGCCTCGATCGGCAACTCCGTGTGGCGGTTGATGCCTTCGTGCAGGGCGAGCAGCAGCAGGCTCGACGCGTTCAGGCTCAGCACTCCGTCGAAGTCCAGCAACACGGTCTGCGGGGAAGCGGCGCGGTCCAAGGCGTAACTCCTGGGTGTTTGAGGGGCGCGGCCGGAAGGGCCGGGACCGCGCGGGGAAGGGGAGGGGCGCCGTCGGCGCCGGACCGGCCGGGGGAAGGGCGGTCCGGCACGCGGGGCGGCGCGTGGGCTCAGTCGCGCCAGACGGAGTGCGCGGCGGCCTCGGCGTCGAGGGTGCGCAGCAGCTCCTCGTCGATGGAGTGCAGCGAGTCGACGATGTGCCGGGCGCCGCTCTCGCGCATCAGCTGGGGCTGGAAGCTGTGCTCGAAGGAGCTGGGGTGCCCGATGAAGGGGATGTCGAGGGCCTTGGCGACCTCCGCCACCCGGGCCACGTCGTCGATGAACAGCACCTCGTCGTACTTCAGGCCGAAGACCTCGGTGGTGATCTCGCGCAGGCCGGGGCGGAAGTCGTTGGTGCAGACGTAGCCGGGCTCGTCGAAGAGGTCGGCGTGCTCGCCCAGGAAGTGGTCGAAGTGAGACTTGTCGAGGCCGCCGTAGCTGACCGTCTTCAGTCCCAGCCCGCGCAGCCGGCGCAGCAGGTCGATCGCGCCGTCGAGCAGCTCGACCGGGTGCTCGCGGGTGTACTCCTCCCGCTCCTTGAAGTAGACGTCGATCGCCTCCTGGGCGGTCCACGGCACGCGTGCCGCGTTCGCCATGCCCTGGCCGCCGACGAGCTGCGGCTGGGAGAAGATGCTGCGCTCGACGTCGGCGGTGTACTCGCCGCCACGGCTGACGATGAAGTTGTGGATGACGGGGCTGAAGGTGTCGTTCAGCAGGACGCCGTCGATGTTGACGGCGGCCAGCTTGAGCTGCTTGAGCTTGTCTGCCATGGGATTCCTCGTTACGTAGTCAAAAGAGGGTGAAGAGCGGAGGGAGGGAAGAGCGAACCGAGTCAGTGGCCGACGGTCGCCATGCCCGCCGGGTCGTAGCGCTCGCCGGAGACGACGTCGTGGGGCACCGCGGCCGACACGGCGGCCAGTTGCTCGTCGGTGAGCCGCAGTTCCGCGGCGGCGACGTTCTCGCGCAGGTAGCCGATCCGGCGCGTGCCCGGGATGGGGACGATGTCGTCGCCCTGGGCCAGCAGCCAGGCCAGGGCCAGCTGTACGGGGCTGCACCCGTAGAGCGCCGCGAGCTCGCGCAGCCGCTCGACCATCCGGATGTTGCGCGCCAGGTGCTCCTGCTGGAAGCGGGGGTGCGAGTGCCGGAAGTCGGTGGGGTCAAGGTCCTCGGGCCGGCTGATCGCACCGGTCAGGAAGCCCCGCCCGATCGGCGAGTACGCCACGAGCGACGTGCCCAGCTCCCGGGCCACCGGCAGGACTTCGGCCTCCACCTCGCGGGTCCACAGCGAGTACTCGGTCTGCAGGGCCGCGATGGGGTGGACGGCGTGCGCCCTGCGCAGGGTCTGCGCGGTCACCTCGGACAGCCCCAGGTGCCCGACCTTGCCGGCCCGCACGAGCTCCGCCATGGCTCCGACCGTCTCCTCGACGGGGATGTCGGGGCTCTTGCGGTGGAGGTAGTAGAGGTCGATGTGGTCGACGCCCAGGCGCTTGAGCGAGGCGTCGACGGACCGTCGGCAGTGCTCCGGGCTGGAGTCGATGTTCCGGCCCTGCCTCGGGTCGCTGTCGTCGCGCCGGATGCCGAACTTGGTCGCGAGGACCACCTGGTCGCGGCGGCCCGCGATGGCCCGGCCCACCAGCTGCTCGTTGTGGCCCTTGCCGTACATGTCGGCGGTGTCGAGCAACGTGACCCCGCTGTCCAGGGCCGCCTGGAGGGTCGCCAGGCTCTGGGCCTCGTCGGTCGGACCGTAGAACTCCGACATCCCCATGCAGCCGAGACCGATGGCGGAGACCACCGGGCCGTTCGTGCCAATCCTGCGTTGCTGCACTCAGTTCTCCTCGTGCGCGGTCGTGAGCGGGGTCGTGAGAAGGCGTGTCCGGAGCGCGGTCGCCTGCACCGCGGCGCAGGGCCGCCGCCGGACGCATTCCAGGCTGGCAGCGCGTACTTACGCACCACTCATGTGCCGCTCACGGCCGACGTGAGCGGCACATGTCCCCTGCGTGGGCCGCTCGTGAGGGAAAGCGGAGCCCGCGTTGTCAGGGTGAGAACTCCGACGGCGCCACAGCACATCGGTGCACCACGACAGCAGCCAGGAGGAACGACGCAGTGACGGCTACGACAGCGACAACGGCTGTGGCTGACAGCAACACCCCGAACGACTCCCACGGTGACGGGGACGCCGGATGACCGGGTCGGACCGCGCGGCGGTCGTCGCCGGCCTGGGCGCCTGGGTCCCGCCCACGGTGGTCACCAACGACGACCTCGCCCGGCAACTGGACACCTCGGACGAGTGGATCAGCAGCCGGACCGGGATCCGCCGGCGGCACGTCATCGACCCGGGCGGATCGACGGGCGACCTCGCCGTCGAGGCCGGGCGCAGGGCCCTGAAGTCCGCGGGCGAGGAGCGGGCCGACGTCGTCGTGGTCGCCACCAGCACCCCGGACCGCCCCTGCCCGGCCACCGCGCCCGAGGTCGCCGACCGGCTGGGTCTCGGCGGGGTCGGCGCGTTCGACATCGCCGCCGTGTGCACGGGCTTCGTCTACGCGCTGGGGGCGGCGGCCGGTTTCGTCCAGGCGGGCTTCGCCCGCTCCGTCCTGGTCATCGGGGCGGACACCTTCTCCACCATCCTCAACCCGGCCGACCGTACGACCCGGGCCATTTTCGGGGACGGCGCCGGAGCGGTGTACCTGCGCGTCGGCGCGGCGACGGAGCCGGGCGCCCTGAAGGGACTCCACCTCGGCAGCGACGGCGGCCAGAGCGACCTCATCCAGGTGGCCGCCGGCGGTTCACGGCAGCGGTCCACCGGCCGGCCGGCCGCGGCGGACGCCGGCTACTTCACCATGGAGGGCCGCCCGGTGTTCGCGGAGGCCGTGCGCCACATGGCGGCCTCCGTGACGACGACGGCCGGCGCCGCGGGCTGGGCGGTCGAGGACATCGACAAGGTCGTCCTCCACCAGGCCAACGCGCGCATCCTGGCAGCGGTCGCCGAGCGCATCGACGTACCGCTCGAACGGTTCCCCGCCAACATCGAGCGGGTCGGGAACACCGTCGCGGCCTCGATCCCGCTGGCCCTGGCCGACGCGTCGGCCGACGGCGAACTGCGCCCCGGCCAGCGCGTCGTGCTCGGCGGGTTCGGCGGGGGACTCACCTGGGGGTCGGTGGCGCTCGTGTGGCCCGACATCACGGCGGCCTGACGCCTGCCCCTCCCATCACAGCCACCCTCATCTCTCATCACTCACCGCATCACAAGGAGACACACCATGCAGGCGATCGCGGAGCGGGTCTCGGTCCTTCTCTCCGACCAGTTCAAGGTCAAGCCGGAGATCATCGCGTCCGAGGTGACGCTCGGCAAGCTGTCCTTCGACTCCCTGGTCCTGATCGAGCTCGGCCTCGTCCTGGACAAGGAGTTCGGGGTCGAGATAGCGGACGGTGAGCTCACCGAGGAGCACACCCTGGACGACCTGGTCCAGCTGCTGTCGGCCAAGGGAGCGGCGGTCTGATGGCGGACGGTCCCACACACGGCACGGCCGTCACCGGCCTGGGCCTGGTGACCCCGGCCGGAATCGGCCTGGAGGAGAACTGGGAGCGGGTGCTGTCCGGACGCTCCTGCGCCACGCGCGACCCCGCACTCACCGAGCTGTCGGTCGACTTCTCCTGCCGGGTACCGGGTTTCGACGCCGGTGAACTGCTGGGCGGCTTCGCCGGCTGGCAGCTGGAGCGCTTCGTCCAACTCGCCCTCGTGGCCTCCCGGATGGCCGTCGCCGACGCCGGATGGGACTCAACGACCTGGGACGGCACCCGGGTCGGGGTGGTGCTCGGCAACTCGCTCGGCGGCGCCGCCACCTTCGCGGAGCAGCACGACACGCTGCGCGAGCGCGGCGCCGCCAAGGTCTCGCCCCTGCTGGTGACGAAGTACATGCCGAACATGCTCGCCGGCTATGTGGCGATCGACGTCGGTGCCCGGGGGCCGAGTCTGGTCACCGCCACCGCGTGCGCGTCCGGGGCGACCGCCATCGGCACCGCCCGGGACCTGCTGCGCTCCGGTGCCTGCGACATCGTGCTGGCGGGTGCCAGTGAGTCAGCGCTCACCCCGACGGTGATGGCCGGGCTGTGCAAGATGGGCGCCCTGTCCAAGTCGGGGGACGCGCCCGAGCACGCCGGTAAACCGTTCGATGCGGAACGGGACGGTTTCGTGGCCGCCGAGGCGGCCGGCGTGCTGGTCCTGGAACGGGAGGCCGATGCCCGCGCCAGGGGTGCGAGGATCCGCGCCGTAGTCAGCGGCTACGGATCCTCCTCCGACGCCCACCACGCCACCGCCCCGCACCCCGACGGGGAGGGCATCGAGCGGGCCCTGCGCGCCGCCCTGGCGGACGCGGGCGCCGGCCCCGCCGACGTCCGCCACGTCAACGCGCACGGCACCGCCACCGCGATGAACGACCTCGTCGAGGGCAGGATGCTGCGCCGCGTCCTGGGCGACACGCCCCTGGTCACGTCGACCAAGGGGGTCACCGGCCATGCGCTGGCCGCCGCGGGCGCCATCGAGGCGGCGTACACGGTGCTGGCCGTGCAGCACGGCACGGTGCCGCCCACGGCGAACCTGAAGAACCCGGACCCCGCCATCGAGCTGGACGTGGTCAGCGGCGAACCCCGCACCACCCCGGTGGACGTCGCCGTCAGCACGTCGCTGGGGTTCGGCGGCCACAACGCCGCGCTCGTCATCACGTCGGCCTGAGTCCGGCGCCGCGAGTCCGCGCCGGGGCGGGGAGCCATGCCTCCCCGCCGGCGGCGGCGCTGCACGCGTCCAGTCG
>KE354183.1 GCA_000415505.1 Streptomyces afghaniensis 772
CCGCATGGCCGTCTCCCCCGTCGCCGTCCGCTCCTCCATGGCCCGTCCCCTCCTGCGTGCCGATCACGTCGCCCGGACGCACCGGGAGCAGACAAGCGCGTTGGTTGGGGCGGCCGTTGACGGTCACGAGGCAGTCGAAGCAGACGCCGATCCCGCAGAACACCCCGCGCGGACGGCCTCCGCCCCGGGTGGTGCGCCAGGAGGTGACACCCGCCGCCCACAGCACGGCGGCGACCGTCTGGCCGGGCAGCGCCTCGACCGGCCGCCCGTCGAAGGTGACCGTGAAGGCGGGGCCGGGCCCGGCCCCCGCCAGCTCCAGTGGATTCACTCGGCCTCCTCGGGAAAGCGGTCGGGCCGGAACGGGCCGAGATCCAGGTCGGGCGTCCGCCCCGTCAGCGCCTGGGCGATCAGTAGCCCGGTGCCGGTGGCCAGACCGATGCCCGCGCCCTCGTGGCCGCAGGCGTGCAGGAGTCCGGGCGCCCGGGGGTCGGGGCCGACCGCGGGCAGATGGTCCGGCAGATACGGCCGGAAGCCGGCGTACGTCCGCATGGCCCGGACTGAGGCGAGGAACGGGAAGAGCCGCGTCGCGCCCGCCGCCAGCGCCCGCAATGCCGGGAGCGACAACGACCGGTCGAAGCCGACCCGTTCGCGGCTGGCGCCGATGAGGACCGGCCCGGCGGGTGTGCCCTCGACCACCGGGGACGTCTGGAGGGCCGCCGAGTCGCTGGCGACGTCGGCCACGTAGTCGGCGGCGTACACCTTGTGCCGGATCCGGGGCGGCAGCGGCTCGGTGACCAGGACGAAACCACGCCGGGGCAGCACCGGCAGCGACACCCCGGCGCGGGCCGCCACCTCGCCGCCCCAGGTGCCGCCCGCGTTGACGACCGCCGGGGCGTGGATGTCGCCCCGGTCGGTACGTACCCCGCGCACCGCACCGTCGGGGCCGCGCAGCACCCCGGTCATCTCACGGCCGGTGAACAGCCGGGCGTTCGAGGCTCGCAGCAGGTGCGCCGCCGCCAGGGCGGGCATCACCTGGGCGTCCTGCGGATAGAGCACGCCGCCCGCGAGGCCGGGGGCCAGGTAGGGCTCCAGGTCGGTGAGCCGGTCGGGCGGCACCGGGACCGCCTCGACGCCGGCCGCGCGCTGCCCGGCAGCGAGCCTCTCCAGGCCAACCAGCGCTTCGCCGGAGCCGGCGACGACGACCCCGCCCTTGGCCTCGTACTCGACCGCCTTCCCCAGCCCCTCCTCGGCCAGTTCGGACCACAGCCGGGCGGACAGCAGGGCCAGGTCGAGCTCGGGTCCGGGTTCCTTGTCGGAGACGAGGAGGTTGCCCTCCCCCGCGCCGGTCGTACCGCCGGCCACCGGGCCCCGGTCCACCACGACGGTGTCCAGGCCCGCCCGAGCCGTGTACAGGGCGCAGGCGGCGCCCACCACTCCGGCTCCGACCACCACGACATCGCAGGTCAGCGGCTTGCTCACGTCAGTACTATGTCACACACCACTCTGGCTGGGAATGGGGCGGACGCCGGTGACGCGGTCCTGCGGTGATGGTGACCCGGGGGGGAACGTCGGGGCTCAGTCGGCCGCCGGGACGACCCTCAGGTGGGAGGCGGTACGGCGCGTCCGGCGGTCCCGCGACGGGGCACGGCGGGCCTCGCGCAGCACGAACGTGAGCCTGGTGCAGCCCAGTTCCTCGAGCGTCCTCGACGTCTCGACGACGATCCGGCAGTCGGTGGCGCCCCAGCGCGGATCCGGGTGCAGCAGCGGCCGTACGGCACCGTCCTGCTCGACGGCGCTCTCGCCGACCGAGCGGATCCAGTGCGGCAGGCCGTGCCGGTAGGCGGCCTCCATGATCGGGTCCTGGGCGATGTCGCGGCGGATGGCCTGGAGCCCGTGGTCGGGGCCGTGGCTCTCCACGGTCCGCGCGAAGTGCGCGAGCATCGGCAGGCACCAGCTCGCCTCGTGCTCGCCGAGCACCGTGGGAGCGTCGGGGTGGAACAGCACGAACCTGAGGAAGTTGTCGCCCGGCATGGCCGTCGGGTGCGGGCCGACACCACCGAAAAGTGACCGGAAGGCGCTGTTGGCCAGCACCACGTCCCAGCAGTGGTCGACGACGAGCGAGGGGAAGGACACGGCCTCCAGAAGTCCGGCGTAGTCCTCCAGGTAGGCCTGGACATCGGAAGTCTCGGGGACGGGCCGCGGTGCCGGCCGCTGCCCTCCTGCCTGATATGCCATCGGGAGGTCACCCCTCTTGCCTGTGCGGCCTTGACGCGGCGCCCCGATCCTGGTGCCCGGAGCTGAGGCGTGTCAACTATCGTGGCATTTCATGCTGGTTGACGGCTGAAATTGGCCACAGTTGTGGCGAGACCTGGATGTGAGTTCGAAGCACCGGCTACGCTCCGGGAAGTTCACGCCGGGGTAAGTCACGGCATCCGCTTGTGAGAAGCCTGTGAGAGACGTAGGAGATCTGTCGGTGACGGGTGGCTTCGTCGAAGGTCCGGGCGCCACGCCGACGGCCGTGCTGGCGGCCGTCGTCTCCCGTGTCACCGCGCTCGCCGACCGGCTCGGCGTGCCGCACGCCGAGGTCTTCGACGTCGGCCGGCTGTCCGTCGCCTCCGGCGTCCCGGAGCCCGTGGTCAAGGCCCTGCTCGGCGGCCGGCCGGCGGGCGAGCCCGATGTGCAGGCCCGGTTCCTCCAGCGCCTGGACCTGCTGCGCCGGACCCGGCTCAAGCCCAACGGCCGCAAGTACACCCAGCAGGAGATCGCCGACGGCGCGGGCATGTCCCGGCAGCAGGCCGGCGCCCTCATCAACGGCGACCGGCGGCCGACCATGGAGCACTGCGACGCCCTGCAGCGGTTCTTCCGGGTGCATGCCGGGTTCCTCACGGCCGAGGACCCCGAGGCGCTGGTGAGCGCCCTCCAGCACACCGAGCAGGAACTGCTCCAGAAGCTCGCCGACCGGGAGCGGGAAGCTGCCGCGGCGGCCGACGACCCGCTGGAGCGGCTGTTGCAGGACCACGGCGTGCGCGGCATCGCCTGGCGGGCCGCGCAGCTGCCCACCGACCAGCACCGCGACAAGGTGGCGGAGTGGCTGGACATGCTCCTGGAGAGCGTCAAGCGGCCCGAGTCGTGACCGTGGGGAGAACTGTGGGCATCGGTAAGGAAATGCGCCGCCTGTGCGGCGAACTGGTCGCGGAGCTGACCCTCCCCGCGCCGGCGCGGCCCGACGAGCTGTACGCCGCCCTGTGCGACGCCATGAGCAGACGCCGGGGCCGCCCCGTCCACTTCCGTACGGCCGCCTTCCCGCCCGGGACCGCGAGCGGGCTGTGGCTCGACATGGCCGAGCAGGACCTGGTGGTGATCGAGGAACGCACGGCTCCCGACCACCAGTTGGTGATCCTGGGCCACGAGCTGTGGCACATGAACGCGGGGCACTGCTCCCACCACGTCGAGGGCGCCGCCGTCGCGGCCAGGCTGCTCCACGACGGCGCCGACCTCCAGGCGACGGTGCTGAAGGTCGCCGCCCGCACCCGCTTCGACCTCCGCGACGAGAAGGAGGCCGAGAGCTTCGGGCTGCTGCTGGCCAGCAAGTGCCGGGCGTGGCTGGCGGGTTCGTCGTCGCGGGGGCCGGTGCAGCGGGACCATCTGGCGGGGCGGATCGAGGCGTCGCTGGGGTATCCGGGGTCGCAGGGCTGAGAGGCGGGCCCGGCGGGCCGAGGCGGGGTTTCGCCTCCGCCGAGCGGGCGAACCGTCGGACGGCGGGGCCGGATTGTCAGTGGTGGGCGGCAAGCTGGAGGGGCGCCCCTTGTGTGCGGGGCGTGCGCGCCATCAGGGCGCGGGACCGACGACGCCGACACGGGGAGAGCCGACCGATGCCCACCGCCGTACTGACCGACCGCGAACGCACCGCCGTCCAGGCCTATCTGCGGCTGCTGCACACCGTCCGGGCCGCCTTCGACCTGGAGACGGGCCCGCCCGGCGCGCACCGGCCCCCGGTCGTCCCGCCCGGTGTCCTCGCCGAGGCGGAAGAGGCCCTCGAACGAGCGGGCCTCACCGGCAATGAGGAGGCGTTCTTCCACCTGCTCCAGAGCTGGTGCCCGGAGCCGGGCCCCTGAGCCGGCGGCCGGCGACGCGACCGCACCGACAGGCCTGAGCGCCGGCCTCAGTCGTGCGGTACGGCGACCGCCGTCGCGACCAGGCCGCGTTCGGCGGTCCACCGGCCGTCGAAATGGCCGAGGCGGCGGTCGCCGACCCGTGGGCCGGGGACGAGGAGCGTGGCGCGGAAGGTGCCACGTGGCCGTTCGCCGGGGCCGGCAGAGATCTCGATGTCGGCCTCCGTGAAGTCCAGCCACTTGCCGGTCAGGGGGAACCACGCCTTGTAGACGGACTCCTTCGCGCTGAACAGCAGCCGGTCCCAGTGGACGTCGGGGCGCTGTGCCGCCAGCCGCCGCAGGCGCTCGGCCTCGGCCGGCAGGGAGACGGCGGGCAGGACCCCTTCGGGCAGCGGCCCGTGGATCTCGGCGTCGATGCCGAGGGAGGCCAGGTCGGTGGCGCGGACCAGGGCGGCGGCGCAGTAGCCGTCGCAGTGGGTCATGCTGCCGGCCAGCCCCGCCGGCCAGCGCGGGGCGCCGCGTTCCCCGGGCAGGACAGCCTGCGGCGGCACGCCGAGCTTCTCCATGGCCCGGCGGGCACAGGAGCGGACGACGGCGAACTCCCGGCGCCGCTTGGCGACCGCCCGGGCCACGAGCGCCGCCTCCTCGGGGTACAACGGGGTGTCCGCGCCCTCGTTGCCGTACGCCTCCACGGTGACGACGGTCTGGGGCAGCAGTTCCTCGATCACCGCTCCTCGCCCTCTCTCGGCAGGATCCGCCGCAGCCGCCCCGGCTCCCCGGACCGCTTGCGCCACTCCCGGGGGTAGCCCACGGACACCTCCTCGAAGCGCACGCCCTCGTGGACGGTGGTGCGGGGGATGTGCAGATGGCCGTAGACCATCGTGTGGACGCGGAACCTGCGGTGCCAGTCGGCCGTCAGGTCCGTGCCGCACCACATGGCGAACTCGGGGTGCCACAGGACGTCCATCGGGTGCCGGTGCAGCGGGTAGTGGTTGACCGGGATCACGGGCAGGCCGTCGGGCAGTTCGGCGAGTCTGCGTTCGGTCTCGGCGACCCGGGCCCGGCACCAGTCCTCCCGGCTCGGGTAGGGGTCGGGGTGCAGCAGGTACTCGTCGGTGCACACGATGCCCGTGCCCTGGGCGTACGCCAGGCCCTGCTCCTTGGTCGCGCAGCCGGCCGGCAGGAACGAGTAGTCGTACAGCAGGAACAGCGGTACGACGGCCACGGGGCCGCCGGGGCCGTCCCACACGGGGTAGGGGTCCTCCGGTGTCGTCACGCCGAGGTCCCGGCACAGCTCGACCAGGTAGTCGTATCGGGCGACGCCGCGCAGGGTGACGGGGTCGCTCGGATGGGTCCACAGCTCGTGGTTCCCGGGCACCCAGACGACCTTGCGGAAGCGGCCGGCGAGCGTCTTGAGGGTCCAGCGGACGTCGGCCACGGTCTCGGCGACGTCCCCGGCCACGAGGAGCCAGTCGTCGTCCGTCCCCGGCCGCATCCGTTCGACCAGGGCGCGGTTCTCCGGGTAGCCGATGTGCAGATCGCTGATGGCCAGTAGTTGCGCGGCGCCACCGGCCGTCGACGTCACCCCTCGCCCCCTCCGCACGCCCGAACGCGAACGCCACCACGAGATCACATCCGCGGGCCGGGGGACAAGAGCGGCCGGACGATCATGGTCGTAAATCCGTAACCCGCGCGTTGCACGACACGGCTCGCCGAAGCCGTATGATCTGGCCCAACACCACCGCTAAGAACTTCCCTCTCACAGGGGCGGTTTGGTGACCCTCCATTCATCCTGCCCGGGCACGGGCTGCTGAGCCCTGCCCGCGAACCGTGAAAGGCGGCCTGCATGGTCTCTCGCGTACGCGTCTGGCTCAACCGCACGTACGCGGAGAACGTGTTCTTCATGGATCAGCTGCGGAGAAATCCCAGCGACCGGGCCGTCGAGATCCATGCCACGCACGGCGACCCCGACTCCCCCGTACTGGCCGCCGCCGACACCGCCGAGCTGGAGCCCGAGAACCTCTCACCCGCCGGGTACGTCGAGTACGCGCTGGACCAGTGCGGGCGGCGCGGTGTCGACGTGTTCGTGCCCCGGCTGCACCAGTCGGCGATCGTGGCGCACCGCGCCGAGTTCGAGGCGGTCGGTACGGCGGTGCTGGCGCCGCCGCCCGAGGCGGTGGCCGTCTTCCAGGACAAGGTGATCGCCTACGAGGCGGTCCAGGCGATCGGTGTGCCGGTGCCGCCGTGGTGGCGGGTCCGGTCCAGTGATGAACTGGTCGCCGCTGTCGAGGAGTTGGAGGACGCCGGGCACAAGGCGTGCTTCAAACCGGCGTCCGGGGCGGGCGGGGTGGGCTTCCGCGTGATCACGCGCTCGCCCTTCTCGCTGATGCACCTGAGCGGTTTCCCGAGCCCTTACGTACCGCTCGACCTGGTGCTGGAAGCGCTGCGGCGGGCCGAGGAGCCGGTCGACTGGCTGGTGATGCCGCGCCTGGAGCAGCCCGAGGTGTCGGTGGACTGCCTGACCGGTCCGGACAACCGGGTCCGGCTGGCCATCGGCCGCACCAAGAACGGCCGCCGCCGGGGCTTTACGCTGCACGAGCAGTGGCTGGAGCCGGCCCGGCGGATCGCGGAGGGCTTCGGTCTGCACTACCTGTCCAACATCCAGTTCCGGATGTTCGGCGACCGGCCGGTCCTGATGGACGTCAACACCCGTCCGGCCGGCGGCCTGCACCAGCTGTCCCTGTGCGGTGTCAACGCCCCCTGGGCCGCCGTCCAGCTGGCGCTCGGCGAGGACCCGGGCGAGGTGGTCCCGCCGTTCCTGGGCCAGGACTACACGGTGGTGTCCGGCCCGCGTCCGCTGCGGCCGGTGCAGCTGCCGCAGCAGCGGCCGGAGGCCACGGAGCAGCAGCCGCTGCCCGCGGCGCCGGCCGGCTCCGTCGAGGCGGCGGCCCCGCAGGCCACGGTCGGAGCCCTGCACCTCTAGGGGGTGTGAGCGAAGCCCCTGCTCCCCTTCAGTCCCTGTACCCCCACGCCTGGGCCAGTTCCCTCAGGCGTGGGGGAAGTTCGACGTCCGGGTCGGCGCCGCGGGCCGACTGGATGCGGCCGGACTTGATGGTGCTGGACCAGTCGCCGAGCTGGGGGCGGAAGGTGCCGTGGTCCTTGCTGCCGTAGTCGAGCATGGCGGGCTCCCAAGGAACGCCGAGGTGGTCGCAGACGCCCCGGGTGACCTTCTCCGGCTCGGCGGTGAGCTCCTCGTAGGTGATCACATGGGGGTCGAGGTTCCGTCGGGCCTCCTCCAGCTTCTCGCTGTAGTCGAGGACCTCGGCGCGGACGGCCTCGTGATCGGGGTCGGTGCGGCGGGCGGTGAGGGATGTGACGACCGCGCCGGGGTGGCGCAGCAGCAGGATGTAGCGGGCGTTGGGCCAACATCGGCGCAGGCGGGGCCAGACGAGGGTGTTCGGCGGGGTCTTGTCGACGATGACGTCCTTGCCGCTGCGGGTGAGCTCCAGGTGCAGCACCCGGTCCCACAGCACGTGTTCCAGCTCGTCCTTGTCGAGGTGGAGGGCCCGCATGGCGTCCGCGGTGAAGTCGCGGGACAGGTTGACGTGCACCGTGCGCAGGTGCATCTCGTGCGGGGCGCGGATACGGCTGTGGCTGTTGAGCAGGACGCGCAGCAGGGTCGAACCGGAGCGCACCGACGACAGGACGAAGACCGGCGAGTCGACCAGCCGGGGGGCGAGCGGGGCGGTGTAGGTGTCGGCCGCCGGGCGGGGGGCGGGGACGGCGTCGAGGTTCCGGTGCGGTGGGCTGACCGCGTTCCGGCGCGGTGGACTGACCGCCTGCATCACCAGCCTTCCGCGACGCTTCAGGCCCTTGCCGATCGCAGCCATACGCGGGTCTCGCACGGTGACACCTTTCGTTCGCGTTGTGCGTTCCGCATCCCAGGGGGACGGGGCGAACTTCAGGTGTCCGGAAGGCGAAGCGGCCTGCTCACGGGCGTCCACATACCGCCTGTGAGCAGGCCGTTTACCCGTTTCTTAAACTTTCGTCAGAACCGGCCGGCGCCGCGGTACAGCTCCAGTTCTCCTTCCAGTTCGACGGCCAGCACCGTGGCGTGCGGGTCGACGTCCGGCGCGGCGGGAGGCTCGATCCACAGGACGCCCGGTGTCTCGTGGAGGCCGCCGGTGACCCGGTGGGCCAGTTCCGTGCCGCTGCCGAGCACCGAGACCCGGCGGACCTTGCTGAGCAGGCCGCGCACGTTGATCTCGGCGCGCGGGGCGTCGAAGAGGGTCAGATAGAGGGTGCGGCGGTCCTTGGAGAGGGTGCTCGGGCCGTAGTGGTGGCCCGGCGGGAGTCCCCGTTCGGTGCCGTACACCGCCTCCGCGTGCCTGGCGATCCAGTCACCGAGCCCTTCCAGCCGCTGCGCCTGCTCGGCCGGGATGGTGCCGTCCTCCCGTGGGCCGACGCTGAGCAGCAGGTTGCCTCCGCCGCCGATGGTCTCGGTGAAGTAGCGGATGAGCTGGTCGACCGACTTGTGGTTGTGGTCGTGGTGCTGGTGGCCCCAGGAGTCGTTGATCGTCAGGCACAGCTCCCAGGGGCCCTCCGGCGGGACGACCGGGGCGCCCTGTTCCGGCGTCGCGTAGTCGCCCTCGCTGAGCATGCGGGCGTTGAACACGACGTCCGGCACCTCGGAGCGGATGAGGGCGGCTAGTTCCGGGATGCGCCACTGTTCCTCGCTGCGGTCCCACTCTCCGTCGAACCACAGCAGGTCCGGCTTGTACCGGGAGGTCAGTTCGCGGATCTGGCCGTCGCGGTAGGCGAGGAACCTCTCCCAGGCCTGAAGGTCCTCGTCCTCGGCGGCGACCTCCGAGTAGCGGTTGTCCTCCAGCTCCGGCGGCCGGCCCGGCTTGCGGGTGGAGGCGTAGTCGGGGTGGCTCCAGTCCGAGTGCGAGTAGTACAGCCCGACCTTGAGGCCCTGCTCGCGCAGGGCGTCGGCGTAGCCGCCGACCAGGTCGCGGCCCACGTTCAGGTCGCCGTACGCCGTGTCCCACAGGGCGACGCCGTCGTGGTGGCGGCTGGTCAGCACGGCGTACTTCGCGCCGGCCCGCGCGAAGAGCCTCGCCCAGTCGCGCGGGTCGTAGCGGGCGGCCGTGAACCGGTCGAACTGGGACATGTACTGGTCGTACGGGACGATGTCGTCGTAGAACGACCAGGACTCCTGCACGCCGTCGACGGCGTAGATGCCCCAGTGGATGAAGATCCCGAGCTTGGCGTCGGTGAACCAGGGTTGCATGGCCATGCGTCAGCCCCTGCGCAGACGCAGGGTCAGGATCTGGAAGGGCCGCAGTTCCACGGGGACGGCGCCGTCGCCGTCCACGCTCGCCTCCTCCAGCGGCCGCTCCAGCAGGTCGGTGATCTGCGCGCCCGCGAGCGGGAAGCCGGTGCGCAGGACGCCCCGGGCCCGGCCGCCGCGGGATTCGTAGAGCCGTACGACGACGTCGCCGGAGGCGTCGTCGGCGAGCTTGACCGCCTCCACGGTGATGCCCTCGCCCTCGGTGGAGACGACCGGTGCGGGGGCGCCCGCCGCGTCGGCCACCCGGAGCGGGAGGTTGAGGGCGTAGCCCTCGGCGACGGCGTCCTCGATGGTCGCGCCGGGCAGCACCGCGTAGGTGAAGCGGTGGCGGCCCTGGTCGGCCTCGGGGTCGGGGATGCGCGGGGCGCGGACCAGGCTGAGGCGGACGGTGGTCGTGGTGCCACCGTCCTCGCGGACCGTGCGGGAGACGTCGTGGCCGTACGTCGAGTCGTTGATGACCGCGACGCCGTAGCCGGGTTCGCCGATGTGCACCCAGCGGTGGCCGGAGACCTCGAAGCGGGCCGCCTCCCAGCTGGTATTGGTGTGGGTGGGCCGCTGGATGTGGCCGAACTGGATCTCGGCGGAGGAGTGCGGGGCCCGGATGTCGACCGGGAAGGCCGCCTTGAGGATCTTCTCGGTCTCGTGCCAGTCGATGTCCGTCTCGATGTCGATCCGGGGGCTGCCGGCGCGGACGGTGATCGTCTGGGTGATCTTCGAGCCCTTGCCGAAGTCCCGCTCGACGCGGATGGCGCCGACCAGCGGGTCCTGCTCGACGACCGTGACGGACGAGGCGTCGAGGAGGTCCGTGTAGCGGTTCTTGTAGTGCTTGTCGATGTCCCAGGCGTCCCAGTAGTTGGGCAGGTCGGTGTGCAGGCGCAGCAGGTTGCCCTGGTCGGCCAGGACCTCGCGGTTCGCGCGCAGGTCGCGGACGGACGACAGGGTGCCGTCCTCGGCCACCTCCACGCGGACCAGCCCGTTGTCGAGCACCCGGCCGCTCACGGTCACCGGCTGCGGGGGCTCGGCGTCGGCGAGGGGCGCGGAGCCGCTCGCGGGCACCTCCACGTACACCGGTGCGCCGTCGGCGGTGCGGACCACCTCGGCACGGTCATAAGGGCTGGTGTTGAAGACGCGGGTCCCGCCGGCGCCGAGGGCCGTGAGGGCATCGGCCGTCAGTGCCTGGAGTTCACGGGCCACTCGGGCGTACTCGGCCTCGGCCTCCCGGTGGACCCAGGCGATCGACGAGCCGGGCAGGATGTCGTGGAACTGGTGCAGCAGCACCGTCTTCCAGAGCCGGTCCAGCTTCTCGTGCGGGTAGGTGTAGCCCGGTGCGTGCAGCGCGGCCGTGGTCGCCCACAGCTCGGCCTCGCGCAGCAGGTGCTCGGAGCGGCGGTTGCCCTGCTTGGTGCGGGCCTGGGAGGTGTAGGTGGCGCGGTGCAGTTCCAGGTAGAGCTCGCCGACCCAGACGGGCGCGTCCGGGTACTCCTCGCGGGCCTTGGCGAAGAACTCGTCGGGGTGTTCGACGACGACCTTCGCGGAGCCCTCCAGGTCTGCCAGCCGGCGGGCGCGCTCCATGATCTCGCGGGTGGGGCCGCCACCGCCGTCGCCCCAGCCGAAGGGGGCCAGGGAGCGGCTGGCGCCGCCCTTCTCCTGGTAGTTGCGGACCGCGCGGGACATCTCCTCGCCGCTGAAGCGGGCGTTGTATGTGTCGACCGGCGGGAAGTGCGTGAAGATGCGGGTGCCGTCGATGCCCTCCCACCAGAAGGTGTGGTGGGGGAACTTGTTGGTCTGGTTCCAGGAGATCTTCTGGGTGAGGAACCACTCGTTGCCCGCGAGCTTGGCGATCTGCGGGTAGGCCGCGTTGTAGCCGAAGGAGTCTGGCAGCCAGACGCCCTTCGTCTCGACGCCGAAGTGCTCGATGAAGAACCGCTTGCCGTGGATGAACTGGCGGGCGACGGCCTCGCCGCCGGGCAGGTTGCCGTCGGACTCGACCCACATGCCGCCGACCGGCGCCCACTGGCCCTTCTTGACCGACTCCTGGATGCGGGCCCAGACCTTGGGGTAGTTGTCGCGGACCCACTCGTACTGCTGGGCCTGGGAGCAGGCGAAGATGAAGTCGTCGTACTCGTCGGCCAGGGACGTGACGTTGGAGAAGGTGCGAGACGTCTTGCGCTTGGTCTCGCGGATCGGCCAGAGCCAGGCCGAGTCGATGTGGGCGTGGCCGACGCCGGAGACCGTGTGCGCGCTGGCGTGCGCGGGCTTGGACAGCACCGGCTTGAGCGCTTCCCTCACGGCGGGCGCGGAGCCGGAGACGTCGTCCAGGTCGAGCAGGTCCATCGCCCGGTCGAGCGCGTGCGCGATCTCGTGCCGGCGCGGGTCGTGCTCGCCGAGCTCCAGCATCAGCTCGCGCAGCACCTGGACGTCGAGGTCGAGGTGCCAGACCTCCTCGTCGAGGATGGCGATGTCGGCGGCGCGGAAGGTGTAGAGCGGCTTGTCGCCGGCGGTGAGGATGTCGCCGAGCGGGGTGGTCTTCGAGAAGTTGTCGGCGAGGATGTCCGGGTTGGAGGCGGCCTCGACCAGGTACTCGACCGTCTCGCCGCCCGTCGCGGGGTTGGCGATCGCCACGTACTGGTTGAGCGGGTTGACGGCCTTCAGCGGGGTGCCGTCCGTCAGGTGCACCAGGGCCTCGGCCTGGTTGCCGGGCCAGTCGCCCACGAAGCCGAGGTCGATGACGGCCTCGACGCGGCGGCCCGCCCACGCCTCGGGCACCTGTCCGCGCATGCGGAACCAGGTGGTGCCCCAAGGCGGGCCCCAGGGGGTTCCCATCGCGAAGGGCGCGTACGAGGCGGCGGCGGCCTCCTCGAACGGGACCGGCTCCCCCGGGGCCTGCCAGGCCTCCACCTCGAAGGGGACGGTGGCCGCGTAGATCGCGGTCTTGATGCGCTGGTCGTGAAGGCGCTGCACGCGCTCCTCGATCCGGCGGCTTTCGTCATGCATGAGATGTCTCCAGGAAGCGGGAAGAGCGAGCAGACGGGAAGCGGTGGGGAAAGCGCTTACCGAGCGGCGTTCACCTAAGGTACGCCAGCCCGGGGTGGACCTCGGTGTAGCCCTCGACCAGCCTGCGGGCCACGTTGACGGAGTCGACGAGCGGGTGCAGCGCGAAGGCCTTCACGGCCGTGGCGCGGGATCCGGAGTCGGCGGCGGCCAGCACCTCCCGCTCGACCGCCTTGACCGCGCAGACCAGCCCGGTGGCGTGATCGGGCAGCGGGTCGACGGTGACGGGGTGGGCGCCGTTGGCGTCGACGAGGCAGGGGACCTCGATGACGGCGTCCGTGTCCAGGACCGACAGGGTGCGCTGGTTGCGGACGTTGAGGATCAGGGTCGTGCGCTCGTCCCGGGCGATCGCCCGCATCAGGGCGAGGGCCACCTTCTCGTAGCCGCCGGACAGGTCGTCCTCGTCGCGTTCGCCGGCGCCGGCGGTCTCCCGGTTCTCCGCCATGTAGGTGGCTTCGCGCTCGGCGCGGGTCTGGTTCCAGACCTTCCACGCGGGGGCGTCCGGGTTGCCCATCTCGGCGTAGAAGCGGGCCTGCTGGTCGTGCAGGAAGGCGCCGCGGGTCTTCTCGGCCTGCTGGTAGGCGCGTACGGCTTCCCGGTTGAAGTAGTAGTAGTGCAGGTACTCGTTGGGGATCGCGCCCAGGGACCGGAGCCAGTCGACGCCGAAGAGCTTGCCCTCCTCGAAGGAGCCGAGCAGGTCCGGGTCGGCGAGCAGACGCGGCAGCTCGTCCCGGCCGGCGACGCGCAGGCCGCGCACCCAGCCGAGGTGGTTGAGGCCGACGTAGTCGATCCAGGCCTCCTTGGGGTTCGCGCCGAGCACCCGGGCGATGCGGCGGCCGAGGCCGACCGGGGAGTCGCAGATGCCGATGACGCGGTCGCCGAGGTGGCGGGACATGGCCTCGGTGACCAGGCCGGCCGGGTTGGTGAAGTTGATGACCCAGGCGTCCGGCGCCAGACGGGCGACCCGCCGGGCGATGTCGACGGCGACCGGGACGGTGCGCAGACCGTAGGCGATGCCGCCCGCGCCGACCGTCTCCTGACCGAGGACGCCCTCGGCCAGGGCCACCCGCTCGTCGTTCGCACGGCCCTCCAGGCCGCCGACGCGGATCGCGGAGAACACGAAGTCGGCGCCGCGCAGGGCCTCGTCCAGATCGGTGGTGGCACTCACCTCGGGCGCGTCGGGGACTCCGGCCGCCTGCTCGGCGAGGACGCGGGTCACCGCGGACAGTCTCGCGGGATCCAGATCGTGCAGGACGACGTGCGTCACCCGGCCCTCGGCGTGGTCCTGGAGGAGCGCCCCGTACACCAGCGGCACGCGGAATCCTCCGCCGCCCAGAATCGTCAGCTTCACGTCTGCACCCTTCCCGTCACGACGACCTCGACTCCTGCCTCCTGAAGGGAGGACCGCGTCGCCGTGTCGACCGGCTCGTTCGTCACCACCACGTCCAGGTCCTCGGGACCGCAGACCTTCGCCATCCCGTGCCCGGGGAACTTCGCCGCGTCAGCGAGCAGCACGACCTTCTCGCCCGCCTTGATCATGGCGCGCTTGACCGGCACCTCCACCACCGTCGTGTCCATGACCTGCCCGCCGGGCCGCACGCCGCTGGTGCCGAGGAAGAGCCAGTCGGCGTGCAGCTGGCGCAGGTTGTCCTCGGTGAGGAAGCCGACCAGGGAGCGGTACTCGCGACGGACCATGCCGCCGAGCAGGACCAGCTCGATGCCCTCGTCGTCGGCGAGCTCCTCGTAGACCACCAGGTTGCTGGTGATCACGGTGAGCCGGCGGCCGTGCAGCTGCCGGGCCAGACGGTAGGCCGTCGTCCCGATGTCCAGCAGCACCGACTGGCCGTCCCTGACCATGGCCGCCGCGCGCTCGGCTATGGCGTCCTTCTCGGCGACGCGCACCTCGGCGACCTCGGCGAAGGGCTGGTCGCCCTCCTCGACCACGGCGCCGCCGTGGACGCGGGTGAGCAGCCCGTCTTCTTCCAGTTTGACCAGGTCACGCCTGATTGTGGCGGGACTCACGCCGAGTTGCTCCGAGAGGTCGGTCACGGAGGCGGGCCCGCCGGAGCGCAGGGCCCGCAGGATGAGTTGGTGTCGTCGTTCTGCCAGCACGGCGTGAACAGTACTCGTCATCTCCAATCATTTCCATGCTCACTTCTGCTCGGGTATTGACCAATCTCTCCGATCGGCGCACGATTCCGGTCACCGAAATGAAGAGTTTTGACGAGCTCGCGGGGTGGGCTCCTCGAACGCTTCCGAACGAGAGGACCCCTCCGTGGACGACGACCGGCCCGATGTGCTGCTGACCGGGCTGCTCTTCTACGACCTCGTCCTCACGGGGCTCGGCAAGGCCCCGACCCCGGGCGAGGAGATCTGGACGACGGGCATGGGCTGCGGCCCGGGCGGCATCGCCAACCTGGCGGTGGCGGCCAGCCGCTTCGGCCTGCGCACCTCGCTGGCCACCGTGTTCGGCGACGACCTCTACGGCGAGTGCTGCCGGGACATCCTGTGCGACCAGGAGGACGTCGACCTCTCCCTCTCGCGTACGGCCGACGGCTGGCCCACCCCGGTCACCGTCGCCCTCGCCCACGGCACCGACCGTGCCCTGGTCACCCACGGCCAGGAGCCGCCGTACTCGCAGGACGTGCTGGTGGGCGACCCGCCCGCGGCGCGTACCGCCCTGGTGCACATCGAGGCGCAGCCGCGCGACTGGCTCGCCAAGGCCGCCGCGGGCGGCACGCAGATCTACGCGGACGTCGGCTGGGACCCCAGCCAGGAGTGGTCGACGGCCCTCCTGGACCAGCTCGCGCTGTGCCACGCCTTCCTCCCGAACGAGACGGAGGCCATGGCCTACACCCGCACGGACAGCGCGGTGGCCGCGCTCGGCACGCTGTCCGAGCTGGTGCCGGTCGCGGTCGTCACCCGGGGCGGGGACGGCGCGGTGGCCGTCGACCAGACGACCGGCGAGTACGCCGACGTGCCCGCCCTCGACGTCGAGGTGCTGGACGCGACGGGCGCCGGGGACGTCTTCGGCGCCGCGTTCGTCACCGCCTCGCTCGGCGGCTGGCCGCTCACGGAACGGCTGCGGTTCGCGGTGCTCGCCGCCGGGCTGTCGGTCCGGCACCACGGCGGGGCGCTGGCCGCCCCCGGCTGGTACGGCGTCGACCGCTGGTGGCGCTCACTGACCGACCCCGATCTGAAGCGGGCCTACGGCTTCCTGGCGGACCGGCTCCCGGATAACCCCGGGCCGCCGGTCGCGTACGCCCCCGTCACCCCTCCCGCACGGCAGCACTGACCCTCACCCACACCTCGGCACCACGAACAGGAAAAACAGGAGTGACCCGTGGACCTTTCTCGTAGAGGCTTCCTCCAGGCCGCCGCGCTCACCGCGGCCGCCTCCGGCCTGACCGTCGCATGCGGCGGCGGTTCGGGATCGGGCGGTACCAAGAACGGCAAGAGCCTCACCATGTGGTACTGGGGTGGCGCACTGAGCGACAAGGTGGTCGCGGAGGCCAGGAAGCACTTCGGCAGCCAGGTCAAGCTGACGGCCGCCTCCATCGGCGGCGACTTCAAGCAGAAGCTCACCACCACGCTCGCGGCGGGCAGCTCCGTGCCCGACATCACCGGCATCAAGGGCGAGGACATCGCATCCTTCCTGCCCAACGCCGACCGCTTCCTCGACCTGAACGACCTGGGCTTCAAGAAGATCTCGTCGCAGTACCTGGACTGGAAGACCAAGCTCGCCCAGACGGAGGACGGCAAGCAGATCGGGTTCCCGATCGACATCGGTCCCACCGCGCTCTTCTACCGCGCGGACCTGTTCCGCAAGGCCGGGCTGCCCACCGACCCCGACAAGGTCGCCGCCGAGGCCGGGAGCTGGGACGACTACTTCGCGCTCGGCTCCGAGCTGAAGAAGGCCGTGCCCGGCACCTACCTGATCAACAACATGGGCTCGGTGTTCAACATCGCGGTCGGCCAGGGCACCAAGCGGTTCATCGACGAGAACAACCACTTCATCGGCGACCAGGACCACATCCGCGGCGCGTGGACCACGGCGATCCGCCCCTACACGCTCGGCATCGACGCCAGGATCAACGACCAGACCTGGAACGCCGCCATCGGCAAGAACCTCGGCACCGAACTCGGCGCGGCCTGGCACGCGCTGGACATCGAGCAGGCCGCCCCGGGCACCAAGGGCAAGTGGCGGGTCTGTGCCACGCCCGGCGGACCGGCCAACCAGGGCGGCTCCTACCTGGCGCTGCCCAAGCAGTGCCGTAACCCCGAAGAGGCATTCAAGATCATCAGCTGGATCCTCAGCCCGGCCAACAACGCCCGCGGCTTCACCGACGCCGCCATCTTCCCCGCCTCCCCGGCCTCGTACGCCATGCCCGCCATGACGGGCGCCGACGCCTTCTTCGGCGGGCAGAAGATCATCGAGGTCTTCGGCCCGGCCGCCAAGGCCATCCCGGTCAGCTACGAGGCACCCGCCGACGCCGCGGTCATGGCCCCCTACTTCACCGAGCTGACCAACATCGAGGCCAAGGGCAAGAAGCCCGACGCCGCCTGGAAGGACGCCGTCAGCCAGGCCAAGCAGATCGCCCGGCGACAGGGGGTGAACTGAGGTGTCATCACCTCCGGTCACCGGTCCCGCCACGGTGCCCGAGCACCGCGGCGGGCCGGGCCCGGCCCGGTTCCGCCCGCGACGCACCCCGCCCGCGGGCGCCGTCCGGCCGAGCCGGCGCGGGTGCTGTCGCACTGGCGGCAGTACCTGGCGATCTCGCCGTTCTACCTGATCTTCATCGCCTTCTCCTTCTTCCCGGTCCTCTACTCGCTGTATCTGGCCTTCCAGCGCTACGACGGCCTCGGCGCCAAGCAGTTCGTGGGCCTCCAGCAGTTCGAGTTCCTCTGGAACGACCCGGTCTTCTGGCTGTCGATCCGCAACACCCTGGCGATTTGGGTCCTGTCCACCGTCCCCACGCTCTTCGGCGCCCTCGTCCTGGCGACGCTGCTGCATTCGGTGCGCCGCTTCAAGGGCTTCTACCGCATCGCCCTCTACGTGCCGAACGTCACCTCGATCGTCGCCGTGGCGATCTTCTTCGGCGCGGTGTTCAGCAACAACTTCGGCCTGGTCAACGCGATCCTGGGCACGGTCGGCATCTCGCCCGTCCCGTGGCTGAGCAACCCGTGGCTGATCAAGCTGGTCATCGCGCTGCTGATGACCTGGATGTGGACCGGCTACAACATGATCATCTACCTGGCCGGTCTCCAGGCGATCCCGACCTCGATCTACGAGGCGGCGAAGATGGACGGGGCCGGCCCCGTCCGCACGTTCTTCCAGATCACCATCCCGATCATGCGGCCGATCATCCTGTTCACCGTCATCATCTCGACCATCAACGGCCTGCAGAGCTTCAGCGAACCCCAGGTCCTCTTCGCCAGCAACGCCGCCAACCAGAACCTCGGCGGCCCGGGCCAGGCGGGCCTGACCACGCTGCTGTACTTCTACCAGTCGGCCTTCCTCAACAACGACTACGGCTACGGCGCGGCCATCGTGTGGGCCTTCTTCGTACTGATCATGGTGCTCGTCGTCATCAACTGGCGCCTCGTGCAGCGCGGGAGGAAGTCATGACGACAGCGGACACGACACGGCCGGCCACGGGCACGCGGCGGCTGCGCCGCCCCAGGGGCCTGACCGCGCACATCCTCCTCGCTCTGGCCGTCCTCATCTCGGTCTTCCCGTTCGTGTGGACGATCGTCATGGCGACCAACACCACCGAGGACATCTACAAGAGCCCGCCGAAGCTGACCTTCGGCTCCCACCTGCTGGAGAACATCCGCCACGTGCTGAACACCATCGACTTCTTCGGGTCGATGCTCAACACGATCGTCGTCGCCTGCGTCACCACCGCCCTGGTGCTGTTCATCGACTCGCTGGCGGCCTTCGCCTTCGCCAAGTTCGACTTCCCCGGGCGCAAGGTGCTCTTCGGCACGCTGCTGGTGTTCATGATGCTGCCGCTCCAGCTGGCCGTCCTGCCGCAGTTCATCCTCATGTCGGAGATCGGCTGGGTCGGCATGCTCAAGGCCCTCGCCCTGCCGGCCCTCGCCAACGCCTTCGGCATCTTCTGGCTGAACCAGTACATACAGAACGGCGTGCCCGACGAACTGCTCGACGCCGCGCGCATCGACGGCGCCGGGTTCTTCCGCCAGTACTGGAACATCGCGCTGCCGATGATCAAACCCGCCCTGTCCTTCCTGGCCATCTACGCCTTCGTCAACGCCTGGAACGACTACGTCTGGCCGCTCATCGTCCTCACGGACCCCAGCCACGTCACGCTCCAGGTGGAGCTCGCCCAGCTCCATGTCGGCCACACCACCGACTACAGCATGGTCATGGCCGGTGTCCTCATGGCGGCCCTGCCGCTGGTCGTGGTCTTCGCGATCTTCGCGCGCGGCTTCATCGCGGGGGCGACCGAGGGAGCGGTGCAGGGGAGCTGAGGGCCGCGCCTCAAGGGGCGCGGGGCTGTGTCGATATGCGGCTCCGCCGCGTGGGCGCGACCAGCCACAGCGTCCGGGCAGCCGACAACGGACAAGCCGCCCCGAGCTCGTGGTCGATCGGGCCGGTGCAGCACACACGAGCGACGAGGGAAGCAAGCAGTGACGGACAGCAGCGCACGCGCCAAGGTGCTCGTCGTCGGCATGGACGGGCTCCGCCACGACCGGCTGATCCGGTCCCACGCCACCGCACCCGTGCTGCACGGCCTGATGGCCACCGGCGCCCACGGCACCAGCATGCTGCCCTACGGCCGGGCCGAGGACGGGCCGTCGGCCGGCACGGCCTACACCGACTCCGGGCCCGGCTGGTCGAGCGTGCTGACCGGGGTGTGGCCCGACCGGCACGGGGTGACCGGCAACGACTTCCTCGGTGCCGACTACACCCGCTACCCCGACTTCCTCAGCCGCGCCGCCACTGCCCGGCCCGGTCTGCGCACCGCGGCCGTGGTGTCCTGGCCGGAACTGCTCGACCGCGGTGTCCTCGGCCCCGCCATCGGCCGGCGGGTGCGCTACGACGGCGAGTCCGACGGCTACGAAACCACCGACCACCTCGTCGCCGACACCGCCGCACACTGGCTCACCGAGGACGATCCGGACGTCGTGTTCGTGTACTTCGGCGCCACCGACGAGGCCGGCCACGCAACGGGCCCCCTCAGCCCCGCCTACGACCGGGCCCTGCTCGCCCAGGACGCCCACCTCGGGCGGCTCCTGGAGGCGATCGACGCGCGGCGGGCCCATGAGCACTGGACCGTGCTCGTCACCACGGACCACGGTCACCTCGACACCGGCGGCCACGGCGGCGACTCGCGTGCCGAACGGGAGGTCTTCGTCATCCTCTCGGAGCCCGGCATGCCCGGCGGCACCCGGCTGGACACGCCCCGCCTGATCGACATCGCGCCCACCGTCCTGGACCGTCTCGGCATCCCCGTCGACCCCGCCTGGGGCCTGCGGGGCCGTGCCCTGCCCCGGCCCACCCCACCGACTTCGGAATGGTCATGACCGACGCACTCCCCGATCCCCTGATCGCCCTGCGCCCCTGGGAAGCACCCGAGGTGACCTCCTGGGGGCGCCTGCCCATGAGCGCCGTGGACCGGAGGGCCGGGGCCGTATCCCTGGACGGCGACTGGCGCTTCCAGCTGCTGCCCGCGCCGGACGCCCCGCTCGGGGAGGTCTGGTCGTCGTCGTACGTCCCCGGTGTCTGGACCATGCAGGGGACGGACGATCTTCCGCGGTACCTGAACATCCGCATGCCGTTCGCGGAGTTCCCGCCGGGCGTGCCCGCCGCCAACCCGACGGGCGTGTACGAGCGTGCGGTCGACGTCCCCGCCGAGTGGGCCGGGCGCCGGATCGTGCTCCAGGTCGGGGCCGCGGAGAGCGTGCTGCTGGTGCACGTGAACGGGCGGCCCGTCGGCATCTCCAAGGACTCCCACCTGGCCGCCGAGTTCGACCTGTCCGGCGTCGTACGCCCTGGCGAGCGGGCCGCCGTACGGCTGACGGTGGTGAAGTGGTCGGACGCCTCGCACATCGAGGACCAGGACCAGTGGTGGCACGGCGGCATCACGCGCTCGGTGCTGCTGTACGCCACCGACCCGCTGTATCTCGCGGACGTGACCGTGCGGGCCGGCCGCGACGGTGACCTGCGCGTCGACTGCCTGGTACGGGACGCGGGCGGCGCCCTGCCCGAGGGCTGGTACGTCAGGCGGGGA
>KE354184.1 GCA_000415505.1 Streptomyces afghaniensis 772
GCAGTCCGCGAAGGCCCAGCCGCTCACCCCTGGGGAAGGGCGCCACCACGTCCTTCACGATCACCTACGTCCGGGGCGAGGCGGACTCCCCGAAGAGCCTTGCCGTCCGGAAGGCGTCCTTCGCCCTGCCAGGCGCCACCGCGGACGCACGCGACCTGCCGTGGTCGTACGGCGAGGTCGCCAGGAGGGACGGGAGCGGCGGCGCGGCGCAGGCCTCGGTGAGCGGCTTCGAGTCCTCGGGCGACTGACGGCAGGTCAGCGCAGCGGCGGGCGGTGGCCGACCTGGGCGCGGTCCGCCGCCTGTGCGCCCTCCGACCAGCCCGCCGCGTCACGCACGCCGCGCAGGCGGGTCGTGGTCGTCTCCGGAAACATCCGGTCCAGCCGGCCGGTGACCGCCACCTCTCGGGAGGCGAGGACCGGGAGCAGGTCCTGTGTCACCTGGGTCTCGGCGGCAGCCGCCAGACGGGTGCCGATGCGGTGGGCGTAGGCCGCGAGGAAGGACTGGCGGAACGTCTTGGTGCGCTTGCGGCCGCCCGCCCGCTGGGCGGCTTCCGCCTTCGTCATCGCGGTCGTGGCCTGCACCAGGAGTGAGGTGTAGAGGAGTTCGACCGCTTCCAGGTCGGTTTCGAAGCCGACGACGGTGGAGAAGCCGAGGGGCTCGTTCCACACCGCCCGGCAGTGGTTGGCGGCGGCGACGGCGTCCAGCAGCACCGCCTTGGCCTGCTCGTACGGCGGTTCGACACCGATCCGGCAGGCCCCGGGCGTCTCGGGCGAGGGTGCCCGGGCCGCGAGCAGCGCCTCGTCGACACTGTGCCGGGCCATCAGCTCCTGCGCCTTGGCGCTGAGCGCCTCCGCCTCCTCCGGGAACCCGGTGGCCTCCGCCTTGGCGAGCAGGGCGCGGATCCGGCCGAGCATCCGGGACTCTGTCCTCGGCTCCCCGGGTGAGTCGTCGAGGGACTCGAGCACGGGCAGGCGCAGCAGCAGGCGGTACAGCTCCAGCACGGCGGTGGCGTACGAGAAGCGGTCGGTGCGGGGCGGGGCCTCGGCGGGAAGTTCCGCGAGCTGCGCGCTCCAGCGGCGGCCGCGCGGGCGGTCGTGCGGCACCTGCGCGCGGATCAGTGCCGCCACCAGTCGTACGTGTACGTCGTCCAGTTCGCGCCGCACGATGCGTACGACGTCGGCCGGCTGCCAGCCGCGCCGCCAGGCCGCCGCCACGAACTCCGCACCGCGCCGGGCGAGTTCGTCATCGGCCGCCAGGTCGGACGCGAGCAGGGACGCGCCGGTGTCGAGGGCCGTCTCGCCGGTGTCGTACAGGGCGGCCTCGAACGCGCGGTCGACGGTGGTGGGCGTACTCACGGGGCCGATGGTGCCATGCCGGCACGGGCGGCCCGGCAGGCGGGACAGAGTGTCAACTCGCGGTTGACACCCGGCGGGGCGCAACCTACGGTTGACACCATGACGACGAACCCCGACATCACGTCATCCGTGCGCCTCGACGACCTGATCGCGGCCATCAAGACGGTGCACCAGGAACCCCTCGAACAGCTCCAGGACGCGGTGCTCGCCGCCGATCACCTCGGCGAGGTGGCCGACCACCTGATCGGCCACTTCGTGGACCAGGCCCGACGTTCGGGTGCCTCCTGGACGGACATCGGCAAGAGCATGGGGGTCACCCGGCAGGCCGCGCAGAAGCGCTTCGTGCCGAAGGAGTCGGCCGACCTCGACCCGAGCCAGGGCTTCAACCGCTACACGCCCCGCGCCCGCAACACGGTGATGGCCGCGCACAACGCGGCCAAGTCCGCGCGCAACGCCGAGGGCGTGCCCGAGCACCTCGTCCTCGGTCTGCTGGCCGAGCCCGACGGCCTCGCCGCGAAGGCGCTCGTCGAGCAGGGCGTCTCCCTCGACACGGTGCGCGAGGCGGCGACCGCCGCACTGCCGCCGGCCGTCGAGGAGGCCCCCGAGCTGGTGCCGTACGGCCAGGCCGCGAAGAAGGTTCTGGAGCTCACGTTCCGCGAGGCCCTGCGCCTCGGCCACAACTACATCGGCACCGAGCACATCCTGCTCGCCCTGCTGGAGCACGAGAACGGCGAGGGCGTCCTCAGCGGCCTGGGCATCGGCAAGGAACGGACCGAGCAGTACGTGGCGGAGGTGCTGGAGAAGATCGTGCAGGCACAGAAGGAGACACCGGACGGGGCGTGACGGGTCCGCCGAGCTGCGGGCAGTCGTGCCACTGGGGCCACACGGGTGGGCCCAGCCGCACCCCCGCTCCGCCGGGCTGCCCGCCCGGGCGGGGGCCGGGACCTAGGCCGGCCATCGCGGCTGACGGAGACCCCGCCCGGAGCGGGGTCGGGCGGCCACCGCCCCGGCCCCGGACGGCGCCCCCGACGTGATCGGGGCCGGCCGGCCACCGTGCCCGGGCGGCGCTCGAGACCGCGACCGCACCAAGGCCGGGACAGCCACCGTGGCCGGGGCGGCGGCTGCGACGATGACGGGCACCATGGCTGGGACGCACCCCAGAGCGGGACGGCCACCGCGACTGGGACGGCGACCGAGCCGAGGCCGGGACCGGCGCGGCCACCGCGACGGGGACCGCGACCGGGACAGCCACCGCAACCCGAACCCGGACCAGAACAGCCACCGCAACCCGAACCCGGACCAGGACAGCCACCCGGGCCGGGCCGTGGTGAGGGGGCGTTGTCAGACCCCCCTGGCACACTCGCAGCATGGCCGACCGGTGGGCGCTCGCTCCGGCCGAGGATGGTGGCGTGGACGTCGCCCCCCTCGGTCCGGACGGGGTGCCCGCCGGGCCGGTGCGGCGGGAGGCGGATCCCGCCGAGGCCGTACGGAGCCGTCCCGGCGTCACGCGGTGGGTGTGGCGGTCCACCGCCGAGGTCTACCCGCGCCTGCTCGCCACGGGGGTGCGAGTCGAGCGGTGCTACGACGTCGAGGCCGCCGAGACGCTCCTCCTCGGCCACGAGGGGCGGTACGGGGAACCCCGCTCGGCCGGGGCCGCCCTGGCCCGGCTGCGCGGCGGCCCCGTACCGCCCGATCCGCCGCAGCGTTCCGCCGAACCGGGCTCCCAGTCCTCCCTGTTCGAACCACAGGGCGTCCACCTGCCCCTGGCGGACCTCCTCGCGGTCTACGCCGAGCAGCAGAAGCGGCACGCGCAGGCCGAGCACCCCGAGCGGATGCGCCTGCTGACCGCCTCCGAGTCGGCCGGCATGCTGGTGGCCGCCGAGATGAACCGCGCCGGGCTGCCCTGGCGCGCCGAGGTCCATCGCACGGTGCTGCACGACCTGCTGGGCGAGCGGTACGCGGGCGGTGGCGAGCCGCGCCGCCTGGCCGAGCTGGCCGACGAGGTGTCCGCGGCGTTCGGCCGCCGGGTGCGGCCCGATCTGCCCGCCGACGTGGTCAAGGCCTTCGCGCAGGCCGGGATCAAGGTCGCCTCGACCCGCCGCTGGGAGATCGAGTCCGTCGACCACCCGGCCGTGAAACCCCTGCTGGAGTACAAGAAGCTGTACCGCATCTGGGTCGCCCACGGCTGGTCCTGGCTCCAGGACTGGGTGCGCGACGGTCGCTTCCGGCCCGAGTTCCTCGCGGGCGGGACGGTGACCGGGCGCTGGGTGACCAACGGCGGGGGCGGGCTCCAGATCCCCAAGGTGATCAGGCGGGCCGTGGTCGCCGACCCCGGCTGGCGGCTCGTCGTCGCCGACGCCGACCAGATGGAGCCGCGCGTCCTCGCCGCGATCTCCCGCGACCCCGGCCTGATGGAGGTGGCCGGCCGCGACAGCGACCTGTACCAGTCCGTCTCCGACCGCGCCTTCTCCGGCGACCGCGCCCAGGCCAAACTCGCCGTGCTCGGCGCGGTCTACGGCCAGACCTCCGGCGACGGCCTGAAGAACCTCGCCGCGCTCAGACGCCGCTTCCCCCGCGCGGTGGCGTACGTCGACGAGGCGGCCCGCGCCGGCGAGGAGGGCCGGCTCGTGCGGACGTGGCTCGGCCGGACCTGCCCGCCGGCAGCCCGGGGGAGACGACGCGACGGAGGAGGCCGGCATCCCGGCCACCGACGAGGAGCAGCCCGACAGCGGACAGTGGGTGCCCGGGTACGCCTCCACCAACGCCCGCGCCCGCGGCCGCTTCGCCCGCAACTTCGTCGTCCAGGGCAGCGCCGCCGACTGGGCCCTGCTGCTGCTCGCCGCGCTGCGCAGATCCTGCGCGGACCTGGCGGCCGAGCTGGTCTTCTTCCAGCACGACGAGGTGATCGTGCACTGCCCCGAGGAGGAGACGGAGACGGTCGTCGCGGCGATCCGCGAGGCGGCGGCCCTGGCCGGCCGGCTGACCTTCGGGGAGACGCCGGTGCGGTTCCCGTTCACGACGGCGGTGGTGGAGTGTTACGCGGACGCCAAATAGCCCAATAGCCCAGTAGCCCGACAGCCGGGCTCACGGTGTCAGTCGGTGGGAGCGAGCAGCTCGCGGAGTTCGGTGACCACCGCGTGCGCGTCGGTCCCCTCCAGTGCCGCGAGAGCCGAGCGCCACTCCTCGCGTGCCGCTCCGGCCTGCCCCCGTTCCCGTAGCAGCAGCCCGTGCTGGTGGCGGGCGAGACCGCCGGCGTAGTGGTCGGCGCGGGCGTCGGCCCGGTCCAGCAACTCGGCGCACTCGCGGGCGGCCCGCCCGGTGCTGCCCAGCAGTCGCAGCGCGCGGACCAGGCCGAGCCGGGTCTGGGACTCGCCGTGCCAGTCGCCGTGGCCGCCCAGGATGCGCAGACTCTCCTCGAAGTGCGGGAGGGCGGCGGCCGGTTCCCCGAGCCGCAGATGGGCGTACCCGATGTTGCAGTGCGCGGAGTGCCGCACGATCACGGCGCCGATCTCGTCCCCGATGGCGAGCGAACGCCGGTGCTGCTCGATGGCGGCCCGCGGGTCGGTGTGCTCGTAGAGGTTGCCGAGGTGGCTGTGGGTGACGGCCTCGCCGTACGGGTCGTTCAGCTGCCGTGCGTACTCCAGGCTCCGGGTCAGCGCCTCGCTCGCCTCGGCGTGCCGGCCGAGCCCGTCGAGCAGCAGACCGCGGTTGTTGAGGCAGCGGCGGATCCAGGACGGGTCGTCGAGCCGTCGCCAGATGGCCAGCGCGCGGTCGTTGAGGTCGAGGGCGTCGCTCTGGCGGCCGGTCAGGAAGTGCAGCCCGGCGAGGTCGACCAGCGCGTACGCCTCCGCGGCCGCGTCCCCGAGCCGCCGCGCCACGCCCAGACCGGCCCGGCCGAGCACCTCCGTCTCGGCGACGCGGCCCCGGCGGTGCGCGCAGGGGAGGATCAGCCGTACGAGAGTGGAGACGAGGCCCGCGCGCCGCCGGCACGGGTCGTCCGCGTACCGCTCGACCAGGGTGACGACGTTCGCCAGCTCGCTGTCGCCCCAGGCGAAGGCCTCCTCGGGGCTGCCGAAGGGGGCGACGGTCTCGACGTGCGCCGCGTGCCCGGGCGGCTGGGCCGCGGTGGGGCGGCGACGGTCGTCCTGGTCGGGGCCGGGCTCGACGATCGCGACGAGCACCCGCTCGGCGACGGCGGCGTACCAGCGCAGGGCGGTTTCGCAGGCGTCGGTGCCCTCCGTACCCCACTCCCCCGCCAGCTCACGGGCGAAATCGCGGACGAGGTCGTGCGGCGCGTAGCGGCCGTACGCCGGCTCCTGGAGCAGGGCCACGTCGACGAGGCGGTCCAGGGCGGCCTCGGTGCGGCGTTCGCCCGTGCCGGTGAGGCGGGCGAGCAGGGGTGCGCCGTACGTGGGCAGGTCGAGCGCCCCGATACGGCGGAGGGTGAGGGCCGCGTCCCGGTCGGCCTCGCGCTCGGAGCCGGCGAGCGCGTCGTGCGCGACGGCCAGGGAGCGGCGCACACTCAGGTCGTCGTACTCGAGGTGCCGCAACCGCCCTTCCGTCTCGGACAGTTGCCCGGCGAGGACCTCCGGTGTGAGGGCATGCCGGGCGGCGAGCCGCGCGGCGACGACGCGCAGGGCCAGGGGCAGCCGGCCGGTGAGTTCGACGAGACGGCGGGCGGCGTCCGAACCGCCCAGGCCGTCCCGCCCCGAGGCCGCGGCCAGGAGCGCCGCGCTCTCCTCGTCCGACAACGGGCCGAGCGGAAAGCGGGCGACGCCGTCGAGAGCGGTGAGCGGCGAACGGCTGGTGACGATCACCGCGCACCCGGCACCGCCCGGCAGCAGCGGCCGTACCTGCGCGGCACTCGCGGCGTCGTCCAGCACCAGCAGCGTGCGGGTCGGCGCTAGGAGCGAGCGCAGCAGAGCGGATGCCGCGTCGGGGCGTTCGGGGATGCGGCAGGGCTCGGCCCCGAGGTCACGCAACAGGGCGGTGAGCGCCTGACCTGGGGTCAGAGGGGCCATGCCCGGGGTCGCACCGTGCAGGTCGAGGTAGAGCTGCCCATCGGGGAAACGTTCCGCCAACTCGTGCGCGACGTGCAGCGCGAGTGCGCTCTTGCCGACGCCGGGCATGCCGCTGATGACGGCGGCGGGGAAAGCCGGGGTGTTCGGGGCACTGGAGGCAGTCGGGCCGCTCGGGGACGGCGGTCCCGGTGTCGTGAGGGAGCGGCGCAGGGCGTCGCGTACGGCGGCACGCCCCGTGAAATGCGCCGGCGGCGGGGGAAGCTGAGCGGGCGGCGGCTGAGCGGACGAGGGTGGCCTCCCCACGGCCCCCCGCAACACCTCCACATGCGCCTCCCGCACCCCCGGCCCCGGCTCGATGCCGAGTTGGTCGACCAGTCGGGTGCGCAGGTCGCGGTGGACGGCCAGGGCATCGGCCTGGCGGCCGGTCCGGTGCAGGGCGAGCATGAGCTGGCGGTGGTACACCTCCCGCAGCGGGTACTCGGCGGTCAACGCCGCCAGCTCCGGCACGAGCCCGTCGAGACGCGGGCCGCCCAGCGCCAACTCGGCGTCGTGGCGCCACTCCAGAAGCAGCAGCCGGGCCTCGCGCAACCGCCGTGCGAGGGCGTACCCGCCCACCTCGGACGGCAACCCGGCGAGCGGCGCACCCCGCACAGCGCGAGCGCGGCGGCGCACTCACGCACGACGCGCTCCCATTCCTGCCCGGCGTGCGCGGCCCGCGCCGCGGCGACGTGGGCATCGAACACATGGACGTCCAGCTCACCCTCGTCGACCCGCAGCACATACCCGGACGGCACGGTTCGCAGCCGCTCGGGGGCGTCGAGCACCCGCCGCAACCGGGCTATGTGGTTGTGCAGCGAGGCCTGGGCGGAAACGGGCGGCGCCCCGCCCCACAGCGCCTCCTTGAGCGACTCGACGGAGACGACCCGTCCGGCGTCGAGCAGCAACGCGGTCAGCAGCACCCGGGACTTGGGACTCGCGACGTCCCTCGCTTCGCTCCGGCCGCGCCCGTTGACGTCGTAGTACAGCGCCGGCGACCCGAGCAGCCCGAAGCGCAGCCCGCACCGCTCACCGGAACCGTCCTCGCTGCCCGAACAGGCAGATGCCCCCATCTCACGCCCCCCGTCTCCCCGCACCACCGCCCTTGACGATTTTCCGCCCCCGGGGCAGCGGTTTTCCGCCACCTTCGTTCTCATGTTCTCCACCGGAACAGCCCCGCACAGGCCGTCGTCCGTCATGGTTCGGCGACTTCACGCCAATCGGCAGACGACGCAACGGAGAACCGTTGGCCACATGTTAGCGATCCGTTGGCAAACCCTGATGTGATCACTACGTCGGATCTGGCCCGGCGGCGCGCGCGTCTGGACGCGCAACTCGGGGGAGTGTCGCCGCCGCGGCCGGGTCCGGGTCCCGGTCGGCGGAGGTGAACGGCCGGGGCCCCACCAACTTCCTGCCGCCTGGCGCAGTCCTCGGCGTCAGATGACCGGCGGCCGCCCCAGCCGCGTGAGCCGCCACACCGTCCGCCAGCGCATGGGCCGCCGCTCACCGGCCGACTCCCGTACGCCTTCCACGAACCCGCCGAACCATGCCCGCAGCCCCGCACGCGACCGGTTCCGTGCGAGGGTGAGCAGCACCCAGACGCCGAGGTGGACGGGGACGAGCGCGAGCGGCAGCCGGCGGCGGGCCAGCCAGACCCGGTTGCGGGCGTTCACCCGGTAGTAGATGGCGTGCCGGGCGGGCGAGGTCTTCGGGTGCTGGAGCAGCAGTTCGGGCGCGTACAGGATGCGCCAGCCCGCGTCGGCCGCGCGCCAGGCCAGGTCGGTCTCCTCGTGCGCGAAGAAGAACTCGGCGGGCCAGTCGCCGACTTGGTCGAGCATGGCCATCCGCAGCGCGTGCCCGCCGCCGAGGAACCCGGTGACGTACCCGCCCCGCAGGGGGTCCGAGTTGCCGATCCGGGGCACGTGCCGCTGCTGCGTCTCGCCCAGCTCGTCGGCGATGCGGAAGCCGACGATGCCGAGCCGCTCGTCGGCGGCGTACAACTCCTGCACGCGGCGCAGCACATCGGCGTCGACGAGCAGCCCGTCGTCGTCCAGATCCACGACGACGTCGATGTCGCCGAACTCCCGCAGCCGCGCGAGGGCCGCGTTCCGGCCGCCGGGACAGCCGAGGTTCTCGTCGAGCTCGATCGGGGTGACCTCGCCGGGCAGCGACAGCCGCCGGGCGAACTCGGGCAGCGGGCAGCCGTTGCCGACGATCACGATCCGCTCGGGCGGCACGTCCTGCTTGGCCACGGACCGCAGCAGCGCGTCGACCTCCTCGGGCCGATTGCCCATCGTCACCACGGCGACGGCGATCCTGGGCGCCCCCATGTCCTCACCTCGTCCCGGTCGGCAACTGACGGGTTGCCGGGCGATGCTAGCCGTTCACGGTAAAGACCCCTTAAGTACGCCTGCCGGACGGCGGTGCGCCTACGCCGTTCGGCGGATGCGGCACCCGACCCGATCGGGCACAGGATGTCGGGTGCGGCAGGGTGCGCGCTGCCTAGCGTGGTGATCACCGAAGAGGAAGGAACCGGGCGTGCTGGAGCGGCTCAACCAGGCGATGGAGCACATCGAGCGCCATCTCGACGAGTCCGTGGACGGCGCCGAACTGGCGCGGATCGCGACCACGTCGGAGTACCACCTGCGCCGGATGTTCTCTGCGCTGGCAGGTATGCCCCTGTCGGAGTACATCCGCCGCCGACGGCTGACGGTCGCGGGCTCGGAAGTGCTCGCGGGCGGCGAGACGCTGCTGGAGATCGCGGTGCGCTACGGCTACGGCTCGGGCGAGGCGTTCGCACGGGCGTTCCGCGCGATGCACGGCGTGGGTCCGGGCGAGGCCCGGCGCACCGGCGCCGCGCTCGTCTCCCAGCCCCGGCTGACCTTCCGCCTCACCATCGAAGGGAGCAGCAGCATGCACTACCGAGTAGTGGACCGCCCGGCCTTCACCGCCGTCGGCTTCAAGACCCGGGTACCGCTCGTGCACTCGGGCCCGAACCAGGCGATCGTCGACTTCGTCCGGGGGCTCGACAAACAGGCCCTGGAGCAGCTCGGAAAGCTCTCGGACCTGGAGCCGCACGGCATCGTCGCGGTCTGCGACGACCTGGACCCGAGCCGCGCCGAGGGCACCGAACTCGACTACTACCAGGCAGCGCTCACCACGGCGTCCGCACCGGCCGGCGCCCCCGCGGGCACCACCACCCTGCCCGTCCCGCCCGGCACCTGGGCGGTCTTCACCGCCTCCGGCCCGGCACCGCGGGCCATCCAGGAGCTGTGGCGGGACGTGTTCACCGAGTGGTTCCCGTCCAACCCGTACCGCAGCCGCCCCGGCCCGGAGATCCTCCGGACCGACCTCTCGGCGGACGGGACGACAGCGGACGCCGAGCTGTGGCTGCCGGTGGAGCGGGAGACGAGCCGCTGAACGCCGAGAGCCCCGGGCCGGAATCGGTCCGGCCCGGGGCTCTCGGGGGCGGCTACCGCGGCGCGGCCGTCTCCGCGGTGTCCTTCCGGCGGGCCCGCTCCCGGACCAGCGAGATCGCGATCACCAGCGCGGCGACGAGCACCGAGAGCAGCACCTGGCTGCGGCCGCCGCCCTCCTTGCCGTCGGTGAGCATGTAGAGGAGGACGAACGTGATCATCCCGATCGTCGCCCACGTCAGATAGGGGAACAGCCACATCCGGACGACGAGCTTCTCCGGGCTCTCGCGCAGGATGATCCCCCGCATCCGTAGCTGCGAGAAGCAGATGACCAGCCAGACGAAGAGCGCGACGGCGCCCGAGGAGTTCAGCAGGAACTGGAAGACCGTGTCCGGCCACAGGTAGTTGAAGGCGACCGCCACGAAGCCGAAGACCACGGAGGCCAGGATCGCGGCCTGCGGGACACCTCGCGGGTTCGTCCGCGCGAAGGAGTGCGGGGCGTCGCCGCGCTGCCCGAGGGAGAAGGCCATCCTGGAGGCGGTGTAGAGGCCGGAGTTGAGACAGGACAGCACGGCGGTCAGCACGATGAAGTTCATGATCTCGCCGGCGTGCGGGATGCCGATCGAGTCGAGGGCCGCGACGTACGAGCCCTTCTTCTCGATCGCGGGGTCGTTCCACGGCAGCAGGGCGACCACGACGAGGATCGAGCCGACGTAGAAGACACCGACCCGCCAGATCACGCTCCTGGTGGCCTTGGCCACCGCCCGCCGCGCGTCCGAGGACTCACCGGCGGCGAGGGTGACGATCTCGCTGCCCATGAAGGAGAAGACGACCAACAGGATGCCGGTGAGGATCGCCCCCGGTCCGTTCGGCAGGAAGCCGCCGTGCTCGGTGAGATTTCCGAATCCCGTGGAGGCGTGGTCGGAGCCGGGCAGCACACCGAAGATGGCCAGCCCGCCGAGGACGATGAAGCCCGCGATGGCGACGACCTTGATGCCGGCGAACCAGAACTCGAACTCGCCGAAGGAGCCGACCGAGGCCAGGTTCGTGGCGGTGAGGACCGTCATCACGATCAGGGCCCAGGCCCACTGCGGTACGGCCGGCACCCACCCTTCCAGGATGACGGCGCCCGCGGTCGCCTCCACGGCGAGGACGACGACCCAGAAGAACCAGTACAGCCAGCCGATCGAGAACCCGGCCCAACGGCCGAGCGCTCGGTCCGCGTAGGCCGAGAAGGACCCGGAAGTCGGGTTGGCCGCGGCCATCTCGCCGAGCATCCGCATCACGAAGACGACCAGGGCGCCGACCAGTGCGTAGGACACGAGGATGCCGGGCCCGGCGGCGGCGATGCCGGAGGCGGAGCCCACAAAGAGACCGGCACCGATCACCCCGCCGATGGCGATCATGGACAGATGGCGGTTCTTGAGACCGGCCTTCAGACCTGCCTGCTGCTCCGGAGGCTGACCACTGGTGGACGGAGCGGTATCAGGGGTCAGTGAATCGGGGGGACGTGTAGTCATGTTCGACATCCATGGGGTCGTTGGGAGTGCCGTGCTGTGCGTCAGGAGGGACGGTCGGGGCACTGACGATTCCCGGAAGCGTTCACGGTGCGGTTCGCGGAATCCGGATGTCGTGCCGGTGATCGGGTCGTCACCGCACGTCCGCGTTTCGCTCCGTCTCCTCGTGGGAGGTGGGCCGCATCACTTGCGGAAATGGATTTGCGCAAGCGTATGGGGGTTCATGGGGTCAAATGTTTGTGAAGGCTGAACAAACTCGACCTCGATGGCTGTACGACCGGCCAATGCGGAAGCGGTTCAGCCGGTGGGCGGCAGCCGCAACTGGAGCATGGCCAGCAGCCGCTGGTCGGGACGGCTGAGATCGAGGCCGGTCAGCTGCTCGGCCCGGCGAAGGCGGTACCGCAGCGTGTTGGGGTGCACATGGAGCTGTGCGGCCGCCGCTCGTATGTCACCGAAGGAGTTGAGGTACGTCAGAAGCGTCTCGGCGAGCCGGCCCTGATGCCGGCTGTCGTGCGAGACCAGGGCCGTCAGCCGGGGATCCCGTATCTCGGGGTGGGCGGAGAGCAACGTCAATATCTCGCTGACCAGCACCTCCGCCTGGATGTCCGGCAGCGCGGCGACGGCGACGGTCACTCCGGCGCTCACCATGGCGTCGAGTATGCGGTCGGCCTCCCGGCGTGACTCGAAAACGTCCCCGAGCCCCGGCACCAGGCAACCGACCGAGCCGCGCAGTGGCAGGCCGAGGTGGCGGCGTGCGGCGTCGGTGATCTCCTGGGCCCAGCCGCGCAGCGTGTCCGTGTCGACGCCGCGGGGCAGCTGGGGCAGCAGCACATAGATACGGGGATCGACCTGGGTGACCAGGGCGCTGCGGTGCCGGGCGGCGATGTGCACGGAGACCAGGTTGGTGACCTCGGAGTGAGTCAGTTCCGGTGCGGCGGCGCCCTCCGGGATCTCGTACCCCTCTGTGGTCCCGTATGCCTCTGTGGTCCCGTACGAGAAACCCAGCACGGCGGCCGGGCGGCCGGCGTCGAATCCCAGGTGCGTGGCCAGCGGCTGCGGTCCGGTGCTCCCGTCGAGGAGTCCGGCCAGCAGGGTCCGGGTGAGCGTCACATCGTCCGAGAGCTCCCGGCGACGGCGCACGAGATGGAGCGCCGCGACCCGGGCGGCACCCAGCAGTGCCTGGCGCGAGCGTTCGGACAGCGGAACCGAGCCCTCCTGCACCCAGATGGTGCCCAGCTGCCGGTCCCCGGACCTGATCGCCACTGCGAGCCGACGACGGATGCCCAGCTCGGGGTGGCTGTCGATACCGATCACCTCGTCGCTGGAGTGCAGGTGCTGGAACACGCCCCACTCGCGCAGCTTCGCCAGATACCCTTCCGGTCCCTGCCAGCCGAGGATGGAGCGCCGGCGCAGGTCGTCCGCCTCGTCGGAGTCGGTGGTGCGGGAGTAGGCCAGCACCCGGTTCGCGGCGTCCTCGATGCTGACGATGCCGCTGGTGAGGATGGCGGTGGTCTGGGCGAGCGAGAACAGGTCGCCCTCCTCGGCCCCCATGCCCGGCCCGCCCGGCGGTGCGTCGTCGAGGGCGGCCCGGGCCAGCGCGTTCACCTGCTCCCAGCGTGCTTCGCTGCGCAGCGAGAGCAGGGCGACCCCGGCCTCGGCAGCGGTCTCGCTGAGCGCCGCGGCCTGGCCTGGCCCGTCCAGCTTGACCACGACTGCGGCGGCTCCGTCCCGCCCGGCGGCCCGTAGCGCGGGGAAAGCGGCCCGGCCCCGGGCACCGATCACGAGAACCAGCTCGCCCGGCTGCGCGGTCGGCGGATCCTCCGGATCGAGCAGCGAGACGCCACGGATCTCGACGTCCAGCCCGGCGGGAGCGGCCTGCACCTCCACCAACGAATCACCCAGCACCATCAGCAACTGACGCAGGCCGATGCTCGCTGCGGTGGGAGACACTGCGGCCGGGTCCATGATCGTCGCCTCCAGCACAAAGGGCCAGGTCAGAGATCATCTGACCTGGCCCTTGAGAAGAGCCGCCTTCGGGATTCGAACCCGAGACCTACGCATTACGAGTGCGTTGCTCTGGCCATCTGAGCTAAGGCGGCGCGCTGTCCGCACTATGGTGCGATCAGCAACGACGGTAAGTCTACACAGTTTCCGAGGGTGCTCCGCACCAGCCCCGGAGGCTGGGTCTCCGGGGCCGGCGCAGGGGTTATGAGCAGCGCTTGCCGTCCGTGGGTGGGGTGCCGCGCAGGAGGTACGCGTTGATCGTGCGGTCGATGCAGGAGCTGCCGCGGCCGTACGCGGTGTGCCCGTCGCCCTCGTAGGTGAGCAGGCGGGCCGAGGAGAGCTGGCCCGCCAGGGCCTTCGCCCAGCGGTACGGGGTCGCTGGGTCGCGGGTGGTGCCGACCACGACGATGGGGGCGGCGCCCTTCGCCTCGATGCGGTGCGGCTCGCCGGTGGCGTGCACGGGCCAGTACGCGCAGTTCAGGGAGGCCCACGCCAGGCCCTCGCCGAAGACCGGGGACGCCTTCTCGAACGTGGGCAGCGCCCTGCGCACCTCGTCGGGGGTGTCGAAGGCGGGGGGCAGGTCCAGGCAGTTCACGGCCGCGTTGGCGAACATCAGGTTGCTGTAGCCGCCGTCGGCGTCCCGCTCGTAGTAGCCGTCGGAGAGGACGAGGAGGCCGGAGCCGTCGTTCTTCTTCATCGCGGACGTCAGCGCCTCGCGCAACTGCTGCCAGGCGCCCTCGTCGTACATGGCCGCGATCACGCCCGTCGTGGCGAGCGACTCGGTGAGGCGGCGGCCGTCGGGGGCGCCGGTGGCGGCCGGCCGCGCGTCCAGCTTCTCGAAGAACGCCTTGAGGTTCTCGCCGACCTGCTCGGGCGAGGTGCCCGCGCCGCCCAGCGGGCAGTCCTTGAGCCGTACGCAGTCCCGCGCGAACGACCGGAACGCCGTCTCGAAGCCCGCCGTCTGTTCGAGGTTCAGCCGCCGCGCGGGCAGCGACGGGTCCATCGCGCCGTCCAGCACCAGCCGGCCCGCCCGTTCCGGGAAGAGCCCGGCGTACGTCGCCCCGAGGAACGTTCCGTAGGAGGCGCCGACGTAGTTCAGCTTCTTGTCACCGAGCGCCGCCCGCACGATGTCCATGTCCCGGGCCGCCTCGACGGTGGACACATGGCGCAGCAGCCGGGGCGAGTCCGCGCCGCAGCCCTCGGCGAACGTCCGGTACGCCCTGACCAGTCCGTCGGTCTCCTTGACGTCGTCGGGTGTGTTGTCCGTCTGCGTGTAGGTGTCCATCGCCGGCCCGTTCAGACACCTGACGGGCTCGCTGCGGGCCACGCCGCGCGGGTCGACCGCCACCATGTCGTAGCGGGCACGGACCTCGGCCGGGTAGCCGATGCCGGCGTACGCCTGGACGTAGCCGATCGCCGAGCCGCCCGGCCCGCCGGGGTTCACGAGCAGCGAACCCAGCCGCTTCCCCGGACCTGTGGCCTTCTTGCGGGCGACGGCGAGCCGGACGTCTCCGGCGGCCGGCTTGGCGTAGTCGAGCGGCGCCTTGATCGTGGCGCACTCGAAACCGGAGACGCCGCAGCCGCGCCAGGCCGGCTTCTGTCCGTAGTACGGAGTGAGCGCCGCGGGGGTGGCCCGCGGCAGCGCGACCAGTGCCGCTTGCTCCGCCGCGGCCGTGGCGGACGTCGTCGAGCTCCCGGAGGAGCAGGCGGAGACGAGCAGCACGGCCGTGGCGAGGAGGCCGGCCGCGGTCCTGGCTCCGCCGCGGGTCCGGCGGTGCAGACCGCCGGAACGGGAGACAGAGCGGTCGGCGGAGCGGGGGGTGCGCCTTGTGTCCATCCTGCGAGCGTAACTCTGGGCGACGAAATGGATGCCCAGCGTGCGTGTCGTGCCTCGTACGAGTTACGGCGTCAATTCCTCGTCTGCTTCGTGCGCGGCGCCAGGCGGTACCAGGCGGTGGCGCTCTGCCGGCTCAGCCCGCTCTGAGTGCCATCGTCATGGCCTCCACCGCGAGCAGCGGGGCCACGTTGCGGTCGAGGGCGTCGCTGCAGGCGGCGATCGCCTCGATGCGGCGGAGCGTGGACTCCGGAGAGCTGCCGCGGGCGAGGCGCTCCAGGGCGTCCTCGGCGTCGGCGTTGGCGATGGCCACGCGGGAGCCGAGCTGGAGGGCGAGGACGTCGCGGTAGAAGGCCGTGAGGTCGGTCAGGGCGAGGTCGAGGCTGTCACGCTGCGTGCGCGTTCTGCGGCGCTTCTGCTTGTCCTCCAGGTCCTTGATCACGCCCGCCGTGCCGCGCGGCATCCGGCCGCCCTGGGCCGCGCCGAGGGCGGCCCTCAGCTCCTCGGTCTCCTTGGCGTCCGTCTCCTCCGCGAGCTGCTTGGCGTCCTCGGCGGCCGCGTCGACGAGCTCCTGGGCGGCCTTGAGCGCGCCGCCGATGTCCTCGACCCGCAACGGCAGCCTGAGCACGGCGGCACGGCGCTCGCGCGCGGCCGGGTCGGTGGCCAGGCGGCGGGCCCGGTCGACATGGCCCTGGGTCGCGCGGGCCGCCGCGGCGGCGACGCCGGGCTCGATGCCCTCCCGGCGTACGAGCATGTCGGCGACGGCGTCGACCGACGGCGTGCTCAGGTTCAGGTGGCGGCAGCGGGAGCGGATGGTCGGCAGGACGTCCTCGATGGAGGGGGCGCACAGCAGCCAGACCGTGCGCGGGGCGGGCTCCTCCACGGCCTTGAGGACGGCGTTGGCCGACTTCTCGTTCAGCCGCTCGGCGTCTTCGACGAGGATGACCTGCCAGCGGCCGTTCGCCGGTGACGTGAACGACTTGCGGACCGTGTCGCGCATGTCGTCGGCGAGGATCTGCGTGCCGACCGCGGCGACGGTGGTGACGTCGGCGTGCGTGCCGATCAGCGCCGTGTGACATCCGTCGCAGAAGCCGCAGCCCGGGGAGCCGCCGAGGGCCCGGTCCGGGCTGACGCACTGCAGGGCCGCCGCGAACGCCCGCGCCGCCTGGTTCCGCCCGGCCCCGGGCGGGCCCGTGAACAGCCACGCGTGCGTCATCTTCGACGCCTCGGGCGGGGGAACGTCGGTCCCGGCCGCGGTGACCAGGGCGTCGGCGTCCCGCGCGGCGGCGTCCAGCTGCGCGCTCACCCTCTCCTGCCCGACGAGGTCGTCCCACACGGTCATGGGTCACGCCGCCCTTTCGTCACGTTCCACGGTGCCGGATCCATTGTGGGGGTGACCACTGACAACGCCTGCCCTCGCCTGCTCCCCCGGGCCCGGCCCGTGGCCCGTCTCCGGCGTCGGCCCGGGCTTCCCTGGCGGACGAGCCGGAGGCCTCAGCGGCCCCGGCCGCCCTTGCCCCGGCGCCCCCGCCCCTCGTCCGGCTCGTCCTCGTGCGGTCCGAGCAGCTCGTCCGCCAGCGACGGCAGGTCGTCCAGCGGCGTCTCCTCCGCCCAGTCGGACCGCGGGCGGCGAGGCCGGCCCTCGGCGTCGACCTGGGGCAGCTCGCGCGTACGGTCCTCGGTCCCGTCGGGCCGGGCGGCCGGGGCGTCCTTCCGGAAGTACCCGGGCGGCACCCGGTCCGCGGGTTCGTCCCCGCGTACGGGCGGCAGCACGGCCGTCTCCTCGGCGTCCCCCGGCCGGACCGGAGGCAGCACGGCCGTCTCGTCGCCCGCCCCGGAGGGCACCTGGGGCAGCACCTCGGTCTCGTCCCCGGAACCGGATCCGGACCAGGACCCGGAGCTGGGGCGAACCGGCGGCAGTACCTCCGTCTCCTCCCCGCCCCCGGCGGAACCGGCGGCTTGGGCAGCTCGGCCGTCACCTCGGCGTCGGACCCACCGGAGGTCCCGCCCCGGCCCTGCTCCTCGTCCCGCACCGGGCGCAGCACAGTCGTCTCGTCCGCCGAGCCGCCCGGTGTCACCACGGGCGTGGGCACCGTCGCCGCGTCCTGAGCGGCCGTCGAACCGGAGGCACCCCGCGGGGCAGAGCTCTTCGGCCCGGCCTCCGCGGCAGCGGCCGCCGCCTCCGCCAGACGCCGGGCCTCCTCGGCCCGCAGCAGAGCCTCCTCGGCCTTGCGCTGCTTCTCCAGGCGGAGCGCCTCGGCCTCGGCGCGCAGCCGGGCCTCTTCCTCGGCCTGCTTGCGGCGCCGCTCCTCCTCGGCCTTGCGGCGGGCCTCCTCCTCGGCGCGGGCCTTCTCCTCCGCGAGGAGCCTTGCCCGCTCCTCCTCGGCCTTCTTGCGCGCTTCCTCGGCCCGCCGCCGGGCCTCCTCCGCCTGCCGTTCGGCCTCGCGCCGCTGCGCCTCCTCCAGCTCGCGCCGCTTGCGCTCCTCCTCCTCGGCGCGCAGCCTGGCGAGCTGCTCCTGGCGCTCACGCTCCAGGCGCTCCTCCTCCGCCTTGCGGGCAGCCTCTTCCTCGGCCTTCCGGCGGGCCTCCTCCTCGGCCTTCTTCCGAGCCTCCTCCTGGGCCTTGATCTCGGCCTCGGACAGCGGCAGCACCTGGTCGAGCCGGTGCCGGATGACGGTCGTGACGGCCTCGGGCTCCTGGCCCGCGTCCACCACCAGGTACCGCCCGGCGTCGGCCGCGGCCAGGGTCAGGAAACCGGCCCGCACGCGCGCGTGGAACTCGGCCGGCTCCGACTCCAGCCGGTCCGGCGCCTCGGTGAACCGCTCGCGCGCCGTCTCCGGCGCGACGTCCAGCAGGACGGTCAGATGCGGCACCAGTCCGTTCGTGGCCCAGCGGTTGATCCGGGCGATCTCGGTCGGCGACAGGTCACGGCCCGCCCCCTGGTAGGCCACGGACGAGTCGATGTACCGGTCGGAGATGACGACGGCGCCGCGCTCCAGGGCGGGTCGCACGACGGTGTCGATGTGCTCGGCCCGGTCGGCCGCGTACAGCAGCGCCTCCGCGCGGTGCGACAGGCCCTCGCTCGACACGTCCAGCAGGATCGACCGCAGCCGCTTGCCCACCGGCGTGGCCCCCGGCTCGCGCGTCAGCACGACCTCGTGGCCCTTGCCCCGGATCCACTCGGCGAGCGCCTCGGCCTGCGTGGACTTCCCGGCCCCGTCGCCGCCCTCCAGCGCGATGAAGAAACCGGAGGCGGCGGGCGCCTGGTCCGGGTCGTCGCCGCGGAGCAGCGCGTCGCGCAGGTCCTGGCGCAGCGGTACTCCGGAACGGTCGTCGACCTTGGCCAGCACCAGCGCGGCCACCGGCAGCAGCAGGGCGCCGGCCAGCATCAGCGTGAAGGCCGCGCCGCCGTGCGCGAAGACGAACTTGCCGCTCTCCAGCCGGTGCGGCCCGATCCCCGCCGCCACCACCGGGGCGATCACGGCGCCGAGCGCCACGCAGACCCGGACGACCGCGTGCAGGTGCTCCGTCGTACGGGACCGCCGGTACTCCTCGGTCTCCTGGTCGAGCAGTGTGTGGCCGATGTTGGCGGACATGCCCGCGCCGACGCCGGCCAGCGCGAGGATCAGCAGCACGCTGGTGACGTCCGGGACGAGCCCGGCGGCCAGCAGCGCGACACCGGTGAAGGCGATGGCCAGCGCGAGCAGCCGGCGGCGTGACAGGGCGGGCAGCAGCGCGGGCGCCGTACGGATGCCGACGACGACACCGCCGGTCAGCGCGCCCACGAACAGCCCGTAGAGCACGGGGCCGCCGCCCAGGTCCTTGGCGTGCAGCACGGCCACGGCGACGGCGGCGGACACCGCGGCGGCGACGGCCGCGCAGGCCAGCACCAGCAGCGGCATCACGCCGGTGCGGCCCTTGTCGGCGCCGGCGGTCGTCTTCGGGCGGCGCAGCCCCTCGAGCGGCGACCGCGCGCGCGGGGTGCGCGTGGCGGGCAGCTCCAGGAAGGTCAGCACGGACAGGGAGGCGGCGAACAGCCCCGCCGCCACGTAGGAGGCGAGGGCCGCCTGGTGCTGCCCGAACCAGTCGATGCCGGCGCCCAGGAGGTTGTTGAACAGGGACGCGACGACGAGCGCGACGGCCGCGAGCGGGATCGCGACGAAGCCGGTGCGCAGCGACAGGCGGCGCAGCGCGTCCATGTGGTCCGGCAGCGGCCGGACCGTCGCGCCTTCCGGCGGCGGGGGCGGCAGCAGCGCGGGGGCCGCGCTCTCGCGGCACACCGTCCAGAACCGCTCGGCGACTCCGGTCACGAAGGCCGTGACGAGGAGGACGGCCAGCGCGTCCTCGGGCGTCCAGTCGATCCACAGCGGCGCGACGATGAGCAGCGCCGCACGCAGCCCGTCCGCGCCCACCATGGTCCAGCGGCGGTCCAGCGGGCCGTCCTGGGAGGTGAGCGCGGTGAGCGGGCCGAGGAGCACGGCGCCGAACAGGAGCGTCGCCAGGATGCGCACCCCGAAAACGGTCGCCACTGCGAACGCCACGCCCCGGTAGCCGCCCCCGAACGAGCCCTCGGCGACAGCCGCTTGGAGGGCGAGGACGACCAGCACGAGAAGGGCGAGGGTGTCGCCCACGCCGCCCACGAGCTGCGCGCTCCACAACCGCTTCAACTGCGGACGGCGCAGCAGGGCGCGGACGGCACGCTCGCGGGAGTCCGCGACAAGGGCGTCGTCAGGGGCCGGCTGAGAGGCCGTTGGATGCTCGGCTCGCGTCATGCGTTCAGCCTATCGGGAGCCACCGACACCCCGGGAAGCCCGGCCTGGCATGCGCACGCCCCGACACCGAAGTGTTGCCGGGGCGTTCGCTTTCCGAACCCTGGGCGAAGATCCGGACCTTGGAGGTCCGGATTCCGAACGGGTCCCGCGGGATCCCGAACGGGCCCTGAACGGTCCTCAGTCCTCCGCCGGCTCGGAGGCGGTCGCCGTCTTGGCGGCCGCCTTCTTCGCGGTGGTGGTCTTCTTGGCCGTCGTCTTCTTCGCGGTCGTGGTCTTCTTCGCCGCGGTCTTCTTGGCCGCCGTCGTCTTCTTCGCCGGAGCCTTCTTGGCCGCCTTCTTCGCAGTCTTCTTCGCGGGCCCCTTCGCGCGCTTCTCGGCGAGCAGCTCGAAACCGCGCTCCGGGGTGATCGTCTCGACGCTGTCACCGGAGCGCAGGGTCGCGTTGGTCTCGCCGTCGGTGACGTACGGCCCGAAGCGGCCGTCCTTGACGACGACCGGCTTCTCGCTCACCGGGTCGGTGCCCAGCTCCTTCAGCGGCGGCTTGGCGGCCGCCCGGCCACGCTGCTTCGGCTGGGCGTAGATCGCCAGCGCCTCCTCCAGCGTGATCGTGAAGAGCTGCTCCTCGGCCTGGAGCGAGCGCGAGTCCGTGCCCTTCTTCAGATACGGGCCGTAGCGGCCGTTCTGCGCGGTGATCTCCTGGCCCTCGGCATCGGTGCCGACGACGCGCGGCAGCGACATCAGCTTCAGGGCGTCGTCGAGGGTCACCGTGTCCAGGGACATCGTCTTGAACAGGGACGCCGTGCGCGGCTTGACCGCGTTCTTGCCCGTCTTCGGGGTGCCCTCGGGGAGGATCTCCGTCACGTACGGGCCGTAGCGGCCGTCCTTGGCGACGATGGTGTGGCCGGTGGCCGGGTCCGTGCCCAGCTCGTAGTCGCCGCTCGGCTTGGCGAGCAGCTCCTCCGCGAGGTCCACGGTCAGCTCGTCCGGCGCCAGGTCGTCCGGGATGTCGGCGCGCTGGTGCTGCTCGGTGTCCTTCTCGCCGCGCTCGATGTACGGCCCGTAGCGGCCGACCCGCAGCACGATGTCGTTGCCCACCGGGAACGACGACACCTCGCGCGCGTCGATCGCGCCCAGGTCGGTCACGAGTTCCTTGAGGCCGCCGAGGTGGTCCCCGTCGCCGTTGCCGGCGTCGGCGGCACCGCCCCCGCCTGTGCCCTCACCGAAGTAGAACCGCTTCAGCCACGGCACGGACTGCGCCTCACCGCGGGCGATGCGGTCGAGGTCGTCCTCCATCTTGGCGGTGAAGTCGTAGTCGACGAGCCGCCCGAAGTGCTTCTCCAGGAGGTTGACCACGGCGAAGGACAGGAAGGACGGGACGAGCGCCGTGCCCTTCTTGAACACGTAGCCGCGGTCCAGGATCGTGCCGATGATCGACGCGTACGTCGACGGGCGGCCGATCTCGCGCTCTTCCAGCTCCTTGACCAGGGAGGCCTCGGTGTAGCGGGCCGGAGGCTTGGTGGCGTGCCCGTCGACCGTGATCTCCTCGGCGCTCAGGGCGTCACCCTCGGAGACCTGGGGCAGCCGGCGCTCGCGGTCGTCGAGCTCGGCGTTCGGGTCGTCGGCACCCTCGACGTAGGCCTTGAGGAAGCCGTGGAAGGTGATCGTCTTGCCGGACGCGCTGAACTCGACGTCCCGGCCGTCGGCCGCCGTGCCGCCGATCTTCACCGTGACGCTGTTGCCGGTCGCGTCCTTCATCTGGGAGGCGACGGTCCGCTTCCAGATCAGCTCGTACAGCTTGAACTGGTCGCCGGTCAGTCCGGTCTCGGCAGGCGTGCGGAAACGATCACCCGAGGGGCGGATCGCCTCGTGGGCCTCCTGCGCGTTCTTGACCTTCCCGGCGTACGTCCTCGGCTGCGGCGGCAGATAGTCGGCGCCGTACAGCTGCGTGACCTGGGCGCGGGCGGCGGCGACCGCCGTGTCGCTCAGGGTCGTGGAGTCCGTACGCATGTACGTGATGTAGCCGTTCTCGTACAGCTTCTGGGCGATCTGCATCGTCGCCTTCGCGCCGAAGCCGAGCTTGCGGCTGGCCTCCTGCTGCAACGTCGTCGTACGGAACGGGGCGTACGGCGAGCGGCGATAGGGCTTGGACTCGACGGACCGGACCGCGAAGCTCGTGTTCTCCAGGGCTGCGGCCAGGGCGCGGGCGTTCGCCTCGTCGAGGTGGAGGGTGTTCGCGCTCTTCAGCTGTCCCAGGGAGTCGAAGTCGCGGCCCTGCGCGACCCGCCTGCCGTCGACGGTCTGGAGGCGTGCGACCAGCGACGACGGGTCCGACGAGTCTCCCGCACGGCCGGTCGCGAAGGTGCCCGTCAGGTCCCAGTACTCAGCCGAACGGAAGGCGATGCGCTCGCGTTCCCGCTCGACGACGAGCCGCGTGGCGACCGACTGGACTCGGCCCGCGGACAGCCGCGGCATGACCTTCTTCCACAGGACCGGCGAGACCTCGTAACCGTAGAGACGGTCGAGGATGCGGCGGGTCTCCTGGGCGTCGACGAGCTTCTGGTTGAGCTGGCGCGGGTTGGCCACGGCGGCCTGGATCGCGGCCTTGGTGATCTCGTGGAAGACCATCCGCTTGACCGGGACCTTGGGCTTGAGCACCTCCTGGAGGTGCCAGGCGATGGCCTCGCCCTCGCGGTCCTCATCGGTGGCGAGGAAGAGCTCGTCGGAGTCCTTCAGCAGATCCTTGAGCTTCTTGACCTGCGCCTTCTTATCGGCGTTGACCACATAGATCGGCTGGAAGTCGTGTTCGACGTCCACACCGAGGCGGCGGACCTCGCCGGTGTACTTCTCGGGCACCTCGGCAGCGCCGTTGGGAAGGTCGCGGATGTGCCCGACGCTCGCCTCGACTACGTAGCCGGGGCCCAGGTAGCCCTTGATCGTCTTCGCCTTGGCAGGCGACTCGACGATGACGAGTCGGCGGCCGCCCTGTGCGGTCTCGCTGGTCGGGGACAACTTCGCTCTTCTCTCCGGTCGACGCTGGGGCCTCCCCAGGGTTCGCCTCCCGGGGTCGGGTCGTGGTGACGCTGCGGAGTGTGACGGTACATCCCGCCCCCGTGTCAAACGGGAAAAGCCCGCAACGGCCACTCGAACGGTAACCCGACTACCACCATTCCTGCCGCCCGGAGTGCCCGGAGCCGGCCCGGGCCCATGCGGAGGGCAACCTCTCGGTCACCCACAGGCGCGGCGCCGGCACGGGCCTCAGAGGCGGGTGAAGCACCAGGTTCCGGCCGCCAGGGCCAGCACCGCGACGACGCTCGCGAGGGTCGCCGACGCGACGGGGCTCACGCCCTGGGCGACGGGCCGATGCCGGCGGACGCATGTCACGGTCCACGCCAGCAGTCCGCCTCCGAACAGGGAGAACACCGCTCCCGCGAAGATCGCCGGTTCGCTCTCCATGGCTCGCCGTGCCCCTTTTCTCCGGTCCGCGTCTCCCCAGCCACGGGAGGCTGACACGCGTGGGCGGCGGGCAGGCGAACCGGAGGTGAACGCCGGGGCGACACAGCTGCGGATCGGGGACTTCCGACCCCCCACGGACCGTTTCGGGCGAGGTGTTCAAATCGACTCGAATTTGTTGGCGAGTCTCCTCGACGAGGGCCCCGTGGTGTGTGGGACGGGGGCGGTGGGACGTGAGGGGTGAGCGCGGAGCGTGCACCGTGGGGCGCTGGTGGTCCCCTCGGCAGGGGTGCCTGCCGGGTCCCTCAGCGGACCGGCTCCAGGAATCCCTGCTCGACGAGCAGCCGGATCTGCGCCGGAGTGCGGTCGCGCAGCAGCACCGGGTCCTCGCCGATCAGCTGGGCGATGGCGTCGAGGATGCGACCGGCGCTCATCGTGCCGTCGCACACGCCCGCGAAGCCCGCGCCGACCGTGTCCACCCGGGTCGCCCTCCGCATGCCGCGGTTCTGGCGCAGCACGACATGCTCGGGGTCCTCCGCGCCGGGCAGCCCGACCTGTTCCTGTACGACCTCCGCGCCGAGCCGGAAGTGTCCTTCGAGCAGGGCGGCGTCGTCGTGGTCGCGCAGGTAGTCGAGCCGGTCGAAGTGGGCCCGGATGGTGTCCCCGAGCGGCTGCTCGACCGGATGCGGCCACTCCTCCACCGTGACCGAGGGCACGGCGGCGCCCGTCCTGCGCAGGGTGATCCAGCCGAAGCCGACGGCCTTCACCTTGCGCGCCTCGAACTCGTCGAGCCATGCGTCGTACCGCGCCTGGTACTCCGCCACGTCCTCACGGTGGTCGCCCGCGTCCCGCAGCCACAGCTCGGCGTACTGATTGACGTCCTGTACCTCGCGCTGCACGATCCACGCGTCGCAGCCCCGGGGCACCCACGCCCTGAGCCGGTCCTGCCAGTCCTCCCCTTCCACGTGCTGCCAGTTGGCGAGGAACTGCGCGAACCCGCCCTCGTTCAGCCGCTCCCCCGCCTCCTGAACGAGCGTGCGGCACAGATCGTCCCCGCCCATCCCGCCGTCGCGGTAGGTGAGCCGGGCGCCGGGAGAGATCACGAACGGCGGGTTCGAGACGATCAGGTCGTACTTCTCGTCGTCCCGCACCGGCTCGAACAGGGAGCCCTCGCGCAGCTCGGCGGCCGGAGTGCCGGACAGCGCCAGGGTGAGGGCGGTGATGTGCAGCGCGCGCGGGTTGAGGTCGGTGGCCGTCACGCGCGTGGCGTGATGGGCGGCGTGCAGCGCCTGGATGCCGGAGCCGGTGCCGAGGTCGAGCGCGGCGGCGACGGGCGTACGGACCGTGATGCCGGCGAGGGTCGTGGAGGCGCCGCCGACTCCCAGGACGACTCCCTCGTCACGCCGGCCGATCCCGCCGGCGCCACCGACCGCGCAGCCCAGGTCCGACACGATGAACCAGTCCTCGCCGCCCGGCCCGCCGTACGGCCGTACGTCCACGGTGGCGGCGAGCTCGTCGCCACCGACGCGCGTCAGCCAGCCGCTCTCCAGGCAGGCCTCGACGGGCAGGACGTCCGCCACGCGCGCGCGGGGCACGGGCTGCTGAAGGAGGAACAGCCGGACGAGCAACTCCAGCGGCGTGTCCCCCCGGGTCGCCCGGAGCGCGGGCACGGTCTCGCTCCGGGCCAGGGCCGCGTACGCGGGGGCGCCGAGCAGTTCGAGCAGCCCGTCGGCGGTGAAGGAGGCTCCGAGCAGGGCGTCCCGGAGCCGGGCGGCGACATCGGGACGGTCGGAGGAGGGCAGCGGGGACAGGGGTGACTGGCTGGCGTTACTCACGCCCCCATTGTGGCCGCCGACACCGGTATCGCACGCGCCCGTGCCGGGCAACGGGCGCGGCTCGGCGGACCGCCCGGGCAATCACTCTGATACTCGGCAGTCCCGCCCGCCTCGGAAATGCTCCTCGCTCAGCTCTGGGTCGCCGGCGCCGTGGCCGCCTTGCAGCTGTCCTGCCGGGCCATCGCCTGGCCGACCTCGCCCTCCTCCAGGGTCCGGAGCGCGTCGTTCCCGCTCTTGCCCAGCTTGTCGAGCTCCGTGGCGATGTCCTTGAGGCCGTCCGCGAACTTGCCCTGGTCCTTGGTGTCGAGCCCGTCGACCTGCTTCTTCAGGGAGGCGTACGAGGAGGAGATCGCGTTGAGCTCCTTGACGGCGTCCTGCTGCTTCTTCTCGCCGTTCTCGACGTCCGGCGCCCCGGCCTTGGTCACCGCGGCCCCGATGGCCTTGTAGGCGTCGGACATGTCCTGGAAGGCCTGTGCGTCGGTCTTCTGGACGTCCTCCGGCTTGCTGTTGTCCGAGGTTTCCTTCTGGATCGAGGCATTGGCCGACTCGATCTTCTTGGCCTGCGGCTGCACGGCGTCGCAGACCTCCTTGGCCCAGGAGTCCAGCTTCTCGTTGTCGTCGCCGCCGCACCCCGACAGCGCCAGTACCAGTACCGCACCGCCGGACAGTGCGGCCGCGAGCTTCTTGTTCACCGGTTTGGTCCCTTCCATGGCTCTCGGCCCCGGAACATACACGCCAGATGCACGGCAACCGCACGCCGAACGTCTATTAAGACCCTTTTGTAACCTTTTGCACCAAGCGAGAGAAGCCTCACGACGCGATGGTGCACACACACAGAGCGGGCGGGCGACGCGTCAACGCGCGCCGCCCGCCCGCACCTTGAGCTGGGGCTTGGACGACCTCCCTACGAAACCACCGCCGGGTCCGCCGACTTGGGCTTCGCATCGGCGTTGTCTTCGTCACCCATGGCGATTCCACGCCGCTTTGACACGTACACCGCGCCGACGATCACGAGGAACGCCAGGGCCGCGACCAGGATCCGCACCCCGATGCTCTTGTCGGCGCCGTAGGAGAACTTGATCACCGCAGGCGCGATGAGCAGCGACACCAGGTTCATGACCTTCAGCAGCGGGTTGATCGCGGGACCGGCGGTGTCCTTGAAGGGGTCGCCGACGGTGTCGCCGATCACGGTCGCCGCGTGGGCCTCACTGCCCTTGCCTCCGTGGTGGCCGTCCTCGACGAGCTTCTTGGCGTTGTCCCAGGCGCCACCGGAGTTGGCCAGGAACACCGCCATCAGCGTGCCCGCACCGATCGCGCCCGCCAGGAACGCGCCGAGCGGCCCGACACCGAGCGTGAACCCGATGAAGATGGGCGCCATCACGGCGAGCAGACCGGGCGTGGCCAGCTCGCGCAACGCGTCCTTGGTGCAGATGTCGACGACCTTGCCGTACTCCGGGGTCTCGCTGTAGTCCATGATCCCGGGCTTCTCGCGGAACTGCCGCCGGACCTCGTAGACCACGGAACCCGCCGACCGCGACACGGCGTTGATCGCCAGCCCCGAGAAGAGGAAGACGACCGCCGCGCCCGCGATGAGACCCACGAGGTTGTTGGGCTGCGAGATGTCCATCATCAGGCTCATCGGGGCACCGTCCCCGCTGAGCTTCTCGCCCACGTCCCGCGCGCCGGTGAAGATCGCGTCACGGTACGACCCGAACAGCGCCGCCGCCGCGAGCACGGCCGTGGCGATCGCGATGCCCTTGGTGATCGCCTTGGTGGTGTTGCCGACCGCGTCCAGGTTCGTGAGCACCTGCGCGCCCGCGCCCTCGACGTCGCCGGACATCTCCGCGATGCCCTGCGCGTTGTCGGAGACCGGCCCGAAGGTGTCCATCGCGACGATCACGCCGACCGTGGTGAGCAGGCCGGTGCCCGCCAGCGCCACCGCGAACAGTGCCAGCATGATCGACGTACCGCCGAGCAGGAACGCCCCGTACACGCCGAGGCCGATCAACAGGGCGGTGTAGACGGCCGATTCGAGACCCACGGAGATACCGGCGAGGACGACGGTGGCCGGGCCGGTGAGCGAGGTCTTGCCGATGTCCCGGACGGGACGCCGGGTGGTCTCGGTGAAGTAGCCGGTCAGTTGCTGGATCAGGGCGGCGAGCACGATACCGATGGCCACCGCGACGAGCGCGAGGACCCGCGGGTCGCCGTCCTTGCCCGTGATCGCCGCGTCGGTCACGCCGTCGAGCTCCGAGTACTTCCCGGGCAGGTAGACGAAGACGGCCACGGCCACCAGCACGAGCGAGATCGCCGCGGAGATGAAGAACCCGCGGTTGATGGCGCTCATGCCGCTGCGGTCGGCCCGCCTCGGCGCCACCGCGAAGATGCCGATCATCGCGGTGATCACACCGATCGCCGGCACGAGCAGCGGGAATCCGAGCCCGGCGTCGCCGAAGGCCGCCGTGCCCAAGATCAGCGCGGCGACCAGGGTCACGGCGTACGACTCGAAGAGGTCGGCCGCCATGCCCGCGCAGTCGCCGACGTTGTCGCCCACGTTGTCGGCGATGGTCGCGGCATTGCGCGGGTCGTCCTCCGGAATGCCCTGTTCGACCTTGCCGACCAGGTCGGCGCCGACGTCGGCGGCCTTGGTGAAGATGCCGCCGCCGACACGCATGAACATCGCGATCAGCGCGGCTCCGAGACCGAAGCCTTCGAGCACCTTCGGCGCGTCGGCCGCGTACACCAGCACCACGCAGGAGGCGCCCAGCAGGCCGAGGCCCACTGTGAACATGCCGACGACGCCGCCCGTGCGAAATGCGATCTTCATCGCTTTGTGCGATACCGCGGTGAGATCTTTTTCCGGCTCGCCTGCCGCCGGAGTGGCTTCCCGCGCCGCCGCGGCGACACGCACATTGCTGCGCACGGCGAGCCACATGCCGATATAGCCGGTGGCCGCCGAGAACGCCGCTCCGATCAGGAAGAACACCGACCGTCCGGCACGCTGATTCCAGTCGTCCGCGGGCAGCAGCATGAGCAGGAAGAACACGACCACGGCGAATACGGCGAGCGTGCGCAGCTGACGTGCCAGATAGGCGTTCGCGCCTTCCTGGACCGCCGCCGCGATCTTCTTCATGCTGTCGGTGCCCTCGCCGGCCGCGAGTACCTGGCGCACCAGGACGCCCGCGACCACGAGTGCCGCCAGCGCGACGACCGCGATGACCACGACGAGAACGCGGTTGCCATCGGTCAGTACGGCGGCTGCGAGGTCTGTGGGATGGCCCGACTGTGGTGAGAGAGAAAGCCCCGCCATTCGTCCTCCTTGACGCTTGGGCTGAGCTCAAGATGTGGACGGGATTGTAGGTACCGGAACCTGATCAAAACAGAGCGCGATAAGCGGAATTGGCCTTCTGAGGTAATGCCCTGAAAGCATTCTCGGACTGCCCTGGAGCATGCGAATGATCGTGAACGAATTCACGCGATGAACGGCACAGGAACTACTGTAAAGGCGAGCACTGACACCCGCACATGACGAAGGGCCCCACGGGTGGGGCCCTTCGTCAGGAACGGTGTGCGCGGTGGCTTGTCAGGCCAGGATGGTGGGCGGCGGGGTGGTCGGCCATGTCATCTTGATCGACCCGCCGTGCTCCCCCGCGCTGACCTCGACATCGTCGACGAGCCCGCTGATGACCGCGAGGCCCATCTCGTCCTCCTCGGCCTCACCGTCGGGGTCACCTGGTCCGGCGCCGGGTCCGCGCTCGCCGGGGACCGCGTGCGGGGCCTCGTCGCCGACCTCGATGGAGAACTGTTTCTCCTCCTCGATCAGCAGCACCTTCACCGGTGCCGAGATCCCGCCGGTCTGGTGCAGCCCGACGGCCCGCGTGCAGGCCTCGCCGACAGCGAGCCTGACCTCGTCGAGGACGGCCTCGTCCACTCCGGCCCTGCGCGCCACCGCGGCCGCCACCAGTCGGGCGGTCCTGACGTGCTCGGGCAGCGCGCTGAAGCGGAGCTCAACGGTGGCCATGCATCCCCCTCGCAACTACGGGCGTGCTTTTCGAGAGGCTCCGGGCCGCCGAAAGCCCGGGCCCCCTCGGTCTTCACTTCTGCCGAACTCTTGCCGCGACTTCGGCCGGCCCGGGCGCGAGGCCCGGGTCCGGTGGTCAGTCGGTCGCCGCCACCGCTTCCTCGACCGAGGTGTGAATCGGGAACACCTTGGTGAGGCCGGTGATGCGGAAGATCTTCAGAATGCGCTCCTGGTTGCAGACCAGGCGCAGGGAGCCCTCATGGGCCCGCACACGCTTCAGGCCGCCGACCAGCACGCCGAGCCCGGTGGAGTCGAGGAAGTCCACGCCCTCCATGTCGACGACAAGGTGGAAACTGCCGTCGTTCACCAGCTCGACCAACTGCTCGCGCAGCTTGGGCGCGGTATATACGTCGATTTCGCCACCGACCCTGACGATCGTGCGATCGCCCATGGTCTCGGTCGACAGGGACAGGTCCACGGATCCTCCAGCACCTTGCTATCGAGCGGTCGCCCTTGGGGCACCTCGGCTTCGTCCCCTGGACGGTTCGCCAGCCGCGATGGCATTCAATCACTTACGGGCAGGCGTGCACGACGCCTTGGCTCCATTGTCCGTCACGCCAGTGACACACTCGGTGCCGATGGCCAAGAATCACCGATCCGATGGACCCCCGACGGACCCCGCCTCCCGACCCGCGCCGGGCGCGGTCCTGGACCGGCTCGCGTCCGGTCCGAGCAGGGCTTCGCGCATTACTCATACGGAGCACTTGCCCCCGCGCGAGGGTCGGCATGCCGTCTGGTCGGAACGGATCCGCGCGGAGGTCGTGGCGGCCGTGCAGGCCGCGGGCATCGAGCACCCCTGGGCCCATCAGGCGCGCGCGGCGGAGCACGCGCTGGACGGCGAATCGGTCGTCGTCGCCACCGGCACGGCCTCCGGCAAGTCCCTGGCCTACCTCGTGCCGGTCCTGTCCACCCTCCTGGACGGCGCCGAGGCCCCGAACGGCCGCGGCGCGACCGCCCTCTACCTCGCCCCCACCAAGGCCCTTGCGGCGGATCAGTGCCGCTCCGTGAAGGAACTTTCACATCCGTTGGGCCATTCGGTACGCACGGCCGTGTACGACGGCGACACTCCGTTCGAAGAGCGCGAGTGGATCCGCCAGTACGCCAACTACGTCCTGACCAACCCGGACATGCTGCACCGCGGCATCCTGCCGTCCCACCCCCGCTGGTCCTCCTTCCTGAAGTCGCTGAAGTACGTCGTCGTCGACGAGTGCCACACCTACCGCGGCGTCTTCGGCTCGCACGTCGCCCAGGTGTTGCGCCGGCTGCGGCGCCTGTGCGCCCGCTACGGCTCCTCACCCGTGTTCCTGCTGGCCTCCGCCACTGCCGCCGAGCCCGCGGTGGCCGCCCGCCGCCTCACCGGTCTGCCGGTGGTGGAGGTCGCCGACGATGCCTCCCCGCGTGGTGAACTGGTGTTCGCACTCTGGGAACCGCCGCTGACCGAGCTGCACGGCGAGAAGGGCGCCCCCGTCCGCCGCACGGCCACCGCCGAGGCCGCCGACCTGCTCACCGACCTCACCGTGCAGGGCGTGCGCTCGGTCGCCTTCGTGCGGTCCCGGCGCGGTGCCGAGCTGATTTCCGTCATCTCCCAGGAGCGACTGGCCGAGGTCGACCGGTCGCTGGCCCGGCGTGTCGCGGCGTACCGGGGCGGTTATCTGCCGGAAGAGCGCCGCGCACTCGAACAAGCCCTCCATTCGGGTGAACTGCTGGGCCTCGCCGCGACGAACGCCCTCGAACTCGGCATCGACATCTCCGGCCTGGACGCGGTCGTCATCGCCGGCTACCCGGGCACACGCGCCTCCCTGTGGCAGCAGGCGGGCCGGGCCGGGCGGTCCGGGCAGGGGGCGCTGGCTGTCCTGGTCGCCCGTGACGACCCGCTGGACACCTTCCTCGTCCACCACCCGGAGGCCCTGTTCGACCAGCCCGTCGAGTCGACGGTCCTCGACCCGGACAACCCCTACGTGCTGGCCCCGCACCTGTGTGCGGCCGCCGAGGAACTGCCCCTGACGGACGAGGACCTCGACCTGTTCGGCCCGGCCTGCGAGGACCTCCTTCCCCAGCTCGAAGCCGCCAAGCTGCTGCGCCGCCGCACCAAGGCCTGGCACTGGACCCGCCGCGAGCGGGCAGCCGACCTCACCGACATCCGCGGTGAGGGCGGGCGCCCGGTCCAGGTCGTCGAGGCCGGCACGGGCCGGTTGCTCGGCACGGTCGACGCGGGCGCCGCGCACTCGACCGTCCACGAGGGGGCGGTCCACCTCCACCAGGGCAGCACGTACCTGGTGCGGTCGCTGGACCTGGAGGACTCCGTCGCCCTCGTCGAGGAGGCAGCCCCGCCCTACTCCACGGTCGCCCGCGACACGACGTCGATCTCCGTGCTGGAAACGGACGTCGAGGTCCCCTGGGGCGACGGCCGCCTCTGCTACGGCTCCGTCGAGGTCACCAACCAGGTCGTCTCCTTCCTCCGCAGACGGCTCATGACCGGTGAGGTGCTGGGCGAGACGAAACTCGACCTCCCTCCTCGTACGCTGCGCACCCGGGCCGTGTGGTGGACCGTCACCGAGGACCAGCTCGACCGCGCGCGGATCAACCCGGAGATCCTCGGCGGCTCCCTGCACGCCGCCGAGCACGCGTCGATCGGCCTGCTGCCCCTCTTCGCGACCTGCGACCGCTGGGACATCGGCGGCGTGTCGATCCCGCTCCACCCCGACACGCTCCTGCCCACGGTCTTCGTCTACGACGGCCACCCCGGCGGCGCGGGCTTCGCTGAGCGCGCCTTCCACACCGCCCGCACCTGGCTGACCGCCACCCGCCAGGCCATCGCCTCCTGCGAGTGCGACGCCGGCTGCCCGTCCTGCATCCAGTCTCCCAAGTGCGGCAACGGCAACGACCCGCTGCACAAGAGGGGCGCGGTGCGGCTGCTCACGGTGCTGCTGGAGGGGGCTCCCGAGGAGAAGGAGGCGGAGGCGCAGGAGCGGCCGACGGAAGGCCCGAGGGAACCGACGGAGGCCCCGCCCGCGCCCTGACCTCCGCCGTGAACGGCCCCCGGCCCGACGCCGCCGTCACGTCCGAGGTCTCTCCGACGACCTCGCACCGCACGAGCCGGACGCCCTGTGCCCGGGCCACCCGGCCGGCCCGGGCGCAGGCCGCCGTACCGCCCTCGGCCCAGTGGTCCGCCGCCGCGAGCGCCGCGAGATCCGCACCGCCCGCCGCACGGTGCCGGATCACGACGGCCTGCCCCAGCGCGAGGACGACGCCGAACACCACGCACAGGACGGCGATCGCCCCGGCACTCCAGACGGTGGCGGACCCCTGGTCCGATGCGACACCTCGCAACGGCCTGCGCCCCGCCTCCCGGCGCCCCGCGTCCCGGCGCCTCGCACCCCGCCCCCGCCTCTGCGGCCGCCGTCTCATGTGCCCACCCCCACCGTCTCCTCCACCGACGCCACGGCCTCCTCCCGCACGGCGAAGGACAGGCCGCGCAGTACCGGCGGCTCGGCCACGACGACCACCCGGACATGTTCCGCGCCCCGGTCGACGGTGACCTTCGCGCCGGGCGGTGCCGCCTCACGGGTCAGTCGCACGACCGCGTCGGGCGGGTCCTGGCGGGCCGCCGCGCGGGCGCCCGTCCTCGCCGCGTCCACGCACTGGATCTGCGCGGCCACGACCAGCAGTCCCCACACCAGCGCCATCGCGAACATCACCAGCACGGGCAGCACCACGGCCGACTCCGCCGTGACGAACCCCCGGTCCGCGCCCCGCTCACATCCGCGCATCGAGGGCTTCCTTCACGATGTTCTGGAGCTCCGCGCTGACCGCGCCACTCGTGACGACCTTGTAGAGCACCACCGCGAAGGCCACCGCCGCGACGATTCCCATCGCGTACTCGGACGTGACCATCCCCGCGTCCCTCCGTGCCGCACGCGCCCCGCACACCAGGGCACCCACCCGTGCCCGTACCGCCTGATACATCTCGACCCCCGTGGGAAAGTTCCGAACTTCTGTTGCCAACCGCTGACTTGTTCCGCCGCTGATCCGGGTCTTTGCCGCCTCACGCACCACCCCCTCCGAGCACCCCGCCCGCGAGCCCGATCACCACGGGCAGCACGCCGACCGCGATGAACGCGGGCAGGAAGCACAGCCCGACCGGCGCGCTGACCATGACGCCCACTCGGCGCGCCCTGGCCGTCGCGGCGCGCCCCCAGTCGGCACGGACCTCGGCGGCGAGGCGTGCGACCGGCGTGGCGGCGGGCAGTCCGGACACATCGGCCCGTTCGAGCAGCCGGGCCAGGCCTCCGGCGCCCGGGAGGGCGGCCAGCCTCCGCCAGGCCGGGCCCGGTTCGCCGCCCAGCCGTACCTCAGCCGCACCGTGGGCGAGGGCGTCGCCCACCGGGCCGCCCAGGGCCTCGCCCACCGCCTGTGCGGCGACCACCGGGCCGGCGCCCGCCGCGATGCAGGCAGCCAGCAGGTCGGCGGCCAGGGGCAGTTGCCGCGCTGCCTCGGCGAGGTCGGGTGCCCGCGTGTCCGCACCGGCCGCCTCCTGCCGCAGCCGCCACCGCCACATCCCCACCGCGCCGGCCAGTCCGACGGCGACGCCGACCGGGCCGCCGATCAGCGCCCAGCCGGCGCATGCCACGCCGACGGGCACCGACCATCTGCGCGCGGCCCGGCTCCAGGCGAGGCGCGGGGCCGGAGCGGTCGCTTCGCGGGGCGACAGCTCGGCCAGCCGACGCCGCATCCTGCGGCGGCGCCCCGCCTCCTCGAGCCGGCACACCGACCACCGGAGAACCAGCAGAACCCCCACCGTTACCCCCAGCCTGTGGACAACTTCCCCGCTCATGCCGCCACCTCCGCACCCCGCACGATCCGCTGCACCCACCACAGCCCGAGGCCCTCCAGCACACCGCCGGCCACCAGACAGCCCAGGCCCGCCGTGGTGTGCAGCAGGACATGGAGGGGGTCGGCGCCGAGAGCGGTGCCGATGAGGAGCCCCAGGGCCGGCAGCCCGGCGAGCAGCACCGCGGTGGCCCGGGCACCGGCCAACTGGGCGCGCAGGTCGGACCGTTGGTCCCGTTCGGCGCGCAGGGCGGCGGCGAGCCGGTCGAGTCCCGCCGCGAGCCCCGCGCCCTGGTCCACGGCGACCCGCCAGCACGCCGCGAGTCCCCGCAGTCCCTCGGCACCCGGCTGGGCGGCAGCGGTCGCGAGCGCGTCCGGCACGTCACCGCCGAACCGT
>KE354185.1 GCA_000415505.1 Streptomyces afghaniensis 772
TACTTCGTCATCCGGGCCCTGGAGGACGGCCGTACGAAGTGGCTGGTGTGGGCCGGGGTGGCCATCGGCTTCGCCTTCCTCGCCAAGACCCTCCAGGCCTTCCTGATCCTGCCGCCGCTGGCCCTGGTCTACGGGGTATGCGCGCCGGTGTCGGTGCAGAAGCGCCTCGGGCAACTGGCCCTCGCCACGATCGCGCTGGTCGTCTCCGGCGGCTGGTGGGTCGCGATCGTCGAGCTGTCGCCCCG
>KE354186.1 GCA_000415505.1 Streptomyces afghaniensis 772
CACGTCACCGCCGAACCGTGCCGCCGCCAGCACCGTCCCCTGTGCGTCCGCGAGGCCGCCGCAGTCCCGCGCGGCCCGCAGCAACGCCTCTCCCGGCTGGCGCCCGGCCCGCACCTCCCCGGCGAGCGCCCCGCACAGCGCGATCACCGCGTCGGCCCGGCGCTCCCGGTCCCGCCGCACCCGGCCGGCCAGCCGGATCCGTCGCAGCAGCGGCACGCCGGCCGCTCCCAGGACGACGGGCAGCACCGACGACCCGAGCACCGCCAGCATCAGCCCGGCCACCGGTGCCCACCACTCGGCCCGCAGCCGCCCGCGGACCCGCCGCAGCCCCTCAACCGTCCAACGCAACCCGGGCTGTCCGCTCCCGACGGTCCCGCCGCCGGAGAGCAGCAACCGCGCCCGCCGTGCCGCCGAGTGACGCTCACCCAGCAGCCAGACCGCGGCCCCCATGCACACCGCGGCCGCACCCATGGACATCTCAGCCGCTCCCGTCATCACTCGCCCCCTTCATGGCGGCCGCACCCGGCCCGCCCTCGCTTCCCCCGCTCCGAAGCAGCCCCCGCAGCCGCTCCCACCCCCGTTCGCGCACGAAGGCCTCCGTTCCCCACCGCAGCGCCGGCACCGTCCGCACCAGTCCCGACGACTCCCGCTCCAGCACATGCACCTCGGCGATCCGCCGCCGCCCGGTCCGGTCGCGTACGAGGTGCAGCACCACGGAGAGGGCGGCCGCCACCTGGCTGTGCAGCGCGGCCCGGTCGAGCCCGGCGGCCGTACCGAGCGCCTCCAGGCGGGCCGGTACATCGGCGGCGGCATTGGCGTGCACGGTTCCGCAGCCGCCCTCGTGGCCGGTGTTCAACGCGGCCAGCAGGTGCACCACTTCGGGTCCGCGGACCTCGCCCACGACCAGCCGGTCGGGCCGCATCCGCAGCGCCTGGCGCACCAGGTCCTCTAGCGTGACGAGGCCGGCGCCCTCCTGGTTGGCGGGTCTGGTCTCCAGCCGCACCACGTGCGGATGGTCCGGCCGCAGTTCCGCCGAGTCCTCGGCGAGGACGATCCGCTCGTCCGGCCCCACCAGCCCCAGAAGGGCGCTCAGCAGGGTCGTCTTGCCGCTGCCCGTGCCGCCGCTGACGAGGAAGGACAGCCGTGCGTCGAGGAGCGCGCGCAGCACGCGCTCCCCGCCCGGCGGCACCGTGCCCGCCGCGACCAGCTCGCCGAGCGTGAAGGCACGCGGCCGTACGACCCGCAGGGACAGGCAGGCGCAGCCCACGGCGACCGGCGGCAGCACCGCGTGCAGGCCGGGTCCCGTCGGGCAGGGCGGGCGTCGGCCCAGGGCCGGCGTCGTCCAGCCGGCGCCCGGCCACGGCGGCGAGGCGCTGGGCGAGCCGCCGTACGGCCGCCGCGTCCGCGAAGCGCACCTGCGTGAGCTCCAGTCCGCCGCCGCGGTCCACCCAGACCCGGTCCGGGGCCGACACCAGCACGTCGGTCACCGACGGGTCGGCGAGCAGGGGCTCCAGCGGCCCACTGCCGACCAGCTCGGACCTCAACCGCGCGGCGGCCCCCAGGACTTCCGCGTCCCCGAGCACCCGTCCCTGCTCCCGCAGGGCCTGTGCCACGCGCGCGGGGGTGGGTTCGGCCCCGCTCTCAGCCAGCCACCGCCGCACCCCGTCGAGCAGTTCCACGCCCTCCAGCCCGGCCAGGCTGTTCACGCCGCACCCGCCTCGACGAGCGCCCGCTCCCAGAACTCCCTGCAGAACCGGCGAGCGGTCCGCGCGGAGCGGCGCCCGGGGGTGCCGTGCCCTCGTCCGGGCGCAGCAGTTGCGGCTCGACCGGCACCTCGCCGACCAGGGGCAGTCCGAGCAGCCGGGCCACTTCCCGGTCGTCGAGCCCCGCGGGTACGGCCCGCGGACCGCCACCCGCAGATCGCGCACGACCATGCCGACCGCGGACGCCACCCGCCCGGCGGCCGCGACGGCGCGCAGCTCGGCGGCACCACCAGAACGCCGACGTCGAGCTGGGTGAGGACCTCGGCGACGCCGTCGTCGACGCGGCGCGGCAGGTCGACCACGACCGTGCGCCCCGGCGCCGGGCCGCGGCGAGCACCGCGCGCACCGCCTGGGGCGGGACGGCGATCCGGTCGCCGCGGTCCCAGCTGAG
>KE354187.1 GCA_000415505.1 Streptomyces afghaniensis 772
GGCGGGCGGGGACCGTTCTTCACATCCGCCTCGACCTCCGTGGCGCGCAGTTCCCTCGCTCCTTCGCGCAATCCGTAACCGCGGCCTGGACGTCGCCGGCGAGGTCTCGCCAGGCCCGCCAAGCGGTCTCCCACAGTGCTGCTGCTCGTCCGTCCAGGCGGGTCTGGGTAGGTGGACGGTACTGAATGATCATTCTTCGCTGGGCAGCGTAGGGACGGGCATCCGTCGGATTCGTCTAAGAAGTCATTTCAGTTGGCGTGATCTTGCGGCAGTCTGGGGTGATGACTGCTGCGCTTGTCGAGCGGATGGCGCCGGAGGACCTGTGGACGTTGTTCCAGCGGGTGGTGCCGCCGGCGCCGGTTCGCCCGCAGGGTGGAGGGCACCGTCGGCGAGGGGACCGCGAGGTGCTGGCCGCCATCATCTTCGTGGCCACCTCGGGTTGCACCTGGAACCAACTGCCGCCGGGATTCGGTCTTTCGGGTGTCACCGCCTTCCGGCGGTTCACCGAGTGGACCGAGGCCCGGGTGTGGGCTGCACCGCCTGGTCTTGGACGAGCTCGGTGCCCGGGGTGAGCTGGACTGGTCGCGGTGCGCGATCGACTCCGTCAGCGTCCGGGCCCTCAAAGGGGGCAGCTGACGGGACCGAATCCGACCGACCGCGGCAAGAAGGGATCGAAAATCCACCTCATCGTCGACCGCCAGGGGCTGCCCCTGTCGGTCGGTATCTCCGCCGCCAACCTCCACGACAGCCAGGCCCTCATCCCGCTGGTCCGTGGCATCCCGCCCATCCGCTCACGTCGCGGCCCGCGACGCCGACGGCCCGGCAAGCTGCACGGCGACAAGGGCTACGACTACCGCCACCTGCGGCGATGGCTCGCTTCTCGCGGCATCCGGCACCGCGTTGCCCGCAAGGGCATCGAGTCATCCCGCCGCCTGGGCCAGCACCGCTGGATCGTGGAGCGGACCGTGTCCTGGCTGTCCGGCTGCCGCCGCCTCCACCGCCGCTACGAGCGCAAGCCGGAACACTTCCTCGCCTTCACCGCCATCGCCGCGACCCTCATATGCCACCGCAGACTGACCAAATGAAATGGCCTCTAACTCTCCCTGGGAGCTAAATCGGTCGACAGGTACGTCTGCGGTCGCGAGAATCCGTGCCGTGATCTCTGCCCATCTGGTCGACTGTCCCCGCAGTCGGGGCGCGTCACCCGGAGGGGCGTGTCACCCGGATCTGGAGGCATGTCGGTGAGGGGTGCTTTGCTTCCCGTGCTGTGGTTGTGCGGCCCGCCAGGAGTGGGTAAGACCACGGTCGCTTGGGCGATGTACTCCCAGCTCACGCGGGCCGGGATAGAGGCCGGCTTCGTCGACATCGACCAGCTGGGCATCTGCTACCCCGAGCCCGCGACGGATCCGGGCCGGCATCGAATGAAGGCGCGCAACCTTGATGCGGTGACCGCAGGGTTCAGGGCGGCCGGCGCGCGGTGTCTCATCGTTTCCGGCGTCGTCGATCCCGTCCGTGGAGTGCATGTCGACCAGATTCCGCAGGCCGCGGTGACGGTGTGTCGTCTGCGCGCGGACCGGGACGAGCTTCGGCAGCGGTTCACGGGCCGCGGTGGGCCTGCCGAGCTGATGGACGGAGTGTTGCGGGAAGCCGATGCCCTGGACGCGAGCAGCTTCGCGGACACGTGCGTTGACACCAGCGGCCTGCCGGTGCACGAAGTGACGCAGCTGGTCAGGGAGCGCACCGGTGGATGGCCGGCCCTCACTCCGGTCCAGCCGGGCGGCGCGGTCAAGCCGCCTACGGTCGCGGCGGTGACCGCCCCGGACAGGAGCCCGGTCTCGGCGCAGGCGGCGTCTTTGGTTCATGATCCGGTTCTGTGGCTGTGCGGTGCGACCGGCGTCGGCAAGTCGACGGTCGGCTTCGAGGTCTACCAAAGGGTGCTGCGGGCCGGGGTCATGGCCGCTTATCTCGATCTCGACCAACTCGGCTTCTGCCACCCGGTTCCGAACGATGATCCCGGCAATCACCGGGTCAAGGCCCGGAACATGGCTGCTGTGTGGCGGACCTACCGGGCAGCTGGAGCTCAATGCTTGATCATGACCGGACCGGTTGAGGACGAGTCCGTGGCCAAGGCCTACGCCGATGCGCTGTCCGCGACGGACCTCACGGTATGCCGACTGCACGCCGGGCGGGATCAGCTGACCAGGCGGATCATGCTTCGCGGGCAAGGCGGTAGTTGGCTGCAGCCGGGCGACCCCTTGCTCGGGCAGTCCGGCACACGCCTGGTCCAGGCCGCCGACCAAGCGGTGGCATCCGCCACCGCTTTGGAAGCCGCCGCGATCGGCGATTTGCGTATCGACACCGACGCGCACACCATCGAACAGATAGCGGACGCGGTCCTCGCCCAGGTCGTCTTGCCGGGCCTCCGTACCCCGTGATGTCTCACGCTGCCATCGAGCCGCCGACGCAAGCGTGGACGGCGCGGGCGCAGTCACCGATGGTGACCTGGATACGGCAGCGCGAGGCGCTGATCAACGCCGGCGAGGTGAACATCGCCCGGATACCGCGGCGCCGCCCTGCGAGCCCGCCGGCGCGGGAGAGGCGCCGGTGCCGTCGGCCTGCGGCGGCGACCGACTGACGTCCCCGATACCGCCGGGCCGGCAATGGCCGGGGACGGCCGAGGCCTCCCGCCGGCCCGGTGCCTGCGCTACCGCGGCACCGACGACTTTCGCGCGCGTGCAGCACGGCCGTACAACACAGCCTCGCTGCACCCGTCCTGCTGCAGCGAGCCGTTACCGCTGCTGAGAGTCGGCTGCTGCATGCTGCACGTCGGCTGCCAGAGCCGCCGCTGCACGATTCCCCGGCCGATCCTCACGTCAAGCGGTTGCCCGCCTCCTCGGCCCAGGCCGCGCGGACCAGCCGGCCAACCGTGATCGCGCTCCGGTCGGAGGCCATCCCCGATTGCGGCGTGCACGGGCTCCGGCTTTCCCTTCGGAGTTCCCGACGGGCCGCCGGCGCGACGCGTGCCCCAGGCTCTCGGGCTCGATCCGAACGGGCAATGCGGCCAAGGAGGCGAATGGGAAGAACTTTGCGCTTGAAGGGATAGAACATCACTCTGGCTTGTCGTCCTCCGACAACGCTGCCACCGGGCGCGCGAAGACCTCGCGGGCCACCTCGATGAACGCCTGCGCGGCAGGCGAGAGCGGCCCACGCCGCCACATCAGCCAGACCGGCCGGGCAAGGCGCGGACGGAGCGCCAGCGCCACCGCGCCGCGCCGCGCCGCCTCCTCGGCGAGAGAGCGCGGCAGTAGCGTCGCCCCCGCTCCGGCCAGCACCAGGGGGACGACCGCGGCCTGATGAACCGTCTCCACCGCGATGCGTGGACTGCGCCCCTCTCCGCCCAGCGCCTGATCCATCAGAGCCCGGGTCGCGGTGCCGCGCGCGGTCGCCACCAGGTCCATCCGGGCCACCTCACCGAGCTCCACCGGTCCGGCCTGGGGAAAGCGGTCGGACCGTGGCACCACCGCCAGCACCTCCTGCCGGCACAGCTCCAAGGTCTCGACGGCCGTGCCGTGCGTCCTCACATCGGCCAGCCCCAACTCACACTCGCCGGTACGCACCACGTCCGCGACCGCCGCTGCGTGCGGCGGCTCGACGATGACGATGTCAATCGCGGGATGGCGCCGGCGGAAGGCCCCGGCGAGGTCCGCCAGCGGATCGACCGCCAGCGTCGTCGGCGCGACGATGTCCAGCGTGCCGCCCGCCAGTCCGGCGATGGTGCGCACCACCGACCGAGCAGTCTCCAGATCGCGCATGATCTGCCGGGCCGGCTCCACGAACGCCACGCCCGCCGAAGTCAGCATGACTCCGCGACCGAGCCGGTGGAAGAGAGGGGTGCCCAGTTCCCGCTCGAGCAGGCGGATCGCGTGCGACAGCGACGGCTGCGCCACACGCAGGGTGTGGGCGGCGCTGGTGAAGCTCCGGTGCGCGGCTACGGCGAGAAAGTACTCGACTTGGCGACGTTCCATAGAATCGTTCTATCGCTCGGCAGAACATGCCGCCATCAATCGTGCCGCTGGTTCTGCGCACGCCTGACCGGTCCGGCGGTCGAGCCCGCTGTCGCCGGTCGTCCAGGCGTTTGTGGATCTGGCGTCCTCACCGCCCCGGTCTGGGGCCATGGAGGTATAGAAGCTTTCTATTGCCTCCATTGAAAACCGGTTCACCATCATTCAGGGCGCCTTGTTGACCGCCGTCGGAGGCCACTGACACTTTGACTGCGTCGCACGTAGAGGCATTCCAGGCCGCTGAAGCACAGCTGCATTGCGCCCGTAATTCAGCCGTGCCAATAGGGTGTGACATTTTCCGGCCGGGCATGAATCGGAGAAATACATGACTGAGTTCGACGCCGGTCGGCACATACTTCCGCGGCCGGATACCCGTCCGCCCCTGACGACCGCCATGGACGTCCACGATCAGGAGACGCCCTTCACCCCGGTCGGCCCGGTCCCTCCGCCCGATGGTGCCCCGAATGTGGTGATCGTGCTCGTCGACGACCTCGGGTTCGGCACCTCCAGCGCGTTCGGCGGCCCGTGCGAGATGCCCGCCGCGGACCGACTCGCGGACAACGGGCTGCGCTACACCCGCTTCCATGTGACGGCGCTGTGCTCGCCGACCCGGCAAGCCCTGCTGACCGGCCGCAACCATCACTCGGTGGGCATGGGCGGCACCACCGAGATGACCACCGCGGCCCCCGGGTACAACGGGTTCAGGCCGCGCAGTGCGGCGACCATGGCCCAGATCCTGCAGGGCAACGGCTACAGTACGGCCGCCTTCGGCAAGTGGCATCAGACCCCGCCGCGGGAGATCAGCGCGGTCGGGCCGTTCGACCGCTGGCCGACCGGGGAGGGTTTCGACACCTTCTACGGGTTCATGGGCGCCGAGATGAACCACTGGTACCCGCTGCTGTACCGAGGCACCACTCCGGTCGAGCCGGACCGCCGGCCGGAGGACGGTTACCACCTGTCCGAGGACCTTGTCGACCACGCCATCGACTGGGTGCGCACTCAGCGCACGTTGACTCCCGGCCGGCCGTTCTTCACCTACCTCGCGCTCGGCGCCGCGCACGCACCGCTGCACGTAGGCCCCGAATGGCAGGAGAAGTACCGCGGAAGGTTCGACCACGGCTGGGACCGGCAGCGCGAGGTGACCCTGCAGCGGCAGAGGGAACTCGGCGTCGTGCCCCCGGAGACGGAGCTCGCCCCGTGGGCGGAGGGCGTTCCCCACTGGGACGAACTCACCGACAACCAGCGCCGGCTGGCGGCCAGATTCATGGAGACGTTCGCCGGCTTCACCGAACACGCCGACGTGCAGGTCGGCAGGTTCCTCGAGGCACTGGAGGAACTCGGCGAGCTGGATAACACAATCGTCCTCTACATCCTGGGCGACAACGGCGCCTCGGGCGAGGGGGGCCTCGAAGGGACGATCGTCGAGCACCGGCTGGGCCACGGCGTGGTGGACGACCCGGACGAGATGATCGACCACATCGACGAGATCGGCGGCCCGCTCAGCTACCCGATCGCCCCGGCGGGATGGGCACTGGCGCTGAACACTCCCTACCAGTGGACCAAGCAGGTGGCCTCGCATTTCGGCGGCACCCGGGACGGCATGATCCTGCACTGGCCGCGGGGAGTCTCCGAGCGCGGAGGGCTGCGGCACCAGTTCTCACATGTGATCGACGTCCTGCCGACGATCCTGGACTGCGTGGGGATTCCAGCACCGTTCAGCGTGGACGGGGTCGCACAGCAGCCCATCGAGGGCACGAGCATGCGGCAGACGCTCGCCGATCCCGACGCGCCCGAGCATCGCCGTACCCAGTACTTCGAGATGTGCGGCAACCGAGGCATCTACCACGACGGCTGGATGGCGGTCACCCGGCACGGCATCCCCTGGGAGATGGTGCCGGACAACGACCGGAAGTTCGCCGACGACGTGTGGGAGCTCTACGACCTGAGCAAGGACTGGAGTCAGGCGCACGACCTTGCCGCCGAACAGCCCGAGAGGCTGCGCCGGTTGCAGGACCTGTTCCTGATCGAGGCGGCGAAGCATCAGGTTTTCCCCCTGGACGACCGCGTCACCGAGCGGGAGAACCCGGCCATGGCCGGCCGTATCGATCTGCTCGGCGACCGCTCCTGCGTCACCTACCGCGCGGGAATGCGGCGGTTCACCGAGGAGACCACACTCAACGTCAAGAACCGCTCGCACAGCATCACGGCCGACATCGAGCTGTCTCGGACGGCGGCCGAGGGCGTGATCATCGCGCAGGGCGGCCGGTTCGGCGGCTGGACCCTGTACTTCACCGAGGGCAGGCCGGCCTACGCGTACAACTACTTCGGCATGAACCTGTACACCGTGCGCGGGGGCGAGCCCTTGGCACCGGGACGGCACGAGATCCGGCTCGAGTTCGACTACGACGGCGGAGGGCTCGGCAAGGGCGGGAACGCCACGCTCCTGGTGGACGGTGAGAAGCACGCGAACGGACGGGTCGAGCAGACCATCCCGTACTACTTCTCGTTCGACGAGACGCTGGACGTCGGCGTGGACCTCGGCACACCGGTGACCGACGACTATCCCGTACTCGACAACGAGTTCACCGGGACCATCCACACGGTGCGCATCGACCTCGACGCCCAGAGCGCCGAGTCGTCCGAGTTCGACGGCGGACTGCACCGACGCGTCATGGGGGCACAGTGAACTGCTGTGCACCGTCCGGCGGTCCCGGTGCGGACCGGCCGTCGCCACTCCGGCAGTCCACGGTACGCCCGGCGGTCACCGAGGGTATGGTGGCCGTCCCCGCCGGCCGGTTCCTCATGGGCAGCCAGCACGCGCTCTCCTACCCGGCCGACGGGGAAGGCCCGGTGCGCACGGTGTATGTCGACGCCTTCCGGATCGACGCCTGCACGGTGTCCAACGCCCAGTTCGCGCGCTTCGCCACTGACACCGGCTACCGCACCTCGGCCGAGCGCACCGGCTGGTCGTTCGTCTTCGCCGGGCTGCTCCCGGACGACTTCCCGCCCACCCGGGCAGTGGCGGCGGCGCCCTGGTGGCGGCAGGTCGAGGGCGCCGACTGGCGCCGTCCCGACGGACCGCACTCCACCTGGGCGGACCGGCCGGATCATCCCGTCGTCCACATCGACTGGGACGACGCCCGCGCCTATGCCGCCTGGGCCGGCAAACGCCTGCCCACCGAGGCGGAATGGGAACGCGCCGCCCGAGGAGGGCTGCACGCCAAGGTGTTTCCCTGGGGTGACGAGTTCGAGCCCGGCGGGCGTCCCCGCATGAACGTGTGGCAGGGCGACTTCCCCCACCGCCACCCCACTGCCGACGGCTGGTACGGCACCTGCCCCGTCGATGCGTACGAGCCCAACGGCTTCGGCCTGTACAACGCCACCGGCAATGTCTGGGAATGGTGCGAGGACCGCTTCTCTCCCTCTCCAACCGGACAGGAGCGCGTCGCCAAGGGCGGCTCCTACCTGTGCCACGCGTCCTACTGCCGCCGATACCGGGTCGCCGCGCGGCAGGGCCTCTTCCCGGACTCGGCAACCGGCAACGTCGGATTCCGGTGCGTCCTGGACATGCCGTGACCTCTTTCGACCCCATTACCCCGGCAACGGCGCGAGGCGCCCGGCGCACAAGGAGCAGCACCATGGCAATACGAACAGGAAACTGGCGTTCCGGCGCGACGGGGATGGCCGTACTCGGTCTCACCCTGACCGCCTGCAGTGGGGCGAAGATCGGCGACGACTCCGCCGCTGACGCCGGCAGTTCGGGCAAGTGCGGCACCTTCAACCTCGCGGTCAACCCGTGGGTGGGCTACGAGGCCAACGCGGCGGTCATCAAGTACGTCGCGGAGAAGGAACTCGGCTGCAAGGTCGTCACGAAGGATCTGAAGGCGGAGATCAGCTGGCAGGGCTTCGAGACGGGAGAGGTCGACGCCATCGTGGAGAACTGGGGCCACGAGGACCTGAAGAAGAAGTACATCGACCAGCAGAAGATCGCCGTGAACCTCGGCTCGACCGGCAACAAGGGCATCATCGGCTGGTACATCCCACCGTGGATCGCGAAGAAGTACCCGGACATCACCAGCTGGAAGAACCTCGGCAAGTACGCCGCCAACTTCAAGACCTCCGAGTCGGGCGGCAAGGGCCAGCTCCTCGACGGCGACCCGTCGTACCAGACCAATGACGAGGCCCTGGCGAAGAACCTCGAGCTGAACTTCAAGGTGGTGTACGCGGGCAGTGAGACCGCCCTGATCCAGGCCTTCCGGGACGCCGAGAAGAACAAGAAGTGGGTGATCGGCTACTTCTACGAGCCGCAGTGGTTCCTGTCCGAGGTACCGCTGGTCAAGGTCGACCTGCCCAAGCACACGGAAGGCTGCGACGCGGACAAGGCGAAGGTCGCCTGCGACTACCCCGTGTTCGACCTCGACAAGATCGTCAGCACGAAGTTCGCCAAGTCGGGCAGCCCTGGCTACAAGCTGGTGAAGAACTTCACGTGGACCAACGACGACCAGAACACCGTCGCCAAGTACATCGCGCTCGACAAGATGACACCGGAGGCGGCGGCGAAGAAGTGGATCGAGGCGAACCCGGACAAGGTCAAGGCCTGGCTCGGCTAGACCAGTAGTTCCACATTCCGGGCTTCACGAAGGCAGGCGAGTGGCCAACATCGGTTTTTGACGACCGAGTTGGGCACCCGCTTGACCGCACAGTTACGGCAGCACGCGCCGCAAAGTGATCGCCGGCCGGTCCCCTGGTCCCGGTGGGTTCGGTGCTGTGGACCATGATGACGAGAGCAAGGCCCGTATTCGTCACGGCGAGCACTGCGCTCTACCGGAAGATCAGTCAGCAACCCCGGGTATCTCGCGCGTGCGGAAGCTCGAGAGGACAGAGCACCCAAATTACGTGATCTGGTGGGTCTCCGACGGCGTGAGGACGGGGTTTCCAGGCTGGAACACCTCCACGACCACGGCTCCGCACCGCACGTCTTCACCTTCCACCACTCGTTCGCCCCGGAGGGAACTCCGACCAGGGTCAATGGCATCGGGCCGAGGAGCGACCAGGCTCGCTGACGAGGAAGCCTGAACGACTGGATTCGCTGTCAGACGCCTCGAGTTGAATGACGGCGAACAGATGCGTCTACGCTGCGGCGGATCCGCCAGTATCTGGGCTTCGCCCTCTACCTGGCCCCGGCATCTGCCCCCGCAACACACACAACACAGGCTCCACAGGCAGCCCCGAAGGATTGTCGGAGCCGACCACTAAGGACGAGAAGTGCGACGCCGGCCGGCCGGGGACAGAGTTCGGCGTCATCAACGCCTTCTGGCGCAGCGGCGGGCGCCGGCTGCTGAAAACCTGGACCCTGCCTGACCGGCTGACAATCGCCCTGGTAGGGCTGGGGGTCGTCGGGATCCCCGCACTGACCAAGATGGGCGGCCGTGCTGGTGATCGCCGTACTCGGTCTCGGCGCCGTCGCCCTACCGGCACTGAGCCTGGAACTCGGGCTGCCCGGAGACGAGTCCAGTCGGTGGAGACCACCCCAGCGCCGTGCCTACGACCTGCTGTCGGAAGGCTTCGGCCCCGGCTTCAACGGCCAGTTGACCGTGGTCGCGGACACGTCGGAGTCCGAGGACACCCGGGCCACCACGGACCTGGTCGCCAAGACCGTACGGGGAGTGGACGGCGTCGCGTCCGTCGGTGAGCCGGTTCTCAGCCGGACCAAGGACACGGCCGTCCTCACCGCCGTTCCGCGGACCGCGCCGAACAGCGGCGAGACCAAGGACCTGGTGCACGCGATCCGGGGCTCGGTCTCCGGCGCCGAGGCGGGGACGGGCGCCGCCGTCCTGGTGACCGGCACGATGATCGCGTGTTCGCCGGGTTCATCGGGATGCACAGTCCGACCATCCAGACGATGGGCGCCGGTCTGGCCGTCGCCGTCGCCTTCGACGCCTTCGTGGGCGGATGGCGATCGCACCCGCGGTCCTGGCGCTGCTCGGCCACCGGGCCCGGTGGCTGCCTCGTATCCTGACCGTGTGCTGCCGAATATCGACATCGAGGGTGAGGCACGGAGCAGGCGAGTCCCGGCTTCGGCAACCGGACCGGACGCAGCGGAGCGGCGGCTCCCGGTCGGCGGGGGCTGAGCCGGCCATGACGAACACGGGGAGCGGTGGCCCGCGACCACGCGGCGCGTGGTGGCGGGAGGCGGCGCTCACGGCGACGGCGTTCGCGTTCTGTCTGCTCGGCGGGGTGATGCAGGTCGACGACACGCTGTCAGCGCCGCCTGCCGCCGCCTACATCTTCGCCGTGGTGTCCTGTGCGGTGCTGCCTGTGCGGCACAGGACACCCCTGGCCGCCTTGGCGGCCACGACCGCGGTCGGCGTGCTGGTCACGCCCCTGGGCCTCCTCCTCACCCCGCTCATCGTGGCCCCCGCTGTGATCACCGCCTACTCCTACTCACTCGCCGCGCGCACCGAACGGCGCGCGGCGAGCGCGGTGTTGCTCGCTTCCGTGGCTCTGGTCGCCTCCATCTCCTTGTCCGGGGATCTCTCGTGGAAGGACGTGAGCAGGATGGGAGTGGTGGCGGTGTTCCCGCTGGTGGCCGGCGTACTCGGTCACTCGGTGCGCAACCGGCGGGCCTACCTGGGGGCCGTGGAGGAGCGGGCCCGGCGGGCCGAGGAGAGCCGGGACAGCGAGGCGCGCCGGAGAGTGGCCGAGGAACGGGTGCGCATCGCCCGGGAACTGCACGACCTGGTGGCCCATCAGATCACCCTCGCCAACGCGCAGGCCACGGTCGCCGCCCACCTCTTCGACACCCGCCCGGAGCAGACCCGCAAGAGCCTCAAGGAACTCGTCGAAACCACCGCCGACGCGCTCGACGACCTGCGGGCCACGGTCGGTCTGCTGCGTCAGTCCGGGGACGCGGCCACGCCCGCCGAACCGGCGCCCGGGCTGTCCCGGCTTCCCACGCTCCTCGAGTCCTTCCGCCGCGCAGGTCTGGAGGTGTCGGTACACCAGGAGGGCACGGCCAGGCCGCTGCCGCCGGGAGTGGACCTCACCGCCTACCGCATCATCCAGGAGGCCCTGACCAACGTGACCAAGCACGCCGGCACCGGCAGCGCCCGGGTCCGCCTCGTCTGGAACCGCGATCGCGTGACCATCACCGTCGCCGACGACGGCCGGGACGCCCGTACGGCGCCGACCGCGGCCACGGGACCGAGTGCGTCCACGCTGCCGGACCGTCCGCCCGGTCACGGTCTGATCGGGATGCGTGAACGTGCCGCCGCGGTCGGGGGGCACCTCTCCGCGGGCAGGCGTCCGGAGGGCGGTTTCCTCGTCTCCGCCCTGCTGCGCCTCCCGCCCGTCAAGGACACGACACGGAGCACCGGCGAAGCCACAACCAACGGGGAGGGACGGATGGCTGACGGAACGACAGGCGACGGACGGACGAGCGACGGAGAGGCCAGGGACACGCCGTGACGCTCAGGGTGCTCCTCGCCGACGATCAGGCCCTGCTGCGCGGGGCCTTCCGCATGCTTCTCGACAGCGCCGGCGACATCACCGTGGTCGGCGAGGCCGGCGACGGCCGGGAGGCGGTGAGACTCACCCGGGAGCTGCGCCCGGACGTGGTGGTCATGGACATCCGTATGCCCGAGGTGGACGGTCTCACCGCCACGTCGGAGATCTGCGCGGACCCGGAACTGCGCACCAGCCGCATCCTGATCCTCACCACGTACGAGACCGACGAGTACGTCGCTCAGGCCCTGCGCGCGGGGGCCGGTGGCTTCATCGGCAAGGGCATCGGCGCGGAGGACCTGGCGGACGCCGTGCGTACGATCGCCGCCGGCGACACTCTTCTGTCCCCGGCGGCGACCCGCTCCTTGGTCGCCCGTTTCCTGGCCACGCCGGACAACGCCACGCCGCACCACGCCGAACAGCTCGCCGTGCTCACCCCGCGCGAACGCGAGATGGTGGCCCTGGTCGCGACCGGCCTGTCCAACCAGGAGATCGCCGAGCGGATGTTCCTCAGCCCTTTCACCGTCCGCGCCCACGTCCAGCGCGCCATGACGAAACTGGAGGCCCGCGACCGGGCTCAACTCGTCGTCATCGCCTACCGGACGGGCCTGGCCCACGCCGCCCCCGACGGTGGTACGGATCGCCTGTCGTAATCCGGTGATCGAGTCAGTCGGTCCCCGATGGCGCCCCCAGGCTCTCGGCGTCACCGGCCGCAGAGTTGGACGGCGCCGCTCCAGTCGGCGAGAGTCACGGCATCGGGGCGAATTCGGGCAGCGTAAGGGCTGAGTGGGCCGGTCGTGCTGTCGCCGAGGGCATGGTGACGAGGGCGCGCAGCATGGTGTTGCGTTGCTCCAGGGCTCGCGCTGTGGTGGGGAAGAGCGTGGCCGCACCGTTGTCGACCAGGGCCTGATTCATGGCTACGAACTCGCGCATGTCGCGTTCGTACGCGGCGAAGGCCACAGTGTGGTCCCGGTTCGCGGCCAGGGCGTTGGCGAGCATGTAGGCACCGGCCAGTGCAAGGCTTGTGCCTTGTCCGGTAAGGAACGAGGGTGCGTATGCGGCGTCGCCGACGAGCGCGACGCGGCCGCTGGACCAGTGGGGCATGCGGATCTGACCGGCCGTGTCGAAGAAGAGGTCATCCGCGTCGCGCATGGCGTTGACCATGTCAGGGACCGCCCATCCCGCGCCTGCGAAGGTCGTGGCGACCAGGTCCCGCTGGGCGTCAGGGTGCCGGAGGGTATGCAACGGCGGTTCTGGTTGGTGGAAGTTCAGGAAGGCGTGCAGCTCGTCGTTGTCCCCGACGGCGTAGAGGGCCGCGGCTTTCCCCGGGGTGTTCCACACCATGACCTCGCGGGAGAGCCCGAAGGTGTTCGGCATGGTGAATATGGCGAAGCAGTAGCCGAGGTAGCGGTGGAATTGGTCTTCTGGGCCGAACAGGGACTCCCGGGTATGTGAGTGCATACCGTCGGCGCCGACCACCAGGTCGAACGTGCGCCGTTGCCCACTGCGGAGAGTGACGTCGACCCCTTGTCCGGACTGGTCGAGGGTGTCGATGGAGTCGTTGAAGAGGAATTCCACGTCGTCGCGCACCATCGTGTAGAGGATCGCGGTCAGTTCCCCACGATGTACCTCGAGGTCCTGTCCTTCGACCCCGCCTGCAACGGCACGCGGGGTGAGCGAGGCCACCTCACTGCCATCGGCGTTGAGGAAAGTGCAGCGCCGCGAGTCGATGTGCGCGTCCTGCAATTGCGGCAGTATCCCCATCCGCCGGACCACCTCCAGCGCGGTACCGCGGACGTCGATCGGGTAACCACCGTCGCGCAGTGCGCCTGCCTTCTCCACCACGGTGACCGCGAATCCGGACCGGTGCAGCCAGTACGCCAGCGCGGGTCCGGCGATACTTGCCCCGGAGATCAGAACATTGCGCTTCGCGGTAGTACCCACACCCATCGACAGGCCGGCCGGTGTCATGCCTGGACTCCTTTTTTCGTCATACGGACAACGAGAAGTGACAACGCGGCGACGAGGCCCGCCACGGCGAACCCTGTGGCGAAGGCCGAATCAGTCGGCCGGCCCGTCGTCGGCTCGGCCCCGGCGTCGAGGATCGCGCCGCCGACCTGGGCGCCCAGGGCGACGCCGATCACGCGAGTGACCACGAGCAAGCTGGTGGCGATGCCGATGTCCTTGGTCTCGATGGCGGTGGCGGTGCCGGCAAGCAACGCCGTGGTACCGACGCCCGCGGCGAACGCGGTCAGCACCTTCGCGAGGACGAGTTGCCATTCCGCAGTGTGCAGCAACGCCAGGGCGATCATCGTGGTCGCCGTGACGACGGTGCCCACGATGACCACCGCGCGCGGACCGAAACGCCGCGCCGCGATCCCGCCGACCGAATCGCTCACCGCCCCGGCGATGGCGCCGGGCAGCAGGAACAGTCCGATATCGGTGGTGCCGGCTCCGAAGCCGTAGCCGTCGGCCGATACCGCGAACAGCTGTGGGAGGAGAAAGAGCACCATCCCGGAGCTGGCGGTGATGACGAAGGTGAGCACGCATGCGTTCCACATCGCGGGCTTTGCCAGCATGCGCAGATCGACCATCGGCGAGGCTGCCCGGCGCTCGACGACGACCCATCCGGTCGCGAGGGCGGCCACGGCCACCGCCATGGCACCGACCGCGAGTGGCGGCACGCCGCCGTCCCTCGTCACCGTCACGAGCCCGAGCATGAACGCGAGCAACGTGCCACTCAGCAGAACCGTGCCAGGCCAGTCGATCCCGTCGCCTGATTGGATCGGCGGATCATGCGGCAGCAGCCGAGTCACGACCAACGTCGTGGCGATGATCGCGATCGTCGGCAGCGCGAACATCCACTGCCAGGACAGGCCTTCCGCGATCGGCCCGGCAAACAGCATTCCCACCATGCTGCCGCCCGTGAACAGCGCGACGACCAGCCCGATCGCCGCTTGCGACTGTCCTGCCGTGAGGTGTTTGCGCACCAGGATGAAGGAGAGGGGCAGCGCACCCACCATGACGCCCTGCAATACCTGACCGAGCAACAAGACCGGCAGGTTCGGCGCCAGGCCGGCCATCAGACCACCGGCGGAGACCACGGCCATCAGCCGGACCAGCACCCGTTTTCCGCCGTAGCGGTCGCCGAGTTTGCCCGCGACGGGGGTGATGACCGCGCCGGTGATGAGTAATGCGTTGCCGATCAAAGCTCCTTCGGCAGGACTGATCCCGAGCTCATGTTGCAGCAGCGGGAGCGCAGGCTCCACCACTGACTGCAGGGTGCCGAGAGCGAGCGCCAGGATGCCGAGGGCGCTGATCGACAGCCAACCGATGCGGACCGGAGAGACCACGGCTTCGGGTACGGACGTCGTTTTCACCGGCGCTCGTCCAGCAGGTCGTACGCCTTCTGCGACTCGGTGGCGGGCGTGGAGAGGTCCTCTTCCTCCCCGGCCCGCGCCATGGCGGCGGCTGCGACGGCCAGCACCAGGGCACCCAGCCACAGGCCGCCCACGAGCCTGCGCCGCCGGAAAGCCCACTGTCCGATCCGGTCAAGGCAAGTTGCCATCGCTGATCACTCCAGACACCGCTAGGCAAGGGGAATGCGCGAGATTTCACGCGCCTCCAACCCTCCGCTCCAGCGCCGTGGCGGGCATCACCCCCCGTCACCGTCTTTCCCTGGTGCACCCGGACCAGCCAGTCACGTGTCCTGGTGCGTACGCACTACAGGCCGACTTGGGCCGGAGCGGGGCCTGAATTGGATCCACACCGGCCGTCCGAAGCACGGAGCGTCGAGCAGCAGCTGGACTCGGCGGCCGTGGCCGATCCGAGACGGCGACGGCCCGCAGGCACTCGCAGAATGCGCCAACGTCTGGGGCTTTCAGGCCGCTTTACCGATTGGCGGCCAGCACTGCCGCGAGGCCTTCTTGCAGATCTTTGACGAAATACTCGGGGACCTCCAGCGACGGGAAGTGTCCCCCACTCTCGGGCGTCCTCCATCGGACGATCTGTCGGTACCGCTCCTGTGCCCAGGGGCGCGGACACTTCTCGACGTCGCGGGGATACATGGTGAGTGCTGACGGGACGTCGACCCGCAGTTCGGGGTCCAGAGAGTTGTGGCTTTCGTAGTAGATGCGGGCCGCCGAAGCGCCGGTCCGGGTCAGCCAATACAGGGTGACGTCGTCAAGAACCCTGTCTTTGGAAATCGTCTCGAACGGGCTGTCTTCGGTGTCTGACCACTCGGCGAACTTGTCGAGGATCCAGGCGAGAAGCCCGACCGGTGAGTCGACGAGCGAGTAGCCGATGGTCTGCGGTCGGGTCGCCTGCTGCTTCGCGTACGCCGCGCGGTGGCGCCAGAAGTCGCGGGTTTCCTCGGTCCACTTGCGCTCGACCGACGTCAACCCGTCCGTTGTCAACCCGGGCGGTCCCTCCGCGAACGTGGTGTGGATACCGAGAACGTGCGCCGGGAACCTGCCGCCGAGGACCGTGGTGATATTTCCTCCCCAGTCGCCGCCGTGGGCTACGAACGTGCTGTAGCCGAGCCTTCCCATCAGTTCCACCCATGCGGCCGCGATCCTTTCGGTTCCCCACCCGGTGGTGGCCGGCTTGTCGCTGTAACCAAAGCCTGGTAGCGACGGGACCACGACGTGGAACGCCGGAGCGTCTGCATCTTTCGGATCTGCCAGCTCGTCCACTACATCGACGAACCGAGCAATGCTGTCTGGCCAGCCGTGCGTCATGATCAGAGGAGTGGCATCGGCGCGCGCGGATCGGCGGTGCAGGAAGTGGATTCCCAGATCGTCAATGGTCGTGCGGAACTGGCCCATGCGGTTGAGGCGCTCTTCGAACGACCGCCAGTTGTACTCGGTGCGCCAGTAGTTCACGACATCGACGAGGTCGGCGAGAGGAACGCCCTGTTCCCATCGGCGAGGGCCGGGCGCGGCGCGACAGACCGTCTCGGCCTCCGGTAGTCGGGCCGCGGCCAGTCGAGCGCGCAGATCGTCGAGGTCAGCGTCAGTTGCATGGGCTTCAAATGCTTGCACGTCGCTGGTTCGACGGGGCATGAGACCTCCTGGCCATCGTGGAAGCGGCTGCGAACTATCGCGAACCGGCTAAGACGGTTCTAGCAGGCCCCCATGTCGGCCTGCAACCAGCTAAGGTGGTTCCATGCGTTCTGGGTTTCCTGACTTCCGCCTCGGCAGCGTGCTGGCGACCAGCTTCACGGGGACTCTGTCGGAGCGTCACGGCGACGCCGTGGAGCGCATTCCCGTGCCGCAGCGACTCATCGACTGGCTGGCGGTGAACGGCCTCACCGTGGACTCCTGCACCCCTGCCCAGCTCGACCTCGCTCGGGAACTGAGGGAGTCGATTCACGCCGCCGCGACAGCGGCCGCGCTCCAGGACGCTCTCCCTGCGTCAGCTGTCCAGGTCATCAACGACTGCAGCGCCCAGGGCCGGGCCGCGGCCATCCTGACACCCGAGGGTGAGCGGCGATGGCGGCTCAGCTCGGCTTCCTGCGTGGAAGATGCCCTCGGCGTGATCGCCGCCGACGCGATCAGCATCATCGCTGGCGATCGAGACGGAAAACTGGCCTTGTGCGCATCGCCGACCTGCCGAGCCGCCTTCTTCGACACCAGCCAGAGTCGCACGCGCAAGTGGTGTGACATGAACACGTGCGGGAATCGCCAGAAGAAAGCGCGCTTCAACGCCAACCAGCGCAAAACCCCCAGATCAGCGGATTGATCGTTGCCGAGCGGCCCGCTTTCGATCTCGATCATTCTGGGTGTCGCCTGCCGATGGGCTCAGAAGGCCGGTGCTGCCTGCTCGGCGGCCTGACTCTGGCGCCGCGCACCGAGCACGGCTTCCCTCAACCGTTCCTGAGCCATCGTCAGGCACGCGTAGACCGCTCCTTGTGCCGTCGACAGGCCGATCCGATGCGGACCCGTCCTGATCTCCGGCACCGCCGGAAGGCTCTGGCCGAGCCGCTCACGCACCTGAGGAAGGACGACGTCGACGAGCGGGCGCAGCCGGCCCACGAAGTAGACCGACTCCGGGTCGAGCGTCACCGCGACGACACTGACAGCGGTCACGATCGCCGTGGTGAACGCCTGCAGCACCTCGGCGTGCGGCGCTTCGGTGTGCGGTTGCAGCCAGAGATCCTCGACGCGCTCCAGGTCGAGCCCCCGCTTGCGAGCGAACCGGAGCAGACCCCTGGTGCTCAGCAGCTCGTCGAGGTTCTCGTCGCCGACTCCGGAGGAGAGCACACCGATGTCGCCGAACGCGGGTGTACTTCCCCGGGCGAGCTCGTGATCCGTGCAGCTGGCGAAGTTCAGTATGGTGCTGACGCTGAAGAGCGCGGCGTTCCTGATGGTCGCGTCGTCGGTGAGGATTCCGAGCAGGGACGCGTTGGCATCGCTGTCGAGGAGCACGGGGGCCTCGACAAGGTTCTCGACGGCCTGATGGAGGCCTGATCCCGCGAAGATTTTCATCGACTCCGCGGGGCCGAAGATCTCCGTGCCACCCCGGACCCGGCCGGGCACCGCGGCGACGATCTGACGCAGAGGACCCTGCGCAGACCGGGCGGCCTGCGCGATCAGGTCGACCAGCCATCGCGCGGCCTCCTCGACCTCCTGGTGATCGGCGGTGGGCACCGTCACGTGCTGGATCTCACGCCCCCTCAGGTCGGTCACCAGCACACCGGTGGTCTGGGCGCCGAAGCTGACACCGGCGACGTGACCGGTCGTGCGGGGCAGGTCCAGATAGGTGGAACGGCGGCCGCGGCCGGTGATCTCGTCGACCCCGCCGTCGACGACGAAGCCGTCGGCACGGAGCTCCTCCACAGCTCTGGACACGGTGGCCTTGCTCAGGCCCGTCAGCTCGATGAGCTTGTTCCGCGTCAAGGGCGCGTGGGAGAGGAGCACGTCGAGGACTGATGCCTTGTTGTAGTCGCGTGAGGTCGGGTTGGTCACGTGATGACCATAGCGAGCCCGGTGCGCCGATCGGGCAGGGACCGCTTTGGGCGGTACGCCCAAGGGTTTCGGCGCGGTGAGAGGTGGCCGTTTCGACGGATCTGTCGTTCCCGCCTGGGCGCGCTCGAAGGGGTCCGTGTCGGCGTCTTCCGCCTCGCCGGACGGTTCTCGACTCATCTGTCATGCACTCCGCAGGGTTTCCGAAGCACTCCAGGAGCGCAGCACCACGTCGCGGCGAAGCCTGGAAGCCGGGGCCGACGACCAACTGACTGCCGGAACGACCTCGACGTCGCCGGGCCGCTGCCCCTCCTTCGGGACGGCTTGACCGCATACCGCGAGCATACCAGTATTAGTTTCAGGCTGGAACTGCAACAAATACTGTTAAGGTCCCAGCCCAGCAGCGAGCACCTTCCGACGTGCCTGACTCACGTACACCCAGAGCGGCTGACAGCAATGGCAGGAGAGAGCAGCGACATGAAGTTCACCCCCTACTGGCTCGACACCGCTCCCCAGGGTCCGGACCGATCCCGGACCGACATCGGTGGACACGTCGACGTGGCGGTCATCGGGGCCGGCCTGACCGGCCTTTCGGCGGCACTGCACCTGGCGCGGAAGGGCGCGAACGTGCACGTCTTCGAGAAGGACACGGTCGGATTCGGCGCGTCGGGCCGCAACGGCGGCATGGCCACCACGGGCATGTCGATCGGCTTCCGCTCCGCGGTCTCCCGTTACGGCTTCGATACCGCGAAGGCGTACCTGCTGGCCTATCACGACGCGGTCGACACCATCGAAACCCTCGTCAAGGAAGAGAACATCGACTGCGACTTCGCCCGCACGGGCAAGCTGAACCTGGCGTCCAAGCCGGCTCACTTCGAGGGTCTGCGCAAGACCCACGAGATCATGTCCGGCCGGCTAGGGCTCGAGACCCACCTGGTACCCAGGAGCGAGCTCCACTCGGAGATCGGTTCCGACTGCTACCACGGTGCGCTGGTCGAGGCCAGGAGCGCGGGGCTGCACGTCGGTAAGTTCACCAAGGGGCTCGCAGAGGCGGCCGCGCGGATCGGCGTGACGATTCACGAGAAGGCTCCGGTCGAGCAGGTCCGGCGGCTGGGCGGCACCAAGCACGAGGTGGTCACGGCGCGCGGTACCGTCCGGGCCGATCAGGCGCTCGTCGCGACCAGCGGCTACACCGGCCGGCCGTTCCGCTGGCTCCAGGTCAGGATCGCGCCCGTCGGCAGCTTCATCATCGTGACCGAACCGCTGGGCAAGGACGTCTGCGACCAGATCATGCCGACCCGGCGGATGGCGTCGACGTCCATGAACCTGCTGAACTACTTCCGGATCACCCCGGATCACCGGTTGCTGTTCGGTGGCCGCGCCCGGTTCGCGATGTCCGGCCCGCAGTCGGACGCGAAGAGCGGCCGCATCCTGCACAAGGCGATGACCGAGGTCTTCCCGCAGCTCACGAACGCGCGCGTCGACCACTGCTGGGGCGGCCTGGTCGACATGAGCATGGACCGGATGGTGCACGCCGGCGAGCACGACGGGCTGTTCTACTCGCTCGGCTACTCCGGCCACGGCGTCCAGATGGCGACGCACATGGGCAAGCAGATGGCCTCGTACATGAACGGGACTCCGGCTGCCAATCCCTGGAGCGACCTGCCCTTGAAGCGGATTCCGGGCCACTTCGGCCCGCCGTGGTTCCTGCCCTTCGCAGGCGCCTTCTACAAGTTCCTGGACATCATCAAGTAGGCATGGGGTGGAGACGCTGAGCACCCGCGGGGACCACTGTGGAGCTCCCCCGTGCTGGTCTCATCGGGGGCCCGGTCGGCAACCGCCTCCGGGCCCTGGCGCAGCCGCACGCCTCCTGCTTCGATGCTTTCCGCCGGCTTCCTGGTGCGGACGCCAGTGATGCCCTCGCGTTCCTTGGACGCATCACATGATGCGGGCGGTGGGCGAAGCCGCCCGGATCGACCACCTCCCCCGTGACCGAAGCATCCGCGCCCGCCCAGCACCTCACGGAACCCCTCGCCCCGCCGCCGATCAACCAGGACACACCCGGGCCAGCCGGTCGGGGTGAAGGCTGGCGCGTCCTGGAGGCCGTGGCCGAGTACCAGCTGGTCACCGTCCTGGAGACGCCAACGATCTTCGGTACCTTCAACGACGAGGACAAGGTCCTGCGCCACGCCAGCGACACGCCCTTGGGTCTCATCAGTTACGTGCGTCTTCGCCCTGGGGCTGGACTGCGGCCTGCGCGTCAGCGAGCATCTGCAGACAGCCTGAACACCGGCCTCGCTCCAGCCCCTCAGCCCCGCTCGGCGGGTCAAGCAGTTCGGGCCGGCCCCACTCCCCTCCCCCTCGCGTCCCCTCTCGCGCATGGATGGACCCGCCCCAGACACCCAGGCACCCGTGCCCTCCCGCGCACGCGGAGCGGCCCGCAGGTGCCCCCGCAAGCCCCTCAGAAAAGTTTCTAGTTTCAGGTTGGAACTGGAATAAATGATGGTATGGTTTCGGCCAACACAGCGAGCAACCCGGAACAGACTGAAGGTGTGCCTGCCGATGACTTCGACGCTGAGTCGGGCAATCGCCCACTACCCCAACCGGTTCGACCCCGGGGTACTGAGCGAGCTCCCCGAACACCTCCGAGAGACCATCCAGCGCCGGAACGAGGTGCTGGGCCCTGGCTACACACTGATCTACAGGGAGCCGGTCGAGTTCGTCTCCGGTCACGGCGCCCACCTGATCGACCGTGACGGCAACGACTACCTCGACGCCTACAACAACGTCCCCTGCGTCGGTCACGCCCACCCCCACGTGGCCGAGGCCGTCGCCCGCCAGATGGCGGCGGTCAACACCAACACGCGCTACGTCCAGGAAGCACTCGTCGACTACGCGGAGCGGCTTCTCTCGACGTTCCCCGAGGAGCTGTCCAGGCTGAGCATCGCGTGCAGTGGCTCCGAGGCGAACGACCTGGCCGTGCGGGTGGCGCGGTTCCACACCGGCGGCGAGGGCATCATCGTCACCCGCTGGGCCTACCACGGCGTCACCCGGGAGGTGGCGAGCTTCTCACCGACCCTCGGCGCGGGATCACCACTGGGCCCGAATGTCCGGCTCATCGATCCGCCGGACCCGCGCCTTGCCGCGCCCGGTTCCACGCTCGACGAGCACATGCGGCAGCAGGTGCGCGGCGCGATCGACGACCTCGAGCGCCACGGCTACCGCCTGGCGGCGCTGATCACCGACTGCGCCTACAGCAGCGACGGCATCTTCACCGACCCGCCCGGCTACATGCAGGCCGTGGTGGAGGAGGTGCACGCGGCCGGCGGTGTCTACATCGCGGACGAGGTCCAGTCCGGATTCGCCCGGCTCGGGGACTCGATGTGGGGCTTCAGCCGCCACGGCGTGCTGCCGGACATCGTCACCATGGGCAAGCCGATGGGCAACGGCCTGCCGATCTCGGGTGTGGTCTTCCGCCCCGAGGTCTGCGAGGAGTTCGGACGCAACGTCCGCTACTTCAACACCTTCGGCGGCAGCTCCATCCCCGTGGCCGCCGGCGCCGCGGTGCTGGACGTCTTCGAGAAGGAGAACGTGCAGCAACGCGTCCTGGAGAACGGCAACGCTCTGCGCGCGGGACTGCGGGAGATCACCAAGGACTCCCCCTACGTCGCCGAAGTCCGCGGCGCCGGTCTCTTCGTCGGCGTGGAGATCGTCAAGGACCGGGAGACCCTCGAACCCGACCGCGCACTTGCCGAAGACGTCATCAACGACATGCGCGATCGCCGCATCCTGATCAGCGGCACGGGCACGTCGGCGAACACGCTGAAGATCCGCCCTCCGCTGGCCTTCGACTCCGCCGATGTGACCCGATTCCTGGAGACCTTCGCCGAGGTCGCGAAAAACCGTCTGTGACAGGCCGGCCGAAGGGACTGACCGTGACCACCTCACCAGCTGCGAACCATGCTCAGCGGCTCCTCGAGGAGAGCGGCCTGACGTCGTCCCACGAGCCCATCGACGTGATGCTGGTGAGCTTCTTCCTTGAGGAGCACTACCGCCTCACCGGGCGCTTGGGGCGACTGGCGACCGAGAAGGACGACACGTTCCGACTCGGCACCGACTCGAGCACCTACCTCGTGAAGGTCTCACCACCTGACGAGACGGAGGCCGTTGTCGCCCTCCAGACCGCCGCGATGCGCTACCTCGAAACCACCGCTTCGCACCTGCCCGTCCAGCGGGTGAAGCTGACCGCCGGCGGAGACGACCATGTCACGATCAGGCTGAACGACGGCAGGACCCGTGTCCTGCGGGTGTTCGACTTCGTCGAAGGCCAGGTCCTGGCAGATGCGAACCCGGACGCGGAGCGGCTCGCCAAGGCGGGCGAGATGCTGGGGCTGATCGACGTGGCGCTCAGACCGTTCACGCACCCGGCGGACCGACGAGGTCTGGCATGGGACATCCGGCATTTCCACCAGATGACCGAACTGGTCGACCACACGCCGAACCCCGAGCACCGCCAGTTGGCCCAGTCGGTCTTCCGGCTCTTCGGCGAAAACATCGTCCCGAGGCTGGGCGATCTCGAAACGCAAGTGATCCACGGAGACTTCAGCCCCTACAACATCGTGGTGGACCCAGAGAAGAGCGATCACTTCGTCACCGGTGTCATCGACTTCGGCGACACCGTACGCAGCGCGGTGATCTTCGACCCCGCCGTCCCCATGGCGAACCTGCTCGGCAGGACACCAGATCATCCCTGGCGGGACGCCTGCGCCTTCGCTGCCGGCTACCAACGAAAGCGGCCGATCCAGGCCTCGGAACTTCCGCTGCTCCCGGTTGCCGCGTTGGCACGGCTCACACTGCGTGCGCTGATCACGAACTGGCGCGCGGAGCGCGCACCCGAACGGCGCGAGTACCTCCTCGGCCACGCCAAGGACGACTGGATCAATATTGAGCGTTCCTTGACCGTGAGCCTGGACGACGTCGTCGCGCACCTCAGGGAAGCCCGTCACGGGCATTCCTGAAAGCCAGTCCCGAACATGTGCAGTTTCCCATGACATGACAGGAACATCCTCATGCCCATTCCCTCGCTCCAGTTCCGCCCGAAGTACGTCTCGTTCGACTGCTACGGCACGTTGATCGAGTACCCGATCACGCCCATCACGCATGAACTCGTCGGCGACCAGATCCCCGCCGAGCACTGGGACCAGTTCGTCCGGGAGTTCCGCGGCTACCGCTACGACCAGGTCCGCGGCAAGTACTACCCCTACGAGCAGGTGCTGCAGGACTCCTTCGAGCGGGTCTGCCGCAAGTGGGGTGTGAAGGCGGCACCGGACGCGGGCAAGCGGTTCGCCGACGGCGTCCGCAGCTGGGGCCCCCACCCGGACGTCGTGGAGCCGCTGAAGAAGATGGGCGAGCACTACAAGCTGGTGATCCTGTCCAACGCCGACGACTCCTTCCTCGCGGAGAGCGTGCCCCGCCTGGGGGCGGACTTCCACGCGGTCTTCACCGCGGAGCAGGCCGGCTACTACAAGCCCCGCTACGCCGCGTTCGAGTACATGCTCGACCAGCTCGACGCCTCCCCCGAGGACTTCGTGCACGTCGCCTCGCACACCCGCTACGACCACATGTCGATGCACGACATGGGCTTCCGCAACCTCATCCTGCTGGACCGCGGCTACGACCCCGTGACCCACGGCTACGACTACGTGACGGTGAAGTCCCTGGACGAGCTCAACACCATGCTCGGCATCTGACCCGAGGCAACACCCGTCCCGCACGGCACACACCCCGGTTTCTCCCGCGGTTTGTGTTTGCCGTGCGGGACAAGAATCCGGTGCCTTCCGCACCTGTGTGACAGAGTCACCGCGGGCTCCGGCGGCAAGCAAAGCGACAGGAAATACGCTGTCGCGTCATAGCCGCTGTTTGATAGCGCGCGAACACCGCTGCACATGGCAGCGTTCTCTCCTCTCTCCCCGGTCTCGCGCGGCACCTCATCAGCCCCGAGCTGTCCTGGCCACGCTGCCGACCTCGCCCCAGAACCTCAAGAACTGCCCGAAGGCCCCGGCTGCTTCTACCCGCCCACCGTCCTCACCGGCATCACCCCCGACGCCGCCATCAACGACACCGAGGTCTTCGGCCCCGTCGCCCCCTTCGGCGGCGTCAAGCAGTCCGGCCTCGGCCGCGAAGGCGGACGCGTCGGCATCAACGAGTTCCTCGAGTACAAGTACATAGCCGTCCCCGTGGCAGACGGCAATCGGCCGGTGGGGGACGTCAGGCCGGGCGGACCGCGCCCTTGATCGCCGACTGGCCGGCGAAGAACACCGACTCCTCACGGATGAGCGCTCCGGGGCCCGGGGCATGAATCATCATGCCGTCGCCGCTCCAGATGCCGACGTGGCCGAGGTCGTCGTGGAAGAAGACCAGGTCTCCGACCTGGACGTCAGCGAGCGAGACCTGCACCCCCGCTCCCCACTGGTCCTGGATGGTCCGGGGAAGCGTGACGCCGACAGCCTTCCACGCGGCCTGGGACAGACCGGGGGCGTCGTACGATCCCGGCCCGACCGCGCCCCATACGCAGGGCCGACCGATCTGCGCTCGGGCGAAGGCGACCACTCGCTCGGCCTGGGTGCTGTGGCCGGCGTCCTGCGGCAGCCATGATCCACCGTAGACACCGGGTGAGAAGGCGGTGGAGGGAGTTTCGCGTGCCGTGAAGGTAACCAGTTCCGCCGGGGCGGCAGCCGCGGTCGGCGCAGCGGGGGCGGGTGCGGTGGCCGGCTCGGCGGGCACCGCCGGACGAGGGGCCGCCAGGGCAGGAGCAGAGATGCTCGGCAGACCAGCACCATAGGTCGCGGTGGTGCCGTCGGCCGGTGGGCCGGAGGTGGAGTGAGCGGTGAGATCGGCTGAGAAAGCCGTGGCGTACGGTGCGGTCGCGCCGCTCGCCGGATCGGCACCGTACGTCTCCATCCCGCCTGTTGGAGGATCCGCATGGTGAGTACCCACGCTGGGGTGCGGGACGGTGGGCAGCGCCGCGGCGGACTGCGGGCCGGGCAGTGGGCCGGACTCCGGGGCGGGCGCTGGTGCGGGCTCGTACAGCGGCCGCGCCGGCTGGTCGCCGAGGGCCGGCTGCGCGTCGGCCTGCCAGGCGCTCTCGTCCCGACGGGACTCGCCTGCCGCAGCCGGTGCGACACGCTGGTCGGGGAGCTCCGGGAGAAGTCCAGTGGCCGGGGCCTGAGCTGATCCGCCGGTCAGCCCCCACGCAACACCGGTGGGCGCCGGGGGCGCTTCGAGAGCGCGGGGTTCCGCGGGACGTTCCGCCGGGCGCATGGGTCGTACCGCCTGGGGCGCGCGGTCGGGACGGGCCGGCAACCTCCTGTCCGGCTGCGACGCCGGCACGGTCGGGCCCAGTTTGGCACGGGCAGCCTCGAACCACTGTCGGGCAAAGGTTCCGACCGCGGGCTCCCTGTCCCCCTGGGACCGGCTGCGGGCGGCCGCGCCCCGCTGGCGCGGGATCGCAGCGGCGCGGGTCGCGTTGAAGGTACCCGTGTCGCTCTCTGCCCGGTCGTAGAGGCTGTCGATCAACCGCCGAACCTCGTCAGGGCTCGGCTCCTCGCTCTCACTCACCAACGCGGGATCCAGCAGTCTGCGAGAGCCGGGCCTGGACGGTGAAAGCCGCCGGGGCAAGGGAGTTGGTCCTGTCCGCGAAGTCGGTCGCTTCGGGGCGCGAGGTTCGTTCCGACGCCATGGATAAGGGCGCTCCTTCCGTCCGAGTGCACGAAACCACCTGCCTGTCGGAAGAAGTCGTGCACGCAGTGGTCAACTTAGCCAACTTGTGAGCCTTCCGTGAAGATCGAAGACCGAAACGTCCGATATGCTTCTGTGATCTTCACCTCGCATTCGCACCCCGCAGACAATCCACCTCACAGGTGCAGAACTTGGACCGCATTGGGACATCGCGGGTGACTGAGTGAGCGTCAAGAAAGGTGGTGGCCGCGGCGGGCGGAACGAGGCGTGGTCTGAGCGGCTACCGGCGTCGACAGCAGAACTCTGCATGAGTGGGACGGGGAAAGGCGCGGGAGACGACGTCGAACCCGGCTCGCTGCAGCATGCCCTCGACGATCCAGGTGTAGGTGGAGAACTCCTCCCGGACATGGGCTTCGAAGTCGGCCCTGGTGAAACCCTCGTTGGCCGGGCGGCCCGCTGTATCGATCCACTGCTGCAGATGTGCCTCTGCGCTGGAGGGCTCGAAACTGAAGATCACGTCCCACAGGTAGAAGGACCCGCCGGGACGGAGCATCCCTGCTGCGTTGAGCAGTGCCTGCTGGTTCCAGAAGTCCGGGAGCTGGTGCAGGGCCGACTTCGTGGTGACCACGTCGGCGAGAGGGCCCTGGTGGGCGTAGTCGACCTGGATTCTCGCCAGCCGGACATCGGCGGCTGCGGCCTGAATCACCCGGTGGTCGAACACATCACGAGTCATCGGGACAACATAAGGCGACGGTCCGACACCGGGATGGCGCCGGGACAGTGCCCCGGTCGCATCTGCTGCTGACGACCAGCACCGTGGGTACAACTTGAGATCGACCAGCAGCAAAGCTGATGGCCACGGCAGCGACCCTGACCATCGCGGCCCTGAGGCCTGAGCGGGGCAAAAGAACATTACTGACTGGGAACAACCGGCTCCTCTTGTCCGTACCATCTCTCACCAAGGCATCTTGCGGCGCATGCGGCGTCCCCACATGCCAGGAAAGGTTCAACACCATGCCCGAGACAACGGCTCCCGCCACTGAACTCGCATCGCAGTACATCGCCCAGGTGACAGGCGACCTTGAGGCAAACCTCAAGGAGCAGGAACGCATCGGTGCGGAAATCGCCTCCCTTCAGGAGCAGCTTGCCGCTCTGCAACATGACCACGGCGTGCTGGTGAGCATGCAGCAGGCACTCGGCATCACACAGGCGCCGACCGGGTCTGCAGCCGAGCCCAAGAGTGCGTCGGTGCCCTCCCCACGACGGAACAAGGTCGGCACTGCGGCCGGCGGGAAGCAGAAGGCGCACAAGTCACCTGCCGCGCCGGCGAAGAAAACAGCCCGGAAGCCGAAGGCCAAGACGGCGGACACCACAAAGACCGCCGAGCCCACCCTGGTCGAGCTCATTCGGCGCCACCTCGCCGAGCAGACGGAACCGCGTTCCGCTGCGGAAATCTCCACAGCGCTCGGCCAGGCTCACCCCGATCGCGACATCGCGACGAAGGTCGTGCGCGTCACCCTCGAGGGGCTGGTGGCCAAGAGCAAGGCCGAGCGCACCAAGCAGGGAAGGTCCGTCTTCTACAGCGCGCATGGGCCGAAGCCGACGGCTGCGCCAGAAGCTGAGACACAGCCCGAACCCACCGAGAGCTGACGGCAGGAGGCACAAGGTATTGCCCTTCCCGACCCGCCGTGCTTAAGGTCACCCCGTTTGTCGAATCGATTCGATTGGTTCGACCGAACCCAACGGGGCCCAAGACGGGCCCGGGTGGAGGTGGGGATGACCACGATCAAGGACGTCGCCGAGCGCGCAGGCGTCGCGCCGAGCACCGTGTCGTACGTTCTGAGCGGGTCGCGCAAGATCTCCGAGGACACCCGGCGCGCGGTGCAGGCCGCGATCGACGAGCTCGGATACCACCCGCGCGCGAGTGCCCGTACGCTGCGCAGCGCGCGGACCCGGGTGCTCGCGCTGGCCGCGCCGCGCGTGCCCGGGGCGTACCGGGCGATCGACGGGCGATTCGCGATCGACGTCACCGACGCCGCCCGTGTGCACGGGTACGACGTGCTGCTGATGACGGACGGCGACGGCGTCGGTGGGCTGCGCCGGGTGGCCCGCAGCAGGCTCGCGGACGCCGCGGTGCTGATGGCGGTCGAGGACCGCGACCCCCGTGTCGAGGTCCTGCGCGAACTGGGCTTCCCCGGGGCGCTGCTCGGTCATGACGATCACGCGGCGCTGCCCTGGACCGACCTCGACTGGGAGGCCGCCGTCGCCCTCGCCGTGCGCGAGACCGCCGCGGCCGGCCACCGGCGGATCCTCTTCCTCTCGTCGGCCGAGCACGAGGTCGCCGCACGCCGCGGCTATGCCCTGCACGGCCTCGACGGCGCCCGGCGAGCGACCGTCGAGACCGGGGCCGACGTCCGCGTGACTCCCCTCCCACCGCGACCCGGACGTCCTCACAGGGCGGCTGAGTGAGGCGCTGACCGCGCGGCCCGTCCCGACCGCGCTGGTCGTCCAGCACCTGATTCTCCTCCCCCGCCTGCTGGATGCGGTGGCGGCGGCCGGGTTGCGGGTCCCCCACGATCTGACCGTCGTGCTCGTCGGCAGCCTCCCGGACGAGATGGGCATCCGGCATCTGCCGCGGATCGATCTGCCCGTCGCGGAGATGTCCACGGCCGTGGCCCGGCTCGCCATCGACGCGATCGGCTCCGGCCGCGACGACCGGTCATCGACTTCGCGGGAGCCCTTCGCGGCACCTGCCTCGAGCATGCCCTCCGGCGCTCCGCACCACCTGATCCAGCCGCGGATGGCCGGGCCCGTCATCGCCCCGCCGTCGCCCGGCTGAGCACTCGGACCGCCCGTACGGCACGGCCGGCGACGCCCCATCGCCGGACACCGCATGTCCAGAGCCGCACATGTTACGGAGGACCAGCCTTGCCGTTCTCAGCAGGACGCATCGGAACAAGACGCGGACGCGTTCCCGCGCTGGCCGTCACCCTTGCCTGTGTCATCGTCGCGCCGGGGCTGACCGGCTGTGCTGCGCAGCCCGACCCCGGCACCGTCACCGTGCTCAACTCGGCGACCGACACCGCCGAACACACCGCCAACCAGCGGTTCTTCGACCGCTGCGGCAAGCCGCTCGGCCTGAAGGTCGAGCAGGTCAGTGTGCCCGCCGACCAGATCGCCTCCAAGGCGCTGCGGATGGCGTCGTCCGACTCGCTCACCGACATCCTGGAGCTCGACGGCTCGGAGCTGCCCCAGTTCGCGCAGACCGAGGGCCTGCGGCCGCTCGACGAGGTCGGGGTCGACACCTCCGGCCTCTCCGCGAGCGCGAAGTCCCTGGGCTCATACGACGGCACTCAGTACGGCATCGCCCGTTCCGTCAACTCCCTCGCGCTGATCTACAACACCAAGCTCCTCGAGGACGCGGGTATCGCCGTGCCCACCACCTGGAAGGAGCTGCGGGCCGCCGCGAAGAAGCTGACCGCGGGCGACACGTACGGCATGGCCTTCAGCGCGAGCCCGAACGCGGACGGCGTCTACCAGTTCCTTCCCTTCTTCTGGTCCGCGGGCGGTGACGAGGCCGAGATCGACAACGGCAAGGGCGAGGCCGCCCTCCAGCTCTGGAAGGACCTGGTCGCGGACGGCTCCGCCTCCAGGTCCGTCGTCAACTGGAACCAGCAGGACGTCAACGACCAGTTCGTCGCCGGCCGCGCCGCCATGATGATCAACGGGCCGTGGCAGGTGCCGGTCCTCAGTGCCCAGAAGAAGGTGGACTGGGCGGTCGCGAGCATTCCGGTGCCCGAGGCGGGCAAGCCGGCGGTGCCGCCCATCGGCGGCACCGTCATGGCCGTACCGAAGAACGACGAGGACCCGGCCCGCGAGAACAACGCCGGCAAGGTCCTGAACTGCCTCAACTCCGAGAAGAACCAGCTGCAATGGGGCGTGTCGGTCAACAACGTGCCCACCCGCGCCACGGCCGCGCAGGCGTACGCGAAGCAGAACCCGAAGCTCGCCGCCTTCGCCGAGCTCGTCACCACCGCCCGCTCCCGTACGGCGAAGGTCGGCACCGGCTGGCCGGTCGTCGGCGACGCGCTCGCGGGCGCCTTCCAGTCCGTGCTGACGGGCCGGACCAGTCCGGAACAGGCCCTGCGCCGGGCCCAGCAGCAGGCTTCGGCGGGGAAGTGAGGAACCGGCCATGACCACCATCACCTCCCCGGCGCCCGCCGCCGGCGCCGCCCCTGTGAAGTCCGCAACCGGCCGCGCTCCGCTGCGCCGCGGGCTGCTGCGCTGGCTCTTCGTCGCTCCCGCGCTCGCCTACATGGCGCTCTTCTTCGGCTACCCGCTCGTCCGCAACATCGTGATGAGCTTCCAGCACTACACGCCGAAGACGTACTTCACCGGCGAGGCACCGTTCAACGGCCTCGACAACTGGCGGGCCGTCTTCGCCGACGAGCTGTTCACCGACGCCCTGTGGCACACGGCCCTGTTCACCGTCGGCTCGCTGCTCGGCCAGTTCACCCTCGGCCTGGCCCTCGCCGTCTTCTTCTCCCGACGCTTCCGGCTCTCCGGCTTCGTGCGCGCCGTCCTGCTGCTGCCGTGGCTCGTGCCCATGGTCGTCTCCGCCGTCGTCTGGCGGCGCATCCTCGACCAGGACCACGGCATGCTGAACACCGCCCTCCACGCGGTCGGCCTGGCCCCGCAGGACGGCGTGCCGTGGCTGAGCAGCCCCGGCGTGGCCCTGCTGTCGGCGGTCCTGGTCAACATCTGGATCGGCATCCCGTTCAACATGGTCATCCTTTACGGCGGTCTCCAGGAGATCCCGCGCGACCTGTACGAGGCCGCGTCGCTCGACGGCTCCGGCCCATGGCGGACGTTCCGCAGCATCACGCTGCCGATGCTGCGCCCGGTGATCACCGTCGTGCTCGTGCTGGGCTTCATGTCGACGGTGAAGATCCTCGACCTGATCCTGGCGCTGACCTCGGGCGGCCCCGCGGACTCCACACAGACCCTGGGCACGGTCACGTACCAGCTCTCCTTCCTTCAGCTCGACTTCGGCCAGGGCGCCGTGGTGGGCAACGTCCTGATCCTCATCAGCGCGGTCTTCGCCGTGCTGTACCTGCGGGCTAACCGCGCCGACTTCGGCAAGGGGAAGTGACCGGTGATGAACCGACCGATGAAACGACCTGCGAGCCTGCTGCGCGTTCGTTCGGTGTGGAACACCGCCGCCGCGCTGCTGATCCTCGCCGTGCTGCTCTTCCCCGTGTACTGGATGCTCAACACCGCCCTCCAGCCCGAGTCGAGCATCGCCGCCACCGAGTGGTTCCCCGTATCACCGTCCCTCAAGAACTTCGACACGGCGATCAGCACCCAGGGCGGCTCGCTGCTCACCAGCTTCGTCGTCGCGCTCGGCGCCGTCGTCGTCTGTCTCGCGCTCGCCGCGCCCGCCGCGTACGGTCTCGCCCAGTTCGGACTCCGCGGCGGGCAGGGCATCGTCTTCGCGACGCTCATCACGCAGATGGTTCCGGGCATCGTCATCGCCAACGCCCTCTACAGCGCCTACGCCCAGCTCGACCTCGTCAACTCCTACCTGGGGCTGATCCTGGCGGACGCCTCGCTCGGTCTGCCGTTCGCGGTCGTGCTGCTGCGGGCGTTCATGGTGTCGATTCCCAGCGAGGTCGTCGAGGCCGCGATGGTGGACGGTGCGAACCGCTTCACCGCGTTCGTGCGGATCGTGCTGCCCATGAGCCGCAACGCCCTGATCACGGCGGGACTCTTCACCTTCCTCTTCGCCTGGTCCGACTTCATGTTCGCGCTCACCCTCAACACCACGGACGACGTCAAGCCCATCACGCTCGGCATCTACCAGTTCGTCGGCGCACATGTCAGCGACTGGGGCGCGGTCATGGCGACCGCGGTGCTCTCCGCCGTACCGGCCGCGATCCTGCTCGTCGTCGCCCAGAAGTACATCGCTGCCGGGATCACCGGTGGGTCGGTCAAGTAGGCAGGTGCCTTCAGTGAGTGTCTCCGAGTCCGTCGAGTTCCCCGAGTTCCCCGCCGGCTTCTTCTTCGGTGCCGCCACGGCCAGTTACCAGATCGAGGGCGCGTACGACCAGGACGGCCGGGGACCGTCCATCTGGGACACCTTCTGCCGTGAGCCCGGGCGCGTCGCGGACGGCGCCACCGGTGACGTCGCCTGCGACCACTACCACCGCTACCGCGAGGACATCGCGCTGCTGCGCGAGCTGGGCGTGGACAGCTACCGCTTCTCCATCGCCTGGCCGCGTATCCAGCCGGCCGGCTCCGGCCCCGCCAACTCGGCGGGGCTCGACTTCTACGACCGGCTCGTCGACGAGTTGCTGGCCTCCGGCATCTCCCCCGCCGCCACCCTCTACCACTGGGACCTGCCCCAGGCCCTGGAGGACCGGGGCGGCTGGCGGGTACGCGAGACGGCGGAGCGGTTCGCCGAGTACGCCGGGGTGGTCGCCGCCCGGCTCGGTGACCGGGTGGACCGCTGGATCACGCTCAACGAGCCCTTCTGCAGCGCCTTCGTCGGCTACGCGGCGGGCGCCCACGCCCCGGGCGCCCGCGAGGGACGCGGAGCGCTGGCCGCAGCACACCATCTGCTCGTCGGCCACGGGCTGGCCGTGCGCGCGCTGCGCGCGGCGGGGACACGGGAGGTCGGGATCACGCTCAACCCCGACCGGCTGCTGCCGGCCACGGACTCCCCCGCCGACACGGCCGCCGTACGCCGCGTCGGGACGCTCCACAACGACGTGTGGTTCGAGCCGCTGTTCGCCGGGCGCTACCCGGAGCACGAAGCCGAGACCTGGGGTGAGTTGCTGCCCTCCGGCGACGGCTCGTACCGCCTCGACGGCGACCTCGGTCTCATCGGAGTACCGCTCGACTTCGTCGGCATCAACTACTACCGGCCGATCACCGTCTCCGACGCCCCGTACCGCGACGCGGACCCGGCCACCCGCACCGCGGTCGACGTCCGGGCCGAGGAGACCTGGCGCGACGATGTCCGCCACACCACCATGGGCTGGCCCGTCGTCCCGCACACCTTCACGGACCTGCTGGTGGATTTGGCCGAGCGCTATCCCGCGCTGCCGCCGCTCCTGATCACCGAGAACGGCTCGGCGGAGGCGGACACCCGCGACGCCGACGGCCGGGTCCGCGACGTGGAGCGGGTCGACTACCTCCGCAGCCATCTGGAGGCGCTCGCCACCGCCCTGCGCGCGGGCGTCGATGTGCGCGGCTATTACGTGTGGTCGCTGCTGGACAACTTCGAGTGGGCCCGCGGCTACGGCCAGCGCTTCGGCATCGTCCGGGTCGACTACGACACGCAAGTACGCACACCCAAGGACAGCTACCGCTGGTACCAGCGGCTGATCGCCGCCCACCGCGCCCGTACCACCCCTGGTGAGGACCCTCGATGAAGTTCACCGACGGCTACTGGATGATGCGCGAAGGCGTCCGGGCGTCGTACGCCGCGGAGGTCGCCGACGTCCGCGTCGACGAGGACCGGTTCACGCTCTACGCGCCTGTGCGCCACGTCACGCGCCGCGGCCAGACCCTCAACAGCCCGCTGCTGACCGTCGAGTGCTGGTCCCCTGCCGAGGGCGTGATCGGCATCCGTTCGACCCACCACGCGGGCGCTGCCGAGCGCGGCCCGGAGTTCGCCCTGCACACCGAACCCGGCCACACGGCAAGGGTCACCCGGGAGGGCTCGCTGCTGGAACTCACGGCCGGGGAGCTGTCCCTGCGCGTGGACACCGCGGCCCCGTGGCGGCTGGACTTCACCGCGAACGGGCGCGTCCTCACCTCGGCGAAGGCACGCGGCACCGGCTTCGCGGTCCTGGGCGACGGCAGCCACTACTCGCTGGCGCAACTGACGCTCAATGTCGGCGAGTTGGTGTACGGGCTCGGTGAACGGTTCACGCCGTTCGTGAAGAACGGCCAGAGCGTGGACATCTGGCAGGCCGACGGCGGCACCGCGAGCGAGCAGGCGTACAAGAACGTCCCCTTCCACCTCACCGACCGCGGCTACGGCGTCTTCGTCAACCATCCCGGCAAGGTGAGCTACGAGGTCGACTCGGAGGCCGTCGGGCAGGTGCAGTTCAGCGTCGAGGACCAGTCGCTGGAGTACTTCGTGCTGTACGGTCCGACGCCCAAGGACGTCCTGGACCGCTACACGGCGCTGACCGGCCGCCCGGCGCTGCCGCCTGCCTGGTCGTTCGGGCTGTGGCTGTCGACGTCGTTCACGACCTCGTACGACGAGGAGACGGTGAACCGGTTCGTGCGCGGGATGGCCGAGCGCGACATCCCGCTGGGCGTCTTCCACTTCGACTGCTTCTGGATGCGCGAGTACCAGTGGTGCGACTTCACCTGGGATCCGGAGGTCTTCCCGGACCCGGAGGGCATGCTGCGCCGGCTGAAGGAGGAGCACGGCCTGCGCGTGTCGGTGTGGATCAACCCGTACATCGCACAGAAGTCCGCGCTGTTCGCGGAGGCCAAGCGGCACGGCTATCTGGTCCGCAAGGCCGACGGCGACGTGTGGCAGTGGGACCTGTGGCAGGCCGGTATGGCCCTGGTCGACTTCACCGATCCGGACGCGCGGGAGTGGTACGCGAGCAAGCTGCGCACGCTCACCGCGCAGGGCGTCGACTGCTTCAAGACCGACTTCGGCGAGCGGATCCCGACCGATGTGGTCTGGCACGACGGCTCCGGCCCGGAGCGCATGCACAACTACTACACACAGCTCTACAACGAGACGGTCTTCGAGGTGCTGAGCGAGGCCCGGGGCGCCGGTGAGGCCGTGCTCTTCGCCCGGTCGGCGACGGCGGGCGGACAGCAGTTCCCGGTGCACTGGGGCGGCGACTGCGAGTCGCACTTCGGCGCGATGGCCGAGTCGCTGCGCGGCGGGTTGTCGCTCGGCCTGTCCGGGTTCGGCTTCTGGAGCCATGACATCGGCGGCTTCGAGGGGACGCCGACGCCCGAGGTGTTCAAACGGTGGGTGCAGTTCGGGCTGTTGTCGTCGCACAGCCGGCTGCACGGCAGCAAGTCGTACCGGGTGCCGTGGGACTACGACGAGGAGGCGGTCGCGGTCACCCGCGACTTCACGCGCCTCAAGCACCGGCTCATGCCCTATCTGTTCCGTGCGGCACAGCAGGCCGCCGAGCGCGGCACGCCGATGATGCGGGCGATGGTCCTGGAGTTCCCCGACGACCCGGCCTGCCACACCCTCGACCGGCAGTACATGCTCGGCGAGGACCTGCTCGTCGCCCCCGTGTTCTCGGCCGACGGCTTCGTCGACTACTACGTCCCCGACGGCACCTGGACGCATCTGCTGTCGGGCGAACAGGTCCAGGGGTCGGGCTGGCGGCGCGAGCGGTACGGCTACGACAGCCTGCCCCTGCTCGCCCGGCCCGGCTCGGTCATCCCCTACGGCTCGAGCGACGACGCGGCGGAGTACGACTGGGCGCACGGGGTGACACTGCGGGTCCACGCGCCCGTCGACGGTGCGACGGTCGTGACACGGATCCCGGCCCCGGGCGTCCGGGACGACTCGGCGGCCGTCTTCCGGACGACTCGCCACGGCGACACGGTCACGGTTGACGCGGAGGGGGCACCCGGACCGTGGCAGGTGCTGCTGGTCGGAGCGCGGGCGCAACCCGGCGACACCGGATCGTCGGCGTGGGCCGAGCGGACGGCGCTCGGCACTCTTCTCGCCGTATCCGCGGGCACGGCCCACCTCACGGCACGACTCGCCGGCGGCTGACGCCGCTCTCAGCGGGCGCCTGGTCGTCGACGGCGATGGCCGGCCGCTTCACCGTGTCGTCGGATCCGCTGCCTCCGCGGGGAAGTCCTCGACACCGATGACCCGCAGCAGCTCCAGCCGCTCGCGGGTCTCGGCGTCCGCCGGGGTGAGCACCAGCAGCTGCTGGCCCTGGTCGGGAGTGACCAGGGTCTCGCAGTCCAGCACCAGGCGGCCGACCCGCGGATGCAGCAGAGTCTTGCGGTCGGCACGCCGGACCGCCACCTCGTGCTCGGCCCAGATCCGGCGGAAGTCGGCGCTCGCGGCCTGCAACCGGTCGACGAGTCCGGCGACCATGGAGTCTCCGGTCCGGCGGCCGGCGGCCGCGCGCAGGTCGGCCACGAGCCGGCGGGCGTGGCGTTCCCGTTCCTCGGGCGGGGTGACGGCGCGGGCCGGGGGGTCGGTGAACCAGCGGTACACGGCATAGCGGCGGTCGCCGGAGAAGCCCGTGTGGTTGCCCGTGAGCAGGAGGGCGGCCTGGTTCTGGGCGAGGACCTCGCCCAGGTCGGACAGGACCAGGGCCGGGGTGTCGCCGAGCAGGTCGAGCATGCGGATCAGGCCGGCGCGGGCCAGGCGGGCCACTCCGTCGGCGGGTGGGGGCTGGTGGCCGGCCAGGTGGAACAGGTGGTCGCGCTCGTCGTCGGAGAGGCGCAGCGCCCGGGCCAGCGCGCCGAGCAGCTGGACCGAGGGCTGGCTGCTGCGGCCCTGCTCGAGGCGTACGACGTAGTCCACTGACATGCCCGCGAGCGTGGCCACCTCTTCCCGGCGCAGGCCGCAGGTGCGGCGGCGGGGGCCCTCGGCGATGCCGACCTCGGCCGGACGCATCGCCTCGCGGCGGCGGCGCAGGAAGTCGGCGAGCTGGTCACGTTGCATGGTCCCCATGGCCCTCATGGTCCTCGCAGCGGCCGGGCCGATCCAGGGAGCGCCTCTCCCAGGATGAACGCTCCGCTCCCGTGCGTCGTGGGGCCGGCGCAGGGTGGGTGGCAGATCGACGATGAAGGAGAACGCGATGCAGACACGAACCCTGGGCACCACCGGCCCGGCCGTTTCCGCGCTGGGACTGGGCGCGATGGGCATGTCGGGCGCCTACGGCGAGGCCGACCGCGCGGAGAGTATAGCCACCGTCCACGCTGGGCTGGAGGCCGGGGTCACGCTGATCGACACCGGTGATTTCTACGCCATGGGCCACAACGAGCTGTTGATCGCGGAGTCGCTGCGTGGCCGGGACCGGGACAGTTACCAGTTGAGCGTCAAGTTCGGCATGCTGCGAGGGCCGGGCCCGGAGTTCGGCGGGATGGACGGCCGTCCCGAGGCGGTGAAGAGCTTCCTGGCCTACTCGCTCACTCGCCTGGGCACCGACCACATCGACATCTACCGCCCTGCCCGGCTGGACCCGGCCGTACCGATCGAGGAGACGGTGGGCGCGATCAAGGAGATGATCGACGCCGGGTACGTCCGGCACCTCGGCCTCTCGGAGGTCGACGCGGCGACGATCCGCCGGGCGCATGCCGTGCACCCCGTATCCGACCTGCAGATCGAGTACTCGCTGATCTCCCGCGCCGTGGAGGCGGACATTCTGCCTACGCTGAGGGAGCTCGGCATCGGCCTGACCGCGTACGGAGTGCTCAGCCGCGGCCTCATTTCCGGGCACTGGTCCGTCGGCCACACGGCCGGCCCCGGCGACAGCCGCGGCTTCAGCCCGCGCTTCTCGCGCGGGAACGTGGAACACAACCTCGCCCTCGTGGAAGCGTTGCGCCGGGTCGCCGACGCGAAGGGGTGCACGGTCGCTCAACTGGCCATCGCCTGGGTGGCCGCACAGGGCGACGACATCGTGCCGCTGGTCGGCGCTCGCACCCGCGAGCGGCTGGCCGAGGCGCTGCCCGCGATGGAGCTGCTCCTCACCGCGGACGACCTCGCCGGGATCGAGAAGGCGGTGCCGCCGGGCGCGGCGCGCGGCGACCGTTACCCGTCCGCGTTCATGTCCAGCCTCGGCGTCGGCAACTGAGTCCCCGCCACGCTCTTCGGCAGGCCCTGCACGTGCCCGGAACTGTGGCTTCCACCACGGCGGATGTGGTCTACTCCTGGTGAGATCACCGGATGCTCGGTTTCCTTCTCCGTCTCCTGCCGTTCTGGGTCCGCGAACCCCTGCTCATCGCGGTCGGGTCCGTTCTCGGCGTACGCATCATGTATCTCGCCGTCCACGACCACGATCGGGTCGCGGCCGGTCTCGGAGTGGTGTTCCTCGTGTTCACCGCAATACGCGTCTACGCGGTGATCCGGGCCCTGCGCGCACGCCGGAATCCGAGTGTGCAAGCCCAAGTGCAAACCGTGGCCCAGGCTCAGGCCGTGACTGAGCCGCGTCCCGGCCCGGACACTCCGGAGAAGGAGCCCAACGCATGGGGCCAGGCCATCGCGGCCGTAGCCGTGTTCGGAGCACTCGCGGCCGCGCTGTGGTTGGGCCCACGCGTGCTGCCGTCCGACGACAGCACCCCGCAGCCCGCCTCGTGTTCGGACGGGGAACACGGGGAACTGCCGAAGGCCTACAAAGAGAAGCCCCAGCCTGTGACCGGTGAAGAGCTGTGCAAGGCGCTCAACCGGCCGGACCTGGCCAAGCTCCTCGGAACGCCTGCAGAGACCGCGACCACTGCTTCCGGCACCAGCAACACCGCTCCCCTGACGGACGGGAAGGTCGCCCAGCCGGAGGCCGAGGTCACGTTCGACACGTACACCGTGAATGTCTCGGCCACTTACAACGAGCTGTCGACCGACCAGTACGTGAAGCTGATGAAGTTCGGGGATGCGGAGGACACGAAGACGCTCACGGTTCTCGGACGGCCCGCGGTCTTCTCCTCGGATCACACCATGAAGATCGAGATCGACCTCGGAAGTGGCGGATCCGGCGGACCGGTCGAACAAGGCCCCCTGGCCAGGACGCTGTCCGTGGCCCTCGACCGTAGTGACCGGGGCGGCTACTACGAAATCACCGTGTGGAGCACGTCCGGAGCCCTCCCGAACGACAGCGTTCTCCTCGGCATCGCTGAGAAGGTTCTTCCGACCATCCCCGAAAGGCCTGTCCGATAGGTCGTACTCCGCCTCGGCGTGCACACGCCGGGCGGGTCACTCCGTGGCTGCGGCCGTACCCGCCCGGCGCGCCGCGGCGGCGGCCCGGATCCGGTCCAGCGGGATACCGGCCTGCTCGCACAGGGTGGCCAGGTCGAAGTAGATCGCCTCGCCCGCCATCAGCCCGTCCTGGAAGGGGACGACGTTGGCGAAGGGCACCTCGAAGGCGCCCCCTCCGGGCGGTACCCCGAGCCACTCCCCGCGGCTGGTGCCGCGCAGGGTCCCCCATACGGCGATGACGCCATCGCCGAAGGTGATGCCCTCGTCCTCGGGAGTGAGGTCCGGGAACGCGGTGAAGTACTGCTGCTGGTACGCGGCGCGCACCGCGTCCCTTCCCCGGCTGCGCAGCCCGAGCGCCTTCGTCTCGAGGAAGCAGTCCTCGACGAACGTTCTGAGAATGCCGTCGATGTCCCGTGCCGTCTCCGCCTCGCGGTGGGCTTCGAAGAGGCGCCGCATCTCGGTGGTGTCCATGCCCCTGCTCCCTCTTCGGGTCCTCCTTCGATCGTAGGAAGCGGCCGCCGGACCGACCACCGGGAGCCTGGACCCTAGAGCAGAACAAGGGGGTCTCCGGCCTGCACCTGTCCTGGGGACACGACCGTGGCAAGCCCGTCCAACCGCATGTCGTGCGCTTTCGTGATGGCCCGCAATACCAGCGGGGAGTGGGGGAGGTCTTGCTGAGCCTCGTTGGTCATCACGCATCGCTCACTCGATCGCACGAACTCGATGCACACCGAGTCGCCGATCCGCGCCTTGCTCCCGAACCACTCGTCCTCCACGAACGGAGGGGTGCCTGGTGGTGTCCGTACCAGGAGGTTCGGCCGGAAGCGTCGTTCATCGACGGGAACCTCGGGCACCGCCGAACGCACCCAGTCAAGGGTGGCCGTGGTCAACACGCTGACAGGCAGCTGGTCGAAGTGAGAAATTGCCGCCTCGCGAGCCAACTCGACGTCCTCACGACCGAGGTAGCGACGAAGGTAGGCACTCGGATCCGGTACCACCGCGCCTCGCGTGTCCAGCAGTTCAGGCTCACCGACGTCGTCCACGTAGCGGGAACGCAACTGCAGCAGGCCCGGCATCCTGCGGAAGCGACGAGTGTTCTTCCCCGAACCGAACTTGCCCTGCGCGTCGCGCACCGCGAAGAGACGATCGCCGACGAATCCCCTCGCCTCGACCTCCGCCCGGTGGAGCAACTCGCCCCCTGTCGACTTGATCGGATACCGCCAGATCCGTTCGATCACGCCTGCCTCGATCATCATCCGGATGAGGCTACAAGGGTGCAGCTGATGCCACGGGATACTTCAGGTCGCGATGCCGATCAACGAGAAGTCGAGGTCATGACCAATCACTGCTGCGAAGCGATGACCAGCCGCGTGAACGTGGACTGCGACCAGCACGATGACCCCTTCGCCTGCCCGGACGCGCTGGTTGACTTCAGCGCCAAGTTCCAGGAGTACGGGCTGATCATCCATGACGGCGGCACGTCGAGCGTCACGATCGACTTCTGCCCCTGGTGCGGACGGCGCTTCCCCGAGTCGCAGCGCGACCGATGGTTCGACGAGCTGGAGCGCCGCGGGATCGATCCTTGGGAGGACGAGGTGCCTGCCGAGTTCCAGGATGACCGCTGGCTCGCGTCTCTGCACCAGGAGTAAATCCGTCCGGGTTGCGAGGAACGCCTACTGCGGCTTGGTGGCGATCTGGATCAGGTTGCCACAGCTGTCGTCGAAGACGGCGGTGGTGACGGGGCCCATCTCCAGGGGTTCCTGGGTGAAGCGGACTCCGAGGCCGCGCAGGCGCTGGTACTCCGCCTTCACGTCGTCGACGGCGAACTGGGCGAGTGGGATGCCCTCCTCGACGAGTGCGTCGCGGAAGGTCTTGACGGCCGGGTGGCCGGCGGGCTCCAGGAGGAGTTCGGTGCCGTCGGGCTCGTCGGGTGAGACGACGGTCAGCCACCGGTCCTTCTCGCCCACCGGGACGTCGTGCTTCTTCACAAAGCCGAGGATCTCGGTGTAGAAGTGCTCGGCCTTGGCCTGGTCGTCGACGAAAACGCTGGTCAGATGGATCTTCATGGGGGTGCTCTTCTCCGGTCCGGACGTATCGGCCACCAGCCACCGCTCGGTGATCTGCCGCAGCGGGGCTGTGTTCAGCTCGTGGAACTTGTAGCGGCCCTCCCGCCGGGTCTCGACGAGCCCGGCAGCCTCCAGCACGGCGAGGTGCTGGGAGACCGCTTGGCGCGAGATGCCGAGCTGGTGCTTCATGCTCAGTCGGGAGCAGATCTCGAACAGCGTCTGTCCGGACTTCTCCGTGAGCTCGTCGAGGATGGTACGGCGGGTGGGGTCGGCCAAAGCTTTGAAAAGGTCATCGGCCACGACCACACAATAGGCAAGTGTTCACTTGCATATCAAGTCGCACGGATTGACGCCCACCTCGGCGGCTCCCATGCGGCTGCTGGAACTGCTCCTTCCGGCCGACCCCGGCGCGGACGTCCTCGATGCGGTCGGGGAAGCCGCGCCCTGGCCGCCATCGTCCTGGTCAGCGCCCTGCGCGGCGCCCGCCGCGCGGGAGCCGGCCTGGCCGAGCAAGCCCACCGGGCCGACCAGGCATTGATCGACCACGGTCAAGGTCACGCCACCGGGCAGCTGCTGCGCGTCCACCTCCGTACCGGTCAGGCCCAGCTCGTCAATGCCGGCCATCCCTGGCCATTGCGCTTGCGCGACGGGACTGCGGAGGTGATCACCTGCGAGGTGGACCACCCCTTCGGACTGGACCGTCTGCTCATGGTCACCGACGGCATGCTCGAGCGCCATGGGGAGAAGGTCGACCTGCCCGCCCTGCTCGAAGACACCCGGGACCTGCACCCGCGGGAGACCGCACTGGCACTGACATCCGCGGTCCGCGACGCCGCCGGCGGCCGGCTCGAGGACGATGCCACCGCCAGGTGCCTGGACTGGCACGGGGTCCACGAGACCCAGAGGCATGTCAGCTCCGGCGCGGACACCCGGCAAGCCTCAGCCGCCCGCACGAAACAGCAGCCTTCCGCAGGCAGTGCGTGACGTCCCTGAGCACGTCGAGACTCAGTGGGTGGTGTCCATGCGCTGTGTGCCGATGACCGACAGCAGCCGTAGCGCCTCCTCGGACGGCGAGCCCGGGTCCGCGGTGTAGATCACGACCTGCTGGTCGCGGTCCGTGATGTCGAGGACGTCGCAGTTGACGGTGACCGGACCGACCACCGGGTGCTGGAAGGTCTTGCACAGGGTGGGCTCGGCGGACACGTCGTGGGACTCCCACAGGCGGGTGAACTCTTCGCTTCCGTCGAGGAGTTCGGCCACCAGCTCGGCCACCTCCGCATCGTCGGGGTAGCGGGCGGCGGCGGCGCGCAGCCGTTGCGTCGAGGTGCGGGCGAACGCGTCCGCGTCCGACACTCCGTACAGCCGCTGCCCGTGCGTGTGCGGCCCGAGAAAGGCACGGCGGACGAGATTGCGGTCGCGTCGCGGCAGCGCGGAGAAGTCCTCCATCAGGGCTGCCGCCAGATCGTTCCAGGCGAGTACCTCGAAGGTCGCGGACGTTACGGTTGCCGCCGCCTGCGGCAGTCGGTGCAGCAGGTCGAGGATGCTCTGCCGTACCTCACGCGAAGGCCCGGCCGACGGGAGCGGCGGGGCACCGGCGAGGTGGTGGAGATGGTCACGTTCGGCGTCCGACATGCGTAGTGCCCGTGCCAGTTGGGCCAGCACCTCGTACGACGGGTGCGGTGCCCGTGCCTGCTCCAGCCGCGTGTAGTACTCGGTCGAGATGAACGCCAGTTGCGCCACCTCCTCGCGGCGCAGCCCCGGGGTGCGGCGGCGTGGGCCGGCGGGCAGACCGACCTCGGCAGGGGTGATCCGCTCCCGTCGGCTGCGCAGGAAGTTCGCCAGTTCTCGTCGATCCACCTGCCCAGTGTGTACGGACGCCGGCCGGCCCAGCCAGGTACCGTCGGTGCCTGGCTCGGCTTCGCGGACGGGCGCAGGCTCAGTGCCATGGACAACACACCTGCCACCAGCCCATCCACCGCCCCTGCCACCCCTGCCGCCCTGGGCCTGCTGGCCGACAAGGTCGCCTTCATCACCGGTGCCGGACGCGGCATCGGAGCCGCGGCGGCCCGGCTCTTCGCCGACGAGGGCGCACGAGTGCTTCTGGCGGCCCGGACGGAGGCCCAGCTGAAGACGGTGACCGAGGAGATCCGGGCGGCCGGCGGCACCGCGGAGTACGTGGTGTGCGACCTGGCCGACGCGGCCGGCGTGCGCGCCGCCGTGGACCGCGCCGTGCGCCTGTACGGCCGGCTCGACATCGCCTTCAACAACGGCGCGACGATCCAGCAACCCGGCCCGATGGACCAGATGCCGGAGGCCGACTTCGACCGCATCTACGACGTGAACCTCAAGGGCGTCTGGCTGGCCATGGTCGCCGAGATCGCCGCCATCCGGACCACAGCCGGGACGGGCGCGATCGTCAACAACTCATCCGTCGGCAGCCTGATGGGCAACCCGGAGCTGCCCGCCTACGGCGCGATGAAACGAGCGGTCAACAGCCTCACCGAGTCGGCCGCCATCACCTACGGCCCCGAAGGCATCCGCGTCAACGCCATCGCCCCCGGCCAGACACCGACCGAGATGATCCGCACTTGGGAGCAGGCCTCCCCCGGGCTCCGGGAGCGACTCACGGCGCACACCCCACTGCGCCGCGCGGCCGACCCGCAGGAGATCGCGCAAGCCGCCGCCTGGCTCCTCAGCGACCGTTCCTCCTACGTGACCGGCACGGTCCTACGGGTCGACGGCGGCGCGCGGGCCTGAGCCGGGAATGCCCGTCCTTCCCATCTCCCTTTCGAGGAAGGCACGGAACGTGCGCGGGGGCCGGCCGGTGAGGCGCTGGACGGTGTCGGTGACGCGGTCCTCCGCCCCTGCGGCGATGGCGCGGTCCATGGCGGCCAGCATTGCGGCGAACTCCACCGGGACCTCCGCCGTGAGCCGATCGCGCATCTGCTCGTAGGACAGACGGCGGTGGACCACGGACCGATCGGTGACCTCGGTGATGATCGCGGCGATGTCGTCGTGGCTGAGTGCCTCGGGCCCGGTGATGACGAGATCGGTGTCGGGGGCCTGCTCGTCGGTCAGGGCGCGGACGGCGACGGCCGCGATGTCCTCGGCGTCGACGAAGCCGACCCGGCCGCCTTCGGTGGCGGTCCGGATGGTGCCGTCGTCGCGAATGCTGCGGGCGTGGGCGTGCGTGCCGGTGAAGTTCTGCATGAACCACGAGGGCCGCAGTACCGCCCACTGTTCGAACAGATCGGGCAGGGCCTGGTGCACCGTTCCCACCGCAGGGCCGCCCGCGGGGATGGCCGAGGAGCTCAGCAGCACCGCGCGGTACACGCCGGCGGTGCGGGCCTGATGGAGGAACGGCAGCATGATCGCCGCGGGGTCGGGGTCGCCCAAGGGTGGTATGAGGTAGACGCGGTCGACGCCGTCGAGGGCGGTGGCGTGGGTGGCGGGGTCGTACCAGTCGAAGCGGACCGGTCCGGCGCCGGCTACCGGGCCGGCCAGACGGCTGGCGGCTTTGACGCTGTGGCCGGCGGCCGTCAGTTGCGCGGCGACGCGGCTGCCGGTGGTGCCGGTGGCGCCGATGACCAAAGTGGTGCCGGCGGTGGTCATCGGCGGCTCCCGGCGAAGTCGGTACCGGCTTCGAGGACGGCGAGGGGGTTCCAGTAGTCGCGGTAGGACGTGATGTGCCCGTTTCGAACGGTCACGACCGCGATGTAGGTCATGTCGAAGGGGGCGCCGGTCTCCACCAGGCGGCCGACGCCGCGCATCTCGACCACGATGGTCTGCGGATCGGTGGTCTGGTGGATCCCCAGGGCGGGGAAGTCGTGCAGGTCGATGTGGTCGGGGTAGTGGCGCATGTAGGCGGCGACGGCCTCCTTGCCCTCCAGGCGCCGGGGCCAGCCCTCGGGGGCGAAGGGGAACTCCATCACGCCGTCCTCGGCCCACAGGCCGACCCAGCCGGCGATGTCCTTGTCCAGTAGCAGCCGCAGGCTGTGGCGGTAGAGATCCGCCGGAGAAGTCGGCTCGGGCATGGGTATCCTCCATCTCATAGAATCCGGACCTTGGGTCCGTTTTGAAGATACGGACCAGCGGTCCGCTTTTCAAGTGGAGGAGCAGCATGCCCGAGCGCAAGTCCCGCAAGGACGCCGTCCGCAACCGGGAGGCCGTGCTCGCGGCCGCCGACGCCCTCTTCGCCCGCTGCGGACGTCCCGAGGACGTCACCATGGCCGACGTCGCGGCAGCGGCCGGGGTCGGCAAGGGCACGCTCTTCCGAGCGTTCGGCGATCGCGCCGGGCTGCTCCGCGCGCTGTACGAGGCGCGGCTCGAGCCGATCCGGGAGGCCGCCGAAGCCGGCCCGCCGCCCCTGGGGCCCGGCACCCCACCGCAGCAGCGCGCGACCGCCCTGCTCGATGCGATCCTGTGCTTCAAGTTCGACAACCGGCGTCTGGCGCTGGCTCTGGAGGAAAGCGGGAGCGGCAGCCCGTACCAGGCGGAGCATTACGCGTGGTGGCACGGCTTGCTCCGAGCCGTACTGGACCAGGTCCCCGGCCTCACCGACAGCGACTTCACCGCCCACGCCCTGCTCGCCGCCACCCGAGCCGACCTCGTCGAGCACCTGGCCGGACACGAGCGCGTGCCGCGGGAAACAGCGCGTGCCCAGTTGGCGAACTTCACCACCAGGGTCCTGGCCTCCGGGCCGGCACGGGGATCGAGCGCTGAGGACGGACCGGCGACCACGGACCGCAACTGAGATCTCGGCCCGCCCCGAGACCGAGCGTTACTCCTGGTACTGCGTGAGGTCGATGCCGTACACCGCGAGGTCGTGGCCGTGGACCGGGTGCTGTGCGGTGCCTTCCGCCTGCATACCGAGTTTGCCGAGGACGTTCGCGGATGCCCTGTCGCCCGCCCGGCATACGGCGGCCACGCGGTCGAGGCCGCGGTCCTGGAGCGCGAACTCCAGGGTGGCGTGCGCCGCTTCGGAGGCGTACCCCTGCCCCCAGAACACCCGCCCGAGCCGCCAGCTGATCGTCACCTGGCCGGCGACCTCGGCCGGAGTGCCGGCCACGGACAGTCCGACGGCGCCCGCCAACTCACCGGATCCCAGGAGCTCGACCGCGAACATCCCGAAGCCTTCCTCGTCCCACTCCTCTTCCCACGCCTCGATGTCCTCGGCCGTCTGTTCCAACGAGCGCGGCCTGCCGTCGCCGACGCCCCGCATCACCACCGGATCCGCCTGGATCTCGGACAGGGGGACGAGGTCGTCGTCAAGCCATCGGCGCAGGAGGAGACGGGGGGTGCGGATCTCGGTCATCGTCCCATCCTGCCGACACGGCGGTGGGAGCGCGAACCGGGGTCGCGGCACCACCCCGCCTTCGCGGTCTCGACGCCGATAATCCTCGACGCGCCCGCCCAAGCGGATGAACCCGATGCACAGGGACATGTGGCGTCGCCCTGCGCGCTACCGTTCCCAGTCACTGTGACGGTTGTTGATGGCGCGTCGGGAGACGGTGCGGGAGGTGCCCGCCGAGCGGTGGGAGCAGGCCGAGCCGGCCGGTCTTCCCGCGCAGGTCGCGGCCCGGCAGCGCTACGGCTGCTTCCCGGACGACGACGTCTACGCCTACGAGCCGGCGTTCTTCGGCATCAACGCGCAGGAAGCGCCCTGGGTGGACCCGGAGCACCGGTTGCCGTCCGAGGTGGTCTGGGAGGCCATCGAGCACGCCGGTATTCCGGCCTGCGTGTGCAGCGGCCTCTGGAAGAGGTCAACGCCTACGCGATGTACACCGGTTTCGACAGCATCGGGCCGGGCCGCGTGGGGTTCATGCTCCAAAGCCTCGCGACCGGCGAGTCGGACCTCGCCGTGGCCGGGGCCGCCATGCTGTCTCGGGCCGGAGGGCGTCATCGCTCCGGCGCTGTGGGGGGGGTTCTCCCCCACCGGTCGCTGCCACACCTTCGACGCCGCCGCCGACGGCTGCGTACGCGGGGAGGGCTGCGGCGTCGTGGTGCTCAAGCGCCTTTCGGACGCGGTACGGGACGGGGACCGGGTACTGGCGGTGGTGCGCGGCACGGCGGTCGACCAGAACGGACGGGGCACGCGGCTGAGCGCGCCCTCGGAGCCCGCACAGATCGATCTCTACCGTCTGGCTCTGCAGCGCGCGGGCGTCGAGGCCGGTGACGTGGGCATGGTGGAGGCGCACGGCCCGGGCACATGAGTCGCGCGGTGGCGCTGCGCGGGAACGTGGGGTCTGTGCGCCGCAGCGACTCAGAGGTCGGCGGCGTCCACCACGTCGCCCAGGTCGACGAACTTGAAGCCGGTCGCGGTGCGCGTGCCGCCCTCGTCGTCGGGGATCTCGGGGGTCTCGTGACCGTCCTGGACGACCAGCAGGCCGTTCGGGTAGCGGCTGCCGAGCGGGGCGTTCAGGACGGCGGCACCGTCGCACTCCTGTGCCCCGTCGAGGGTCGCCGAGGCCGCGCCGACGCGGAAGCCGCCTTCGTACTCGTTGTCCTCACTCACCTCGCGGTCGTACAGGGCGAAGGTGTCGTCGCCCTGGCTGGAGGCGAGCAGGTAGCCGTCCCCGTCGGACTCCTGGAAGAGGGTCAGGCCCTCGACATCGGCCGACAGCCGCTCACCGCCGTAGCCGGGGTCGGCGCCCGCCGCGCACTCCTCGGTCTCCTCGTCGTAGACGCCGGGGACGCCGAACTCGCGGACCTTGTCCACCAGGACCGGCTTGCCGGTGAGGTCGGCGCGGATCCGCCAGATGCCGATGTCCTCCTGGCCGGCGTAGAGCGTGCCGGTGGCGGGGTCCACCACCATGCCCTCGACCTGCGGGAGCTCGCCGGGCTCCGCGCAGGGGGACCAGGTGGTGCCGTTCGGGAGGCGGAAGGATGCGGGCAGGTCGAGTGTGCGGACCTGCTGATAGGTGACGGTTCCGCTCGCGGTCGGCTTCAGCTCGAGCAGCGCCAGGCGGGTCCGCTCCCGCCGGCTGACCAGGGCGTAGGAGCGTCCGGTGGACTTGTCCTGCCAGGTGGCGAGGCCGTATGCGGTGCGCTGGTCGTTGATCTCGGCCTGGTCGGTGGAGAAGACCGGGGCGGTCGCCTGGGCGGTGATGTCGGTCAGCGGGCCGCCCGGCTTCGACGGGTCGATGCGGTAGATCCGCAGCCGGTCGTTGCCGCGGTCGCTGACCACGGCGACGTCGGCCCGGCCGGTGGAGGTGCGCAGGCCCGTGACCAGGTCGACGTTGTTGTACCGGCCCGGGGCGTCGTCCTCGGCGGGCGGACGGGGCGCGGGCAGCGACTGCACCAAGCGGGCGTCCAGGTCGTACACCCGCAGGCCGCCCTCCTTGGCGGTCGCGATGACGAGGCTGCGGCCGGGGTCGGCCGCATTGCGCCAGATCGCCGGATCGTCCGCGTCGGAGTTGCCGCCCGCCTCGTCGTCGTGCAGGGCGGGGGTCTCGCTGACGGGCGTGACCGTCGGCAGTCCCTCGTCGTCGGCCCCGGCCCGGGCGGGGGTCAGGAGGGCGAGCAGGGCGGTGCCCAGGACGAGGGCGGCGGTTCTGCGCGGAGTGCGGTGCGTTCTCACAGCCACTTCCTTGGTCGATGTCGGGGACATGCCGATCGTGTGGGGGAAACCTTGCGCGCAGGAGACTGTGATCTGTACGCGTGATCGCAGGAAAGACGATTGCCCGCCAACTGCCGTTCAGCTCGCGCGTACCCTGACGGCATGCGCATGCGCCCCACTCTGAGCTGGACGCCTACCGATGACCTGCCGCCGGGCACCACGGATCCGGCGCCGGTCGCCGATGCGCTGAGCACCGGCGGTGTGCTGGTGCTCAGCGGCGCGGGCATCTCCACGGAGTCGGGCATTCCCGACTACCGGGGCGAGGGCGGGAGCCTCAGCCGGCACACACCGATGACCTACCAGGACTTCACCGCCGGCGCCCAGGCCCGGCGCCGGTACTGGGCGCGCAGCCATCTCGGCTGGCGCACCTTCGGCCGCGCCCTGCCCAACGCCGGGCACCGGGCCGTGGCCGCATTCGGGCGGCACGGCCTGCTCTCGGGGGTCATCACCCAGAACGTCGACGGCCTGCACCAGGTCGCCGGCAGCGAGGACGTGGTGGAACTCCACGGAAGCCTGGCCCGGGTCGTCTGCCTTGCCTGCGGTGCCTTCAGCCCGCGCCGCGAACTCGCCGAGCGGCTGGAGGAGGCCAATCCGGGCTTCGCGCCCGTGGCCGCCGGAATCAACCCGGACGGTGACGCCGACCTCACGGACGCGCAGGTCGCGGACTTCCGCGTGGTGCCCTGCGCGAGCTGCGGCGGCATCCTCAAACCGGACGTGGTGTTCTTCGGTGAGAACGTTCCGCCCCGACGGGTCGAGCACTGCCGCGAACTGGTCCGTGAGTCGGCCTCGCTGCTGGTCCTCGGCTCCTCGCTGACGGTGATGTCCGGGCTCCGCTTCGTGCGCCAGGCGGCTCAGGACGGGAAGCCGGTGCTGATCGTCAACCGGGAGCCGACCAGGGGCGACCGGCACGCCTTCACCCGGGTCTCGCTCTCGCTGGGAGCGGCGCTCACCACCGTGGCGGAGCGGCTGGGCATCACCGTCGGCTCACAGGCGGCGGTGCGAAGGTGACAGCAGCCGTCTGATCCCGCCCCGCGAAGCGCATGGCGATGAACGCCCCGAGGTACAGGGCGGCGACGACCAGGAGCAGTGCCTGATAGCCCGTCACCAGGGCGAGGTACTCGATCGCTCCCCCGGTCATCGCGCCGAGCAGGTTCGCGCCGAACGCGGAGGTCGGGTCCGGGGCGAGCGCGAGGCGGTCCGAGAAGATGAGGTTGGCGCAGAAGATCGGGGTGAAGGCCAGGGCGATGGCGGCGGCGAGCCGGGCGGCGAAGGGCAGGGACAGCACCGCGTCCACGGGGACGAGCCAGACCACCGCGAGGGAGCCGAAGAGCAGCAGTTGCAGCAGCCGTTGGTTGACCTTCCGCAGCCTGCGCCGGACCTCCACCGCCGCGAGGACGGCGACCAGGACGCCGAAGAAGACGAGGGCGTTGACCAGCCAGGTCGTGCCGAAGTAGAGGGCGAAGCCGATCACGTTCTTCGTTTCGAGCAGCAGGAAGGCCGCACCGAGCAGGAACATGTCGGTGTAGCGGAGCGTGCTGCGGATGCGGACCCCGGTCAGGCGCACCGACAGGAGCGTCACCAGCAGGATCGCGCCCAGGGCGCCCAGGTAGAGCGTGGGGATGCTCCGGTGCAGCAGGTACGGGAAGGGGTGGTCGTCGCTCGCGGCCGCCGGGACCTCACCGCTGGGCTGCCAGCTCTTCGCGCAGGACTGGTCGGCGGGTGTCATCCCGGCCACCAGCACGGCGGCGTTCCGCTTGAACGTCGTCATGCAGGGGGCGTGACCGTAGACGTCGTCGAGGCTCCCTGCGAAGCGGTCGACCAGCCAGCTCTCGCGGTAGTAGTTGTACATGGCGAACGCGCCGTTCGGCGCCAGGTGTTCGCGTGCGGCCTCGAAGGCCTGCCGGGTGAACAGGTAGCTCTCCAGGCGCAGGTTGCTCGCACCGGCGACCAGCGTGAGCGAATCCGGCAGGGCCAGGACGATCAGGTCGTACTTCGTCTTCGTCCGCTCCAGGAAGGCGCGCCCGTCGTCGATGTGCACGTGCACCCTCGGGTCGTCGTAGGGCCTGGCGGGGTGCAGGTCCGAGCCGATCTCCTGGAGCCGGGGATCGATCTCGACCGCGTCCACGCGCTGGGCTCCGTACGCGAGTGCGACCGCGACGTCGTTGCCGTTTCCGGCGCCGATGATCAGCACGCGCTTGTGCGGGTTGCGGGGTGTCTGGTCGTACGCCTGGCGGTAGGGCGAGTCCTTCCGCATCAGCACGTCCAGCGGGGCGGTGCTCTGGTGAGGTACGCCGTTGGCGGAGATGTACCAGGTGCGGGTGGTGGTCGGCGAGGGTTCGAGTTCGATCTTGTAGTAGGGCGACCAGGAGATGCCGCTCGTCGTCGTCTCCAGGAACAGGGCGGCGACCATCGCCGTGAGGGGAATGCCGTACAGCAGGGTGTTGCGCCGCCCTCCGAGGACGAGCAGGGCCGCGGCGGCGAGTACGCCCCACACGACCGACGGAGCGCGCAGCCAGGACAGCACGGCGAAGGACAGGGAGCCGGTGATGCTGCCGAGCAGGTCGTAGCGGTAGGCGTCGAGCGAGGGCAGCTGGCGGAAGAGATCCGCGGTGATCTTCCCGATCCCCGCCATGATCACCGCGGTCAGCAGGAAGATGGCCGGCAGCGTCACCCACTCGGGAAGGCCGGTGGTCTTCACGGCGGTGAAGTAGAGGACCTCGCTGCTGTTCTGGCGCACCTGCACCGGGTATTCGCGCACCAGAATGACCAGCAGCGCGAGCGGAACGGGTGTCCAGCGCTTGAGCCACTGTCCGCGCTGGGCGGGGATCAGGAAGCCGATGCCGATACCGAGGAACGATCCCAGCAGGATGAAGTTCGAGAAGTAGCTCAGGTGGACGACGTTGGCACCCGCCCATCTGATCAGCGCCAGCTCGACGAAGAGCATGGTGGTGCTGGCCAGTACGAGCCTCCAGCGCACCGATCGCACTGTTTGCCCTGACTCGGTCCGCTTCATGGTCATTTACGGTGCCATCCCTGGTGCGGTGAGTCGAGGTGCCGTGCCGCGCCGCTGTGTGTCACTCCGCGAGAGCCCACCGGGCCCGCCAGCAGGGCGACGGTCGCGGAGAACAGCCACGGCAGCCGTTGCGCGACCGGCACCAGCGCCGCGCGAAGCGGGGGCTTCCGCGTGGCGTTGAGGAGTGCGTGCGTCAGCCAGCGGTAGCGCCGGGTGAGCCGCCGCCACTCGCGCTCGTAGGCCGCCAGGTCACCGCTGGTGATGGCCCGCACCGCGGCGGGTGCCTGCGCGAGTGCCAGCGCGATGCCCTCGCCGGTGAGCGCGTCGACGTACCCGGCGGCGTCGCCCACGAGCAGCACCCGGCCGGCGGTGCGCGCGCTCGCGACCTGCCGGAGCGGGCCTGCCCCCCGTACCGGTCCGGCGAGGTCGGCCCCGGCCAGCCGCTCCCGCAGCTCGGGGAAGGCGGCGAGATGGTCGTCGAACGGCCGGCGGGCGGTGGTGAGCACCGCCACGCCCACGAGGTCGTCGGCCACCGGGGTCACGTAGGCCTCCGCTTCGCGGGCCCAGTGCACCTCGACGTGGTCGCTCCAGGGAGCGAGCGCGTAGTGGCGCCGCAGCCCGTGCCGCGCAGGGGACCGACGCGGCCGGTTCAGCCCGAGGGCGCGGCGGATCGGCGAGTGCAGGCCGTCGGCCGCTACGAGATGGCCGGCGCGGATGCCGTCGACCACCACCCCGTCCTGGTCCTGCTCGACGTGACGCGCGGTGCGCTGGTCGACGCTTACGCCCGCTGCCAGCACCGCCTCGCGCAGCAGCGCGTGCAGCGTCGTACGACGCACTCCGCGCCCCGGCCCACTCCGAAGTCGGCGTCGACGCGGCGGGTCCGGCGACGTAGCGGA